>JAYUHM010000120.1:0-32343 GCA_043766985.1 Polaromonas sp.
TTTTTATAGTAATTGAACAATTGGATTGCCTGCAAAGCAATGATTAAGTAGCACATGAGCCACGGCACGCGGTATGGAGCGACCACCGTCGTTAACCCGTTCGTTTAAGCGATCCTCAATGGCGGAAATGCCGCACCCCCGACAGCACCATCACCACGCCCCGCTCATCGGCTGCGTCAATCACTTCCTGGTCGCGCATTGAGCCGCCGGGTTGAATCACGCTGGTGGCACCTGCGTCGACCACCACGTCTAACCCGTCGCGGAAGGGGAAGAATGCGTCGCTGGCGACTGCTGTGCCACTAAGCGCCAGGCTGGCGTGCCCGGCTTTGATGCTGGCGATGCGGGCTGAGTCCAGGCGGCTCATCTGGCCTGCGCCTACGCCCATGGTCATGCCGTCTTTGCAGAAGACAATGGCGTTGGATTTGACGTATTTAGCAACTGTCCACGCAAACAGCAAATCTTGCAGCTGTTCAGCAGTTGGCTGCAGCTTGGTCACGACTTTCAGGTCAGACAAGCTGAGCACGTGATTGTCAGCCGATTGGATCAAAAGGCCAGAGCCTACGCGCTTGATGTCATGCGCGTTGCGGCCCTGCTCCCACGCGCTGGCTGTTTTGCCCGCTGCGGTTTTGACAGGTAATGCGATTTTTAAAATGCGCACGTTCACCTTGGACTTGAACACCTCCAAAGCCTCGGGTGTAAAGTCCGGCGCCATCAGTACTTCGACGAACTGCTTTGAAATTTGTAGCGCCGCGTGCTCGTCAAGCGTACAGTTCAGGGCGATGATGCCGCCAAACGCGGAGGTAGGATCGGTTTGAAATGCTTTGCTGTACGCCTGCAAAGCGTCAGTACCCACGGCCACGCCGCAGGGGTTGGCGTGCTTGACGATGACGCAGGCGGTGGTATCAAAACTCTTCACGCATTCCCACGCGGCGTCGGCATCGGCGATGTTGTTGTAGCTCAGCTCTTTGCCTTGCAGTTGCACCGCCGTGACCAATGAGCCGGGCGCCGGGTGCAGGTCGCGGTAGAACGCAGCCTTTTGGTGCGGGTTTTCGCCATAGCGCAGGTCTTGCAGCTTGACGAAGCGGCCATTGGATTGGCCAGGGAACTCGCTGCGAGGCGCTACCGTCTGCTCGCAGTCTTGCACCGACGACAGATAGTCGCTGATGGCAGCGTCATAGTTGCTGATGCGGTTGAACGCTGCTACAGACAAGGCAAACTTGGTTTTTTTCGATACGCTGCCGTTGGCTTTGATCTCGGCCACTACGCCGGCGTACTGCGAGGCATCGGTCAGCACCGCTACATCTTGCCAATTTTTAGCGGCGCTACGCACCATGGCAGGGCCACCGATGTCGATATTCTCTATCGCGTCCTCTAGCGTGCAACCTGCTTTGGCTACCGTGGCCTCAAATGGGTAGAGGTTGACGATCAGCAGGTCGATGGTATCAATGGCGTGCTCTTTCAGTGCAGCCATGTGCGCGGGTAGGTCGCGGCGCGCCAGCAGGCCACCATGTACACGCGGGTGCAGGGTTTTAACGCGGCCGTCCAGCATTTCCGGGAAGCCGGTTACCTCGGCAACTTCGCTCACCTGCAGACCCGCATCGGCCAGCAGCTTGGCGGTGCCGCCGGTAGAGATCAGGGTGACACCGAGTGCGGCGAGGTCTTTCGCCAGCGCAATAATGCCGGTTTTATCGGATACAGAAATCAGTGCGCGCATGGCGGCTTCCTCAATAATAGTGATAGTTGCAGGCCATGTGGCCAACGGCCAAAGCTCACAGCAAGTCGTGCTCGAGCAGTTTTTTTCGCAAAGTGTTTCGGTTCAGGCCCAGCCACTCAGCGGCTTTGGACTGGTTGTGGTTGGCCTCGCGCATAACCACTTCCAGCATCGGCTTTTCCACCGTGCCCACCATCATGTCGTACATGCCGTGGGGCTCAGTTCCCTTTAAGTCTTTAAAGTACGCCTCGAGACTTTGGCGTACGCAGTCTTCAATGTGTTTTTTGCTCATGCTAAATTTTCTTCTTGCTCAAGGTCGATCGCGGATGCCACAGTATCGTCGCTGGCTGAAGGCAAACGGTCCATGCAGGTCGCTAAGTCATCTAAATATTCGGCCACGGCGCGCAGTTGCGGCCCGGTGTCTTCAATCAGGTTCATGTTCTGGCGGAACGCCTCGCCACCGGGCAGACCGCGAACATACCAGCCAATGTGTTTACGCGCTGTACGAACGCCCATCACCGCACCATACAGGCTGTAGTGCTCCTCCAAATGCGCCAGCAACAAACGGCGCAGTTCGGCCACCAGCGGCGGCGCCAAGTGCACGCCAGTGGCCAAGAAGTGGGCAATTTCCCGGAATATCCACGGCCGGCCTTGGGCAGCACGGCCTACCATGATGGCATCGGCGCCGGTTGCGCGCAGCACGTCACGCGCTTTCTCGGGGCTGGTAATGTCGCCATTGGCCACTACCGGAATACTGAGCGCCGCCTTTACCGCTGCGATGGTGTCGTACTCGGCCATGCCTTTGTAGCCCTGCTCGCGGGTGCGGCCATGGATGGTGAGCATCTGGATGCCAGCGGCCTGCGCCGCCCGCGCAATAGAGAGCGCATTTTTATGGTCCTGACTCCAACCCGTACGCATCTTCAAAGTCACCGGCACGTTGTGCAGCTGACAGGCTTTGACCACCGCCTCAACAATCTCAAGCGCCAACGGTTCGTCTTGCATCAGCGCCGAGCCGGCCCATTTGTTGCACACTTTTTTGGCCGGGCAACCCATGTTAATGTCGATGATCTGCGCGCCGCGGTCAATATTGTATACGGCGGCCTCGGCCATCATTTGCGCATCGGTGCCCGCAATTTGCACGGCTATCGGACTGGTTTCACCCTCATGGTTTGCACGGCGCGAGGTTTTCAGGCTGTTCCACAGGTCTTTGCGCGAGGTCACCATTTCGCTCACAGCGTAGCCCGCACCGAGGGATTTACACAGCATGCGAAAAGGTCTGTCGGTCACGCCCGCCATGGGTGCGGCAAACACGTTGTTTGCCAGTGTAACGGGACCAATTTGGACAGGTAGCAACATAGCGTGGACGAGAAAATACCGACAAGCAAACTGCTGAAAAAAGAGGCATGAGTATACTCCCTGTATGCCCGAATGGATAAACCACCTGCTTGAACTGCTCGCCCTGCCGCAATATGGATTGGGTACGGTGTTTATCGTTTCATTTATCTCGGCTACCTTGCTGCCTTTGGGGTCTGAACCTGTGGTGTTTGGCTTGGTCAAGCTCAACCCCGAGTTGTTTTGGCCCGCTATCCTGGTGGCCACTGCCGGCAACACGCTGGGGGGGGCGGTGGACTGGTGGATGGGCTATGGCGCGCGCAACGTGATGCATAAGTACCAAGGCCACAGCATTCACATCAAAGCGTTGCAGTGGCTGGAGCGCTTTGGGCCCAAAGCCTGCTTGCTGGCGTGGCTGCCTGGCATTGGCGACCCCCTATGCGCAGTGGCAGGTTGGCTTAAATTTCCTTTTTGGCCTTGCGTAGCCTACATGGCTGTGGGCAAGTTTTTGCGCTACACCACGATGACGGCGGGGTTGCTGTGGATTTTTCCGGGCGATTGGCAGCATTTCTTTTAGCCCATAAAAAAAGTCCAAAGTCTTGCGACTTTGGACTTTTTGACACACCTAACAAGTTTTAAGGCTTGCTGGCCGTCGGGAAAGGCCATGCGGCCTGCGGGTTCAGAGTAGTCTGAGCCGCGGGAGCAGGGGCAGCAGCGGGTGCTTTCGCGGCTTTCTTTGCAGCAGGCTTTTTCGCGGCTTTCTTTGCAGCAGGCTTTTTGGCAGCGGGTTTCTTAGCGGCTACTTTTTTTTTAGCTGCTGCTTTTTTTTTGGCCGGAGCTTTTTTGGCTACGGCTTTTTTAGCAGCTGGCTTCTTGGCAGCAGCTTTTTTCGCCGCTGGCTTTTTAGCCGCGACTTTTTTAGCTACTTTTTTAGCAGCTGGCTTCTTGGCAGCAGCTTTTTTCGCTGCTGGCTTTTTGGCCGCAACTTTTTTAGCTACTTTTTTAGCAGCAGGTTTCTTAGCAGCAGCCTTCTTCGCTGGTGCTTTTTTTGCTACGGCTTTTTTAGCCGGGGCTTTTTTTGCAGCGGCTTTTTTTGCCGGGGCTTTTTTCGCAGTTGCCATTTTCATTCTCCTAGATCTAGTTGATACTTCAACTTGGAATGCACTCTGGGCGTGTTGGACGCTCAAAGCGATTCAGCGCGTTGGGCAGATGCCCAGCGCGCTGAATGGGGGAACAAACATCCATACCGCGCTCTTTGGCGCAGTTTTGGAAGTTTGAAATACTCGTCTGACTCATATGGTTTGGGCTATTTGTCCACAAATTGGTTTAATCCCACGACAGCGCGCCACCTGATTGGTATTCAATCACGCGCGTCTCAAAGAAATTACGTTCTTTCTTCAAATCAATCATCTCGCTCATCCATGGGAAGGGGTTTTCCTCATTGGGAAACAGTTCTTCCAAACCGATCTGTGTGGCACGGCGGTTAGCGATGTAGCGCAAATAGCCTTTGAACATGGAGGCGTTCAAGCCCAGCACGCCGCGCGGCATGGTGTCTTCGGCGTAGCGGTACTCCAGCTCAACAGCCTTCATAAATAATGCATTGATCTCAGCTTTAAACTCTGCTGTCCACAAGTGCGGATTCTCCAGCTTGAGCTGGTTGATCAAGTCAATACCAAAATTGCAGTGCATGGACTCGTCGCGCAAAATGTACTGGTATTGTTCGGCAGCGCCCGTCATTTTGTTTTGACGGCCCAAGGCCAAAATTTGTGTAAAACCGACGTAGAAGAACAGGCCTTCCATCAGGCAGGCAAACACGATCAAGGACTTCAACAGCGTTTGGTCTGCCTCAGGCGTGCCCGTCTTGAAGTGCGGGTCAGAGATGACCTCAATGAAGGGGATCAAAAACTGGTCTTTGTCCTTGATAGACTGCACTTCGTTGTACGCGTTGAAGATTTCGGCCTCGTCCAAGCCCAGCGACTCAGTGATGTACTGGTAAGCATGGGTATGGATAGCTTCTTCAAAAGCTTGGCGCAGCAAGAACTGGCGGCACTCGGGTGCGGTGATGTGGCGGTAGGTGCCCAGCACGATGTTATTGGCGGCCAAGGAATCGGCCGTCACGAAAAAGCCCAAGTTACGCTTGATCAAACGGCGCTCGTCATCGGTCAAACCGTTGGGGTCTTTCCACAGCGCAATATCGCGCGTCATGTTGACTTCTTGCGGCATCCAGTGGTTGGCGCAAGTGGCCAGGTATTTTTCCCAAGCCCATTTGTATTTGAAAGGCACCAACTGGTTCACGTCGGTTTGGCCGTTGATGATGCGTTTATCAGCCGCGTTAACGCGGCGTGCGGCAGCGGGCTTGGCTGGCGTTGCAGTTGCGCTAGCTGGTAACGGGGTAGGTGATGCAAGAGGCGCTGGTGCGCCATCATCGAGCAAGCGACGCGCTGGCTGCGAGGTGGCTTGCGAAACTGCAGAGGGAAGCTGATCCAAGCGGCTAGCAATAGAGCCACTGTGTACTGCGGTTTGCAACGCGGGTGTAACTTCTTCGTCCCAAGTCAACATAAATTATTCCAATACTTCAATTATGAGAGCAGACCTCGCGAAACGCAAAGCGTTTGCGCAATGTGCTGCTTGATAGTGTTGCTGTTTTGCATCGCATTAGCGCAAAAATTTTTCCAGCTATGCATTTCAGAGCGTAGATTTATGGGTCATTTCTGGTTGCCAAATTGCAGATTCATCACGGCAACCATGGTGTCTTATTGGCAAGACTCGCAGGTGGGATCGTCCACACCGCAAAACCTGATATCGGTCGCGGGCATGGCACTCAATTGCTCGCGCGCAGCCGCCGCCGCCGCCTCCAGCGCGTTCACGCTGGCAGCTGGCGCAGTGCTGATACCGCCACCGCTGCCCGAAGACACCGAGTTCATCTTGCCGGCTTTCACCGTGGACTTTTCAGCATGCGTAGCGCCCACGGTGCGCAGGTAGTAGGTGGTCTTCAAGCCGCGGGTCCAAGCCAGCTTGTAGGTGTCGTCAAGTTTTTTACCCGACGCGCCAGCCATGTAGATGTTGAGCGACTGGGCTTGGTCGATCCACTTTTGGCGGCGTGCCGCAGCCTCGATCACCCAAGTCGTGTCCACTTCAAACGCGGTTGCGTACAAAGACTTGATCTCTGCGGGCACGCGGTCAATCGGGCGCAAAGAGCCGTCGTAGTGCTTCAGGTCTACCACCATCACGTCGTCCCACAATCCCAAGCGCTTCAAATCGCGCACCAAGTAGCCGTTGATGATGGTGAACTCACCCGACAAGTTGGACTTGACAGACAAATTGCCAAAGCAAGGCTCAATACAAGCGTCCACACCAATGATGTTGGAGATGGTGGCTGTAGGGGCAATGGCCACGCAGTTGGAGTTGCGCATGCCGTCTTGGACAATTTTGTTGCGCAGTACGCTCCAGTCCAGCTTGGCAGAGCGGTCTACTTCGACATAACCACCGCGCTCTTTGGCCAGCATGTCCAAAGTGTCCAAGGGCAAAATGCCTTGGTCCCACAACGAGCCTTTGTAGCTGGAGTATTTGCCGCGCTCTTTGGCCAGCTCAGTGGACGCCCAGTAGGCGTAGTAACAAATCGCTTCCATCGACTCATCGGCAAACTCTACCGCCGCCTGGCTGGCGTAAGGCACGCGCAGCTCGTACAAGCTGTCCTGGAAAGCCATCAAGCCCAAGCCGACAGGACGGTGGCGCATATTGGAGTCGCGCGCTTTTTTGACTGCGTAGTAGTTGATGTCAATCACGTTGTCCAGCATGCGCATGGCCACAGTGATGGTTTTCTTGAGCTTGTCGTGGTCCAGCTTGCCATCTTTCAGGTGCTGAACCAGATTGACTGAACCCAAGTTACATACAGCGGTTTCGGTATCGCTGGTGTTGAGCGTGATCTCGGTGCACAGGTTGGACGAGTGCACTACGCCAATGTGCTGCTGGGGCGAGCGAATATTGCAAGCGTCTTTGAATGTGATCCACGGGTGGCCCGTTTCAAACAGCATGGTGAGCATCTTGCGCCACATGTCGGCGGCTTGCACGGTGCGGTAGGGCTTGATCTCGCCGCGCGCAGCCTTGGCTTCGTAGGCCACGTAGGCTGTTTCAAACTCTTTGCCGAACTTGTCGTGCAGGTCGGGTACGTTGTTAGGCGAGAACAAGGTCCACTCGCCCTTTTCCATCACGCGGCGCATGAACAGATCGGGGATCCAGTTGGCGGTGTTCATGTCGTGCGTGCGGCGGCGGTCATCGCCGGTGTTTTTGCGCAGCTCCAGAAACTCTTCCATGTCCAGGTGCCAGGTCTCCAGATAGGTACACACCGCGCCTTTGCGCTTGCCCCCCTGGTTGACCGCCACTGCCGTGTCGTTGACCACTTTGAGGAAAGGCACTACACCCTGGGATTCGCCATTGGTGCCCTTGATGTGGGCACCCAAGGCGCGCACACGGGTCCAGTCGTTGCCCAGTCCGCCCGCAAACTTGGACAGCAAGGCGTTTTCTTTGATCGACTCGTAAATGCCATCCAAATCGTCGGGCACCGTGGTCAAGTAGCAGCTGGACAGCTGCGAACGCAGGGTGCCGCTGTTGAACAACGTAGGCGTACTGGACATAAAGTCAAACGACGACAGCACTTCGTAAAACTCGATGGCACGCGCTTCGCGGTTGATTTCATTGAGCGACAACCCCATCGCGACGCGCATGAAGAAGGCCTGCGGCATTTCGATACGGGTTTTACGCACATGCAAAAAGTAGCGGTCGTACAGGGTTTGCAGGCCCAGGTAGTCAAACTGCAAGTCGCGTTCAGGTTTGAGGGCGGCACCCAGTCGCTTCAAGTCGAACTGCATCAAGCGTTCGTCCAGCAGTTCGTTATCAACGCCTTTTTTGATGAACAAAGGGAAGTACTCAGGGTATTTCTCGCCCATCTGCTCTTGAACCACCTCTTCACCCAAAATTTCTCTGCGGATGGTGTGCATCAGCAAGCGCGCGGTAGCGTAGGTGTAGTCGGGGTCTTTCTCGATCAGGGTGCGCGCTGCCAGGATGGAGGCTTTGTACACCTCGTCTACCGGCACGCCGTCGTACAGGTTACGCAGGGTCTCGGACAAAATCGGCGCAGGGGTGATGTCTTTGCCCAGGTTGGCGCAGGATGACTCAATCAGGCCTTGCAGCTTGGCCATGTCCAAGGCCACGCGCTTGCCGCCGTCCATCACATGCATGGTGGGCGTGGCCATGGTCGCTGCAGGCGCTTGCTTGGCACGCTCTTGGGTGCGGCGCTCGCGGTACAGCACATAGGCGCGGGCAATTTCGTGGTGCTCGCTGCGCATCAAGCCCAGCTCTACCTGGTCTTGCACATCTTCAATATGGAAGGTGCCGCCACTGGGGCGTGAGCGCATCAGCGCGCGCACCACAGCCTGGGTCAGGCCATCTACCGTCTCGCGCACACTGGCCGATGCAGCGCCTTGGGTGCCATGCACCGCCAAAAAAGCCTTCATCATGGCCACGGCAATTTTGCCCGGCTCAAAGGGTACCACCGCGCCATTGCGGCGGATGATCTGGTATTGGTTTAGCGTTTGCGATGCACTCGCGTCTGCGGACGTTTGGGTGTGGTCAGTTGCCCGGGCGCCTGCGCTGCTCACGGGAGACTGTGATTTGGCAATAGATACTGTTTGCATTGTTTCCTCTTACTTCACTTTTATTGGTAGCACTTTTTAAACATGCACTGAATTTAGCCACGCCGGCTTGGGTTTTGGACGATGCACTTGCAAAGCAAGTTGCAAAAACCAGCGTGATCTGTCGCTCGTGTTTGTCACCGCTACACACTATATCTAGTGTTTGGTCAGTTGGCAAGACACTATATGTAGTGTATCGCGCCATATCAGGGTTTGAACTGAGGGGCAGGTAAAAAACTACTACAACCAAGGTTTTAAGCTACCCACAGTTGACTTGATGCGCTGCTTTTTGTCAGCTTGAACCCATGCTGGAGCGCGGTCAAGGCGCGTCCGGCTTAGTCATACTTTCGCGTTACCAGCAGCCATGCGCCCTGGGCCCGCTTTTGGTCCGCCGAGGCGCCTGTAACTTCACCGCCAAATTGGCGTGGCGGTGGCACGGCAAGCTTTACGTCAAATTTTCATCCTGCGAAAATGGAAACGATTGCAGACCCCACGCAACACTTTGGGCCAGCAGCGGCCAATCAAACCCCGGCCCAGGATCTTGTTTTCGTCCGGGTGCGATGTGCTCGTGGCCTGCCACGTGCGCTATTGGGTAGTGTTGCCGCAAAGCGTGGCATAAGCGGGCCAAGCTGGCGTATTGGGCTGGCTCAAAGACGTCGCCTTCCAAACCCTCTAACTCCACTCCTATTGAGAAGTCATTGCAGTTCTCGCGGCCATTGAACACGGAGGCTCCCGCATGCCAGGCACGGTCGTCGCAGCTAACAAACTGCCAAATGGCGCCATGGCGTGCAATAAAAAAATGCGCAGACACCTGTAGGCCACGGATCGTCTGAAAGTACGGGTGCGCGTCCCAGTCAAGCTGGTTGGTAAACAAGGCTTGCACCTGCGAGCCACCGTAGTGGCCGGGCGGCAGGCTAATGGAGTGCACTACCAGCAAATTCACCGCAACCTCTGCGGGTCGGGCGCCAAAGTTTGGTGAGTCAAGCCGTTGTGCCAGGCGGTACCAGCCTGCGTGCCAGTCTTTCGGGGCAGTTGCGGCGTGCGGCGGGGAGACGGTCACGATGTGCGGCCCGACAGGTTTGGAGGCATTCAGGCGTCCGTAGCCGCAGACTGTGCAGGTATTTGCGCGTCAATTCCCAACCGCACCATGCGGTAGCGGATTTGGCGCAAACTGATACCTAACCGCGCGGCAGCCGCGGTGCGGTTAAAGCCGCACTCGGTCAGGGCCTGAAGGAGGATGGCTTTTTCTTGGGTGTCCAAGTGCGACTGCAGGTCGCTGGGCATGGCTGCTGGCGAGCCGTCCAACAATGGATCGCCACTGGCCGCAGGGTTAGCAGAAGTAGACGGAGCATCTTGGCCATACGAGCGCATTTCTTCGGCTTCGATCTCCAGCTCATCGCCATCCGACAATGCCAAGGAGCGGTGCAAGATGTTTTCCAGTTCGCGGACATTACCGGTTAAGGGGCTGCGCTGCAACGTCGCCATCATGGCGGCCGACACCACGCGGGGCGCTTCGCCGCTGTCTGCCGCAATGCGCGCCAGCAGCGCCTGGGTGAGTCGTGGCAGGTCGTCGCGCCGATCACGCAACGCAGGCAAGGCGATCTCGATCACATTCAGCCGGTAGTACAAGTCTTGGCGAAACAAGCCCCGCGCCGCTTGTGCCGCCAAATCGTGGTGGGTGGCGCTGACGATACGTGTATCAACGGCCTCCTCCTGTGTGCCACCCAGTGCACGCACGCTGCGCTCTTGGATAGCGCGCAGCAGCTTGGCCTGCATTGCCAGAGGCAGGTCACCTATTTCATCTAAAAACAGCGTGCCGCCGTGGGCCGCCTGAAAGTAGCCCTCACGGTCTTGCGTCGCCCCCGTGTAAGCCCCTTTGCGCGCACCAAAAAATTCTGCCTCCAGCAAGGCCTCGGGAATGGCACCGCAGTTGACCGCTACAAACGGGCCGTTGGCACGGTGGCTGCAGGCATGGATAGCCTGCGCGACCAGTTCTTTGCCCGTGCCCGACTCTCCGCGCACCAGCACTGGCGCCATGCTGCGCGCCACCTTTTGCACCCGATCACGCACCGCGCGCATCGCTGCGGATTCGCCCACCATACGCGCCAATGCAGGCGGCACCAGCGCAACTGCAGGATCAGCGGCAGGCGCTGCGCTGGCGGCTTGCGTCAACGCGCGCTCTACGGTGAGCTCGGATGTGTTTTCTGCACTGGGCTGAGGATTGGAGGGCGCTTGCCGCACCAACAGCGAGCTGCCGCCCGATTGCGAAGAGCGCACCGCCTGGGCCACCACGCTGCGAAACTGCTTTAAATCCACTGGCTTGGTCAGGTAATCAAATGCCCCGGCCTTCAGCGCCTCCACCGCATTTTCAGCCGAGCCAAACGCGGTGATGACCACGCAGCGCTCGCTGCGCTGGTGCTGGGTTAAAAACCGAAGCACATCCAGGCCCATCCCATCCTGCAAGCGCATGTCTGAAATAACGGCGTCAAAGCGCTGGTGCCGCAGCGCATCCAGCGCCTGCTCCACGCCCTCGGCCGTATGCACTACATAGCCCTCGCGCACCAAGCTAAACTCATACAGCGTGCGCAGGTCTGGCTCGTCATCAATCACGAGTACTTTGGGGTGGTCAAGATCAGCAGGTGCGGCCATGGGGTGGATTTTACGGGTACAAGTGCCTATTGTGGCGCTATGTGGCTATGGGGGACCGGACGCGATACTCAGCAGGACAAAAAATTCGTTGCCCGGTTGGGGCGTGCCGAAGTCTTCGCTATTGTGCTCAGCCCGCTCACTGCGTTGGTACCCTATCAGTGCGCCGTGGCGCGTGCACAGCTCGCGGCAAATGTACAAGCCCAACCCGCTGGAGCGGCTCTCAGAGCTGAAAAACGGTTCAAACAAGTGGCGCTGCACGCCCTGCTCAATTGGGGGCGCGTCGCTCCACACAGCCAGCCGAACGGCTGAGTTGATGCGGGCGTCGTCGTCTGCCTGCAGCGCATACTGGCCTGGCGACTGGATAAACACTTCAATGGCAGCTGGCAGTTTGCTGGCGTAGCGCAGCGCGTTGTCCAGCAGGTTAACCAGCACACGGCGCAAGTGGTCTTCTTCAAAAATGATCGTGGTGTGCGCTTTGGTGTAAGGCAAACGCAACTGGTCACCGCAGCCGTTTTGCTGCGCCCAGTCCCGGCAGATAGCCAGAATGGTGCGCTCTGCGTTGTGCAGCTGTGGACCCGTCAGCGTAGAGGGCGTCACCCGCGACACGTCCAACACGTCGTCCACGATGCGGGCCAAACGCTTGGCGTTGTGTTGCACCATGCTGGTGAGTTTGAGCTGCTCGGGCGACAGCAGCTCTTCTGCCAACAGCGCATTGGCTTGCGAAATCGCTGCCAGCGGGTTGCGAATCTCGTGCGCCACGGCGGCCGACATGCGGCCCATGGCGGCCAGTTTGTCGGTGCGCAGCCGGGCCTCCAGCTCGCGCAGGTCTTCCAAAAATAAAACGCACAAGGTATCGCTATCGTGGTCACCGTTGTGGCTTGCCGCTGCCAGCTGGGTACGCACCCGCAAACGGTGCGCAGCGCCAGCGGTGTCAACAATGGCTACCTCGGCGTCTTGCGCCTGCATGCTGGACAAGGTGCGGCCTGCCAGCTCGACCAGGGGTTGCCACGCAGCGTGGGACGCCAACACGAAGGGCGTATTGGGCAGCAGCACAATTTGCGCCGTGCTGTCGTAGCTACCTGCCGACTGCGTACGCGGCCCCAGCATGGCACGCGCGGCCGGGTTGGTGGTGCGCACGATGCCATTGGCATCTACCACCAACACGCCGTCGCTCAATGAGTCGATGACCAATTGGTTAACCTGGGTTTGGGCGCGCGCCACCATGGCGCTGATGCGGGCAATGCGCTCTTGCCGCGCCAGGCGCAGCGCCAGCTGGTTGGCCAAATAGGCCACGACAAACAAGCCCACCCCCGTCAGCGCCGCTTGCAAATAACGCGAGGTGGCCTCGGGCGAGCTCAAAATGGATATCTGCCAGGCATCCAGCAGCAGCGCCAAGGTGACGGCGGCGGCCGTTCCCAAAGCCAACAGCAGCGGCCCTAGCACCGCCGCAAGCAAGACCGGCAGCACAAACAACGGCGTGAAATTGACCCCGCCTATTTGCAAGTACAGCAGGGTAGCAAACACCATCACATCGGCGCCTACCGTCACCACCCACTGCGGGTCAAGGCGCGAAGCAGACCGCTCGGGCTTGCCCCACAGGCGCACACTGCAAGTAAGCGCCCAATACGCCACGCACAACACCAAGGCGCTGAAGGTGTTGGCCGTAGGCGCCGTCACATGCAAGTACACCAGCAGCAGAAGCAACACGGTGGCCACTAAAATTCGCGCGACCATAAAGCCGCGCCACAAACGCGGCAGGCCCTCCTCGATACCTATGGACGCATGGGTTTCACCGAGCCGGATCGCGCTGGAGGGAAAGCGCATCAGCCCTCCAGCTGGGCGCGGTGGGCTGCGCTGCAGTAGCTGCCCTGTCGGCCGGTCAACGCTTCGCCTGCAGGCAAATGCACCCCGCAGGCAGCGCACTGCAGCATGGGCTGCGGCTCGGCCAGCGTGCCCTGAGCAGCAGGTTTACGCGCTGTTTTGGGCGGCTCCGTTTTTGCGCTTTGGCGATTGTTACGCCAAAGCCAAAACGCTACCGCAACCACGGCCAATACAAGTAAATATTTCATGGTGCACGCTGCAAAATAACTTCCAACACAAAACGCGAGCCAACATAGGCCAGCAACAGCAGGCCCGCGCCCGCGTACAGCATACGCACCGCGCGCTTGCCACGCCAGCCCCACTGCCAACGGCCCCACAGCAGCAGGGCAAAGGCCAGCCACGAGAGCACCGAGAAAATGGTTTTGTGGTTCCACTTCCAGGCTATGCCTGCGCCGTAGAGTGATTCGCTGAACAGCCAACCCACCAGCAAGGTGGCGCTGAGCAGCGCAAAACCAGCCATCACAAAGGCAAACATCAGGCGCTCCAGTGTCATCAGCGGCAGGCCCAACTGGCTGGTGTCGCCCGCGGCGCCCAGGCGCATTTGGGCTTCCGATCGCGTCATCAGCCAGGCGTGCACCACCGCAGCAGCGAACAGGCCGTACGACGCAATGCCCAGCGCCCAGTGCAGCGGCAACCACAGCGACGCACTGGCATGCAGCGCCGTACCGGGGTACAACAGGCCCAGCAGCACCGCCGCTGCGCCCAAGGCCGCCAGCGCAGTGCGTGACTGCAGCTGCGGGTAAAACCGGCTTTCCAGCGCATACACGCTCAGCATCAGCCACGCCGTCGTTGACACCGCCGGGCCAAAGCCAAAGCGCGCGCCCCCACCATCGGCTTGCCCCAAACCCAGCAAAGCCACTGCCAGCAGCACGCCGTGCAACACCCAAGCCGCTAACAGCGCCACACGCGTGGCGTGCGCGCCCAGCGCGCGCCAGGCAGCAGGCAAGGCATAGGCCAGGATGGCCAAAATGCCCAAGCCCCACACCAAGTACGAACCACCAGATAAAATCATGCCCAAAGTGTACCCCGGGCTTGCCACTGTTACCGCACTGGCATACTTCACCCTACCCGCTTTAGTTTGCGCACCTGCCCGTCCCTCCATTATTCCGCTCTCAGCAGCTCTTGTACCCATGGCCTCCGCTCTTACCGACAAACTCTCGCGCCTTGTAAAAACCATCAGTGGTCAGGCCCGGATTACTGAATCCAACGTGCAAGACATGCTACGCGAGGTGCGCATGGCCCTGCTGGAAGCCGACGTGGCCCTGCCCGTGGTGCGCGACTTTATAGCCCGCGTGAAAGACAAAGCCCTGGGCCAAGAGGTGGTGGGCTCGCTCAAACCCGGCCAGGCGCTGGTAGCCGTGGTGCAAAAAGAGCTGACCGCCACCATGGGCGACCTCACCTCGCCCGACGGCCTGAACCGCTACGTGGCCGACATCAACTTGGCCGCCCAGCCGCCCGCCGTCATTTTGATGGCTGGCCTGCAAGGCGCCGGTAAAACCACCACCACGGCCAAACTGGCCAAACACCTGATTACCAAGCGTAAAAAGAAAGTGCTAACGGTATCGGGCGACGTGTACCGCCCAGCGGCTATCGAACAGCTGAAAACCGTCACTGCCCAGGCCGGGGCCGAATGGTTCCCCAGTTCGCCCGACCAAAAACCTGTGGATATCGCCCTGGCCGCGCTGGACTACGCCCGCAAGCACTACTTTGACGTGCTGCTGGTCGACACCGCTGGCCGTTTGGCGATTGACGAAGCGCTGATGCTGGAAATCAAGCAGCTGCACGCCGCGGTCAACCCGATTGAGACCCTATTCGTCGTCGATGCCATGCAGGGCCAAGACGCCATCAACACCGCCAAGGCGTTTAAAGATGCGCTGCCGCTAACCGGCATTATTCTGACCAAAACCGACGGCGACTCGCGCGGCGGAGCGGCCCTGTCGGTCAAGCAGATCACCGGTGTACCCATCAAGTTTGCCGGTACCAGCGAGAAAATTGACGGCCTGGAGGTGTTTGACGCCGAGCGTTTTGCCAGCCGCATTCTGGGCATGGGCGACATTTTGGCGCTGGTCGAGCAGGTCACTGCAGGCGTAGACATGCAAGCCGCGCAAAAGATGGCCGCCAAAATCAAAAGCGGCGCGGGCTTTGACCTAAGCGACTTTTTAGGTCAACTCCAGCAAATGAAGCAAATGGGCGGCCTGTCCAGCATGCTGGACAAGCTGCCTACGCAAATGGCCGCCAAAGCCACCGAGGCCGACATGACCCGGGCCGAGAAAGACATTCGCCGCAAAGAAGGCATCATCCAAAGCATGACGCCCAAAGAGCGCCGCCACCCTGACCTGATCAAAGCCACCCGCAAACGCCGCATTGCCGCTGGCGCGGGTGTGCAGGTGCAAGACGTGAACCGCATGCTCAAAGAGTTTGAGCAAATGCAGGGCATGATGAAGAAAATGAAGGGCGGCGGGATGATGAAGATGATGAAGCAGCTGGGCGGCATGAAAGGCATGGGCGGCGGCATGCCCAAAATGCCTTTCTAAGCCAGCATTAACAGCCTTTTAGGCCGCCAGCCCAATAGAACATAGCATAAAGAGCTATTACATTAATAGCAAACGCTATGTACCAATGCGCTTAATTCAGCGGCACGTTGACCTGAAACATCACGCCCTGCGTGCCTAGCAAGTTGATTTGCCCAGACCATTTGGGACTGAACTCATAGGTCACTGCAGGAATAATGGCTGGCGCAAAGCCCTTGTAGTTGAGCGGTAATTTTTTGTCGTACGGTGCTTTGTAGCCATAGATCACACCCGCTGTCCATTTAACCGACAGCTTGGGAATGCCGTAAAAATTCTTGTACACGCCGCCCCAAGGAAAGAGGTACACACTGTCCTGGCCAAAGGTATTGCTGAAATACGCAATGCCGTCGATCTTGCCGTTCGGGTGCTCACGCTCCACACCGATCAAAAAAACGTCCCTATCCTCCGGGTCGCGCGGCCCCCAGTGGTAGGCAAAAGGGCTGAGTTGCATGCGCAGCACATTGCCCTCGCCCGCCAGCGTCGACAGGGTCGACTGGGCCAGCGCTTGGCCGGAAAACTGGGCCACAATCAGGCCCAGGGCAATAGTGAATAACTTATTCATAACGAAGACAATGGTTTTAAGAATGCAATGGGTAGGCAGTTTAACGGCTGTACGCGGCGCTTTGGCCGGTGCGCGTGCGTTGCGCCAAATTCTTGTGCTTTTGGTGGCAGTTTCGCTACTGTCATCCAGCGGCTGCGCCTGGCTGGACGTCAAACAGCGGAGCATCATCTACCGCCCCACCCCCGGCGTGCCTGCCGATTTTGCGGGCCTGCGCAAGGGCGATGAACGCTATTTTGTAACGCTGCCGCAGCAGGCCAGCTTGACCACCGTTACCAGTGCTTCCAGCAGCACCGCCAGCGTTGCAACCTCCGCCCAGCAGGTAGAAATGTGGTGGCTGCCGCACCCTGACAAAAATGCCCCCACCCTGCTGTATTACCACGGCACCTTTCGCAATTTGCCGCAAAATCTGCACAAAATTGACTCTCTGCGGGACGCTGGCTTTGCCATATTGGCAGTGGAATACCGCGGCTGGGGCCAAAGCACCGCCATCACGCCGTCCGAGCAGAGCATTTTGCAAGACGCCGATGTAGCATTCGCCGAGCTACAGCGCCGCGAGCCGCGGCCTGCGCAGCGCGTGCTGTATGGGCATAGCATGGGCAGCGGCGTGGCGGTGGATGTCGCCAGCCGCCATCAGGCACCCACAGACTACGGCGCACTGATTTTGGAATCGGCCATCACCAGCTTTACCGACGTGGCCCGCGAGGCCGGGTTTTTTGCCAGCCTGCTGGGCAGCTTTAACACCCAGCGCTTTGCTTCCATCGAGAAAATCACCAAAGTGCAAGCCCCTGTGCTGATGCTGCACGGTACGCTGGACACCACCGTGCCCATCGTCTTGGGTCAAAAGCTTTTTGCAGCGGCCAACATGCCCAAGCAGTGGCTGGCGGTGGAAGGAGGGGCGCACAGCAACCTGAACTTGGTTGGCAACGTGCAGTACCAAAAAGCTTTGCTAGAGTTTAAGTCTAAGTATGTTTTAGGCCGTTAGTCCAATGGAATATAGCACAGGCAGCTACTGAATTTATAGCTTCTGCAGCGCTGGCGTAGCTGGACGGGGAACGGGACATATCCCCGAAAAAGCTCCGCAAATCACGCGACCACCTTGGTAGCAATCAAAAGGCTATCCCCGCGCCTTTGCTACGCTTTTCCGTGGATACGCTCCCATTCCTTCACCCACTCGACTGGGTTTGAAGGCACGCGGTGCATCGACGTCTATTTGATCAAAGGCCTATTTTCGCCACTGCGACGAACACTGGTAAAAGCGTCTTTGTATGGCATCGTCAGTCCTTGGGCGATCTGCTCGTTACCCCTTGCTATCGTCTCATGCCAAACGGAGAGCACTTTATTCGCTGTACTATTTTGAGTAACTGAGCGTATTGGCTGGCGAGAATGTACGTTCGTAGTCATAGGCTATGAATGTGAGTGAAATTAGTTTGATCTGGCCTCATATTGCCCGCAGAATACATCACTGCCCTATCGCTATTGGTTCTAAGTTACTCTAACTCCCGTACACCACGGCAGGCAGGAAAAGTTGCGCAGCCCCAGAACTTTGCACCAGCATTGCCTCCTTTGAGCGCCGTACGCTTAATCATGCTAGATCCGCATCGCGGGCAGCTAGGTTCCGTCACGGCTAATAGTGTTTCCCTTTCAGACGCTTCAAGAGATTTTTGGTCCACCGTACCCAGTGAGCGCTTCGCCTGCACTATCATGGAAAATAGCTTTGATCCATCCACGAGCTGAACATTGCGGCCATCTGCAAACGCTTTAGCATCTCCAGTAAAGCTGCCTGAGGTAACCACAAAACCACCAGCAGCACCCTTGGCTGCCATGACACCGTACAGCTCTCGTACTACGTCCACACCAACTTTAAATGCTTTCCATTGTTTGCACTGTACGAAGAATTTCTCCCCTCCCTTTGACAGCACCAAATCAATGCCGCCATCCGCTCCAGCTCCGCCTGTTTCAATTACTCGATATCCTTGCAATCTGTAAGCTTCACCCACCAACATTTCAAACTCGCGCCAAGACATTCCATCAAGCGAGTCAGCGCTTTTTGCAAAAGCCACATCGGTTACCAAGCCAGCGCGCTGTTTACTGCGAACAAACGAGATCGCAGCACCGAGCAAGCCGATAAAAGGAACTATGAATTGACCCGCGTACGCTAGTCCAGAAATGATTCCTCGGATTGCAAGGCTACTGACTTGGCCTGGCTGGGTCATTGTTACTGGAACTGCTACCGCCATACGGTGCAAGACTAGATAACCACCCCCCGCGATCAGTACACCTACCCACCAAGGCAATAACGACACCAGATCCAATACTTCCTCGAGTGCGCTCTTACTGCGTCTTTTAGTCATAAGCTTTTAGTCCATATCCCGATAGTTGATACCCTGCTGGGTAAGGCGTGTCGAGCAGCAATCCTAACCGACAACAAATCATCCCCAACCCGATGCAGTGGGCTAATGGGAATGGGATGTAAAACTGGAGTAAGTCGAGGCCAGGTTTACGTGCGCAACATACGTAAAGTCGTGTGTTAGCGGAATTTTTTAGCGGCGCATTCCCGTTCGCTCACCACTTGCCGACCAAGGTCAAGCGAGCGGAATTCAAAGGATTGCGTTAAGCGAGAACTCAGTCAATGGCTACTTCCGCAGCCATCACCAACTTCCCCCGCAGCGAATACCCCAAGCGCTCCGTCACCTCAATATCCATCATCTGCCCCACCATGCGCTGCGCCTGCGCGCTGGCGGGGAAGTTGACTACGCGGTTGCATTCGGTGCGGCCCATGAGTTCGGGAACCTCTATCGAAGAACGACGTGAGGGACCTTCTACCAAGATGCACACCGTGCTGCCCACCAGCTCGTTGCTGATCGCGTCGGTGCTGTCGTCAATCACTTTTTGCAGGTGTTGCAGGCGTTTGAGTTTGACATCGTGGGGCGTGTCGTCGTGCAGGTTGGCTGCGGGGGTGCCGGGGCGTGGGCTGTAGATGAAGCTGAAGCTGTTGTCGTAGCCTATGTCGTCGATGAGCTTCATCATTTTGCTAAAGTCGTCTTCGGTTTCGCCGGGAAAGCCGACGATGAAGTCGCTGCTCATGCGCATGCCGGGGCGGATGGCGCGCAGTTTGCGGATGGTGCTTTTGTACTCTAGCGACGTATAGCCGCGCTTCATGGCGGCTAATATTTTGTCGCTGCCGTGTTGCACGGGCAGGTGCAGGTGGTTGACCAGCTGGGGCACTTTGTCGTACACGTCGATCAGGGCTTGGGTGAACTCGTTGGGGTGGCTGGTGGTGTAGCGGATACGCTCGATGCCGGGGATGTCGGCGACGTATTCGATGAGGGTGGCGAAGTCGGCGATCTCGCTGGTGTTGCCCATCACGCCTCTATACGCATTGACGTTTTGGCCTAGCAGGCTGATTTCTTTGACGCCCTGGTCTACCAAGCCCGCCACTTCCACCAACACGTCTTCCAGCGGGCGGTTGATCTCCTCGCCACGGGTGTAGGGCACCACGCAGTAGCTACAGTATTTAGAGCACCCTTCCATGATGCTCACGTAGGCGCTGGCACCCTCTACGCGGGCCAGGGGCATGTTGTCAAACTTTTCAATCTCGGGGAAGCTGATGTCTACCTGCGGGCGCTTTTCGCGGTCGCGCTTGGCCAGCAGCTCGGGCAGGCGGTGCAGGGTTTGCGGGCCGAACACCACGTCTACATAAGGGGCACGGGCGATGATGGCTGCGCCCTCCTGGCTGGCCACGCAGCCGCCCACGCCAATTTTCACGCCTTTTTTCTTCAGGTGTTTGATGCGGCCCAGGTCACTGAACACCTTCTCTTGCGCCTTCTCGCGCACCGAGCAGGTGTTGAACAAAATCAGGTCGGCTTCTTCGACGTCTTGGGTTTTCTCGTAGCCTTCGGCGGCGCGCAGCACGTCGGTCATTTTGTCCGAGTCGTACTCGTTCATCTGGCAGCCGAAGGTTTTGATAAAGACTTTTTTGCTCATGGTGCGATTCCTGGGTACTATGTTTTTAATAGCTGCTTGTGCTATGTTCTATTGGGCTGGAGGCTAATTTGACTTACAAATTAGCGGTTTGGGCGGTTTAGCGGGCTGCCGAGCGGGCTGGGCGGGCCGTTGTTACCAGACGCCTGTTTTCAAGCGGCGTTTGGCGGCTGGCGGCGTGCTGCTACTACTTGCAGGCTACTGCTTGTACTTGGGCAGCTGGTCAAACGGCGTTTTGCCGTCGTCTACCTTGGGTTTGACGTCTGAGCCAAAAATGATATTGCTGTACGGGGTGGCTGACTTGATTTTTTGCTTGGCTTCCAGCGCTGTCAAAATCCATACTTGGTGCACGTTGTTATACGCATCGCGCACAAAGTTCACGGTGTACTCTTCGCCCGCAATGGCGCCCGTCATGACCAAGTTGTTTTGCGGCCCGCGAATGCGCGAGCCGGGCGACAGGCGCTCTGGCTTGCCGTCCATCAAAATCTCCGCGCCTTGCACCACTTTCATCCTGCCGCGCAAAGCGTTGGCCGGAAACTGCCGCCCGACAAAATCTCCAGCGGTGAGCACCTGCTCGGGCGGGCTCACAGGGCCCTCGCCTTGGGCATGTACCATCATTGGCTGCAAAGCCACAATAAGTAAAGGAAATAGGGCACCAGCCCAATAGAACATAGCACGAGCAGCTACTTTTTTAGTAGCGTCTTGGCGGTGCCATAGCGGTGATAAGCAGCGGTTCATGGTGTACATCCAGAGGCTGAGTTGATAAAAAAGGGAGCGCATAAAAAAAGCACGGTGGGGCACAGTGCTTTTTTTGTCAACCCGAGGGTTGTATTCTTACCCTGTAGGCGGTCTAAACTGGTGGTGGTAGGTGGATTTGAACCACCGACTTCAGCATTATGAATGCTGCGCTCTAACCAACTGAGCTATACCACCGAAGCTTTCAATTATAGCTGTTTTGCCGGGGTACTTTTCCACCCCCTGCCTGCGGGCCGCTGCGGGGCAGCTTAGCTTACAGGTGTTTGAAATCGGCCTTGCGCTTGTTCACAAACGCGTCCATGCCTTCTTTTTGGTCCTGCGTGGCAAACAAAGCGTGGAACAGGCGGCGCTCAAACATGATGCCGTCGGACAGCGAGCCCTCAAAAGACCGGTTGACCGATTCTTTGGCCGCCATGACGGCGATTTGTGAATACTCGCTGATCATCAGCGCCGCGCCCAGGGCTTCTTCCATCAGTTTGTCCAGCGGCACCACGCGGCTGACTAGGCCTGCGCGCTCGGCTTCGGCCGCGTCCATCATGCGGCCTGTGAGGGCCATGTCCATGGCTTTGGACTTGCTCACCGCGCGCGGCAGCCGCTGGGTGCCGCCCGCGCCGGGGATGATGCCCAGCTTGATCTCGGGTTGGCCAAACTTGGCGTTGTCGGCTGCAATGATGAAGTCGCACATCATCGCCAGCTCGCAGCCGCCGCCCAAGGCAAAGCCTGCCACCGCACCAATAACGGGTTTGCGGATGCTGCGGATGGTTTCCCAGTTTTTGGTGATGTAGTCGTTTTTGTACACGTCGGCAAAGGTGTAGGTGGCCATGTTGCCAATGTCCGCGCCGGCGGCAAAGGCTTTTTCGCTGCCGGTGATGATGATGCAGCCAATCTCGGGGTCAGCGTCATAACCCTTGAGCGCCGTGCCCAGCTCTTCCATCAGCGCGCCGCTCAGGGCGTTGAGCTGTTTGGGGCGGTTGAGGGTGATGATGGCGGCTTTGCCTTCGGTTTTGGTGAGGATGTTTTCGTAGGTCATGTTCGTTATCTTAGCTTGTCTTGTCCTTGTTTTGTAGTCATCTGGCCGATGGACCAGTGCACAAAGCCAAGCAACGCTCTGTTAATCCCCTTGACTGGATTTTGCATCGTACTTTGCTAGATATGCAGTTACCGACGCTTGGCTTTAATTTGCGGTTTAGTTTGCGGTTTAGTCTGCGGTTTAGGTTCTATGTCGGTCATCCGCGCCATCGCCACGTTGTAGACCACGTTACGGTCGCGTTTGCCCACCGCTATTGTCAACAACACCAAGGCTTCATCCTGCACTTGGTACACCAGTCGATATCCCACAGTGCGCAGCTTGATTTTGTAGCAGTCTGTCATCCCCGCAAGCGCCGCCTTGGGCACACGCGGTGCCTCCAGCCGTTTGGTCAGCACCTTGGTAAATTGCAGCTGCACGCTGCCGTCCAGCTTGTCCCACTCCGCTTTAGCATCGGCTAAAAATTTGAGGCGGTATGCCACCGAAAAATCCCTCAACGTGCTGAGGCAGTTTTACTAGAAGCCTGGCGCTTCATCTTGGCTTTGGCATCACGCTCTAACTGAGCAATAGTGACCTCAATCAATTCCTCCGGCTGCGCATTTGCTGCGTCCAGGCGGAGCTGAATCAGCGGTGCCAGCATCAAGTCGTCAAAAATATCCATCATCACTTCATAGGTCTTGGCAGGCACCAAGTAAGCCGAGGCCTTGTTGTGGTGCAGCACTACTACCGTGTTGTCCCCTGCTTCGCGGATCACCGCAGACGGGTTTTTCTTCAAATCAGTGATGCCAATGGATGTTTCGGCGAAAAGGGTTTGCATCTTGGCACTCCGTAAAAACATAGACCACAGTCTTCGGAAAATCCTATTCCCTAGGTGGCTGTCAATTTTTTATTAGACCATAAAAATGACCATTCAAGTAGTTTTATATTTCCAGCCTCCTGCTTGCTCAGAGTAAACTTACCCTGTGAATATCAAACCTTTCATTGCGCGCGCTGTTGCAACAGGCCTACTTTTGGCGCAAAGCCATGCAATGGCAGGAACGAACGATGAAACTTAGCTCCGCGGCTGTTCCCCGCGCCGACCTATGGCCCTCTACTCCCCCTTTGTGCCGCTGCGCTGACTACACCGCCGACCCGCTCTCCACGATGGTGGGCGATCCACCGTATCGCTCCAAACCATACCAAGTGCCAGGGCGAGCACAGCCAAAAATTCACCGACCAATCGGTCAGGTAATCCGAAATTGGTGGTAAATTTCGCAGCAGGAGAGACAAACCATGGCAGACAACACCACCACCGACCCCACCATCCTGTATGAAGAACGTGGCGCAGGCAATACGCTGATCGCCCTCATCACCCTCAACCGCCCCGCCGCGCTCAACAGCTTTACCAAGCAAATGCACCGCGAGCTGTGGGCTGCGTTTGACAGGATAGAAGCCAATAGCAACATCCGCGCGGCAGTCATCACCGGCGCAGGGCGCGGCTTTTGCGCGGGGGCGGATTTGTCTGAATTCGACTTCTCTGAAGGCACAGACGATAAGGGCCGCACGATGGTCGAGCGCGCCAACCCCCGCGCCGTCATCAACGACTTTTTCAACCCCACCGCCCAGCGCTTGCAGGCGCTGCGCGTGCCCACCATTGCCGCCATCAACGGCGTGGCCGCAGGCGCGGGCGCGTCGTACGCGCTAGGCTGCGACATCACCATTGCTGCGCCCACCGCCAGCTTTATCCAGGCCTTCAGCAAAATCGGCCTCATCCCCGACTCCGGGGGTTCATGGATACTGCCCCAGCGCCTAGGCATGGCCCGCGCCATGGCCCTGTGCATGACAGGCGACAAACTGCCCGCTGCGCAGGCCAAAGAATGGGGATTAATTTGGGACGTGGCCGACGACCCGGTTGCCGCAGCCCTGGCCATGGCCGCCAAACTGGCCACCATGCCCACCCAAGCCCTCGTCGTCACCCGCCATCTGCTGCGCAACGCGCACACCAACAGCTTCGATGCACAACTGGATTTGGAGCGGGATGAACAAAGCACGCTAGGCAACACGCATGACTACATTGAAGGCGTGAAGGCTTTTCTGGAGAAGCGGTCTGCTAGCTTCCGGGGAAATTAAATGAAGTTTCACATTAAACGGTGGCTAACGCCATCAGTTTCAACTTCGGGCGGTTCCTTTATCAAAGGCACACGTGTTCATACCAAAAATGGCCTTAAACGAATAGAAGAAATTAATATCGGTGATGAAGTACTGTCTAGCCCGGAGGATGGTACTGGCGGTCAAGAATACAAAAAAGTGGTCGACACTCTTAGGTTTGCTGAAAAAACACTTCGCGCTGTGAGTTACTACAGGGCAGACAGCGATCTAGAGCGCGTATTGTTTGCAACAGGTAATCATCCCTTCTGGGTAAATGGTATTGGTTGGACTGCGGCTGACCAGTTAAAGAAAAACGACGTGCTTCGAATGTCGGACGGTACGCGTGTAGAGGTTACATCGCAATACCCGGTGTATCGCACTAAAGAAAAAAACATCGGATGGTTCCAGCGTTTTGAGGATGTGGAGCGCAGCCACGGCACCTTAATTGATTGTGTGAACTACGAACCAGTTCCCTCTAACGGCATTGAATCATTCGTTGATTTAGGTATTTACAAGAGCAGTGAGCCTTACCTCAAGGTTGATGTTTATAACCTAGAGGTTGAGGACTTCCACACTTACTATGTTGGTGGTGATGGCATCTGGGTTCATAACACTACCTGCTCCGAGAGTGTTGTAACTCAAGGAAAATCAAATGTCATCTGACCCCATTAAACAAGAAGCCACTGATCTGGCACGCCGTGTGGGCGAAACCATGTGGGCAGTGGACACTGCCAGCAAAGACACTATGGGTATGGAGCTGCTGGAATGTGCGCCGGGGCGGGCGGTGGTGCGGATGGAGGTGAGGGCGCTGCATTTGAATGGCCATCAGATTTGCCATGGCGGGTTTATTTTTACGCTGGCGGATACGACCTTTGCGTTTGCCTGCAACTCGCATAACAAGGTGACGGTGGCGGCGGGGTGCTCGATTGAGTTTTTAAAGTCGGGGCAGTTGGGGGACGTGCTGACCTGTGTGGGCGTGGAGCAAACGCTGACGGGGCGGCATGGCATTTACGATATGCGGGTGAGCAACCAGCATGGCGAAGTGATAGCCATGTTTCGCGGCAAGTCGGCGCAAATTGCTGGGGTTATTGTTTAACTAGGTTTTTAAATACCGAACTTCCGAAAACCGAACTTCTGGACGCAGAGGACGCTATGGTTACGCAAAGGACGGAAAAGAAGACAAAAAGAAAATACCAAAAAACAGCAACTTGAAGGAAAAAATCAGCATGAAAATTAATTTCAATTTTTTCTTATTTGGTTTTCCTTTTGCGTCCTTTGCGTAATTTTTGCGTCCTCTGCGTCCGGATGTCCGCATTCAAACATCAGCCCATAGATTAAGGCAGTACAACATGAAGACCTTCCCCCTAGAACCCATAGAAAAAGCCCCCGTAGCCGAGCTGCGCGCCTTGCAACTCAAGCGCCTGCAAACCACGCTGCGTCACGCCTACGCCAACTCGCCGGTCTACAAAACCAAGTTTGACATAGCAGGCGTGCACCCCGATCAATGCGAGTCGTTAGCGGATTTAAATAAATTCCCCTTCACCACCAAGAACGACCTGCGGGACAGCTACCCGTTTGGCATGTTTGCCGTGCCGCGTGAGCAGTGCGTGCGCATCCATGCTTCCAGTGGCACTACCGGCAAACCTACCGTGGTGGGCTATACGCAAAATGATGTGGACATGTGGAGCAATATGGTGGCCCGCAGCTTGCGCGCGGCGGGTGCGCAGCCGGGCGACATGGTGCATGTGAGCTATGGCTACGGGCTGTTTACCGGCGGGCTGGGAGCGCACTATGGGGCGGAGAAGCTGGGGCTCACGGTCATCCCCTTTGGGGGAGGGCAGACCGAGCGGCAGGTGCAGCTGATCATGGACTTTAAGCCCACCATCATCATGGTCACGCCCAGCTACATGCTGGCGATTGCGGACGAGCTGGACAAGCAGGGCATTGACCCGCGCTCCACCAGTCTGCGCATTGGCGTGTTCGGTGCCGAGCCGTGGACGAATGACATGCGCCGCGCGATTGAGCTGCGCATGAACATCAAGGCGGTGGATATCTATGGCCTGAGTGAGGTGATAGGCCCCGGCGTGGCCAATGAGTGCATTGAGACGCAGGACGGCCCGACCATCTGGGAAGACCATTTTTACCCCGAGATCATTGATCCCGAGACGGGCGCGGTACTGCCCTATGACGAATCTAAGGGCGGCGAAATGGGTGAACTGGTGTTTACCAGCCTGACCAAGGAGGCCCTGCCCATCATCCGCTACCGCACGCGCGACCTGACGCGCCTGCTGCCGGGCACGGCGCGCACGATGCGTCGCATGGAAAAAATTACCGGGCGCAGCGACGACATGATGATTGTGCGCGGGGTGAATGTGTTTCCCTCCCAAATCGAAGAGCTCATCCTCAAGCAAAGCGCCTTGGCACCCCACTACCAATGCGTTTTGAGCAAAGACGGTGCGATGGATGTGTTGACTGTGGCAGTAGAAATGCAGCCGGGGATTGCCATGGATTCAACAGCGGCCCGTGCCGCATCTGCAGCGCTGGTGCGCGATATCAAGGCTTTTATTGGCTCCAGCGCCCAGATTGACCTGCGCCCCGAGGGCGGCGTAGAGCGCAGCGTGGGTAAGGCCAAGCGTGTGGTCGATTTGCGGCCGCGTTAGGGCTTGGACACGCTCAGCCGGAACGGCGTGGGGTTAATTGATCAAGGCTTGCCCCAAGTCCCTTAAAATCGCCGCTTTGCCATCACTGCCCCTATGGAAAACGCTGATAACGCGCAGCCTGGGTCTGCGTTAAGGTGGCACCATTCATTTTTCAGGAGTTAAGCCATGCACCGCCGCACCCTCATCCAAGCCGCCGCCAGCGCAGTGGCTTTGCCCAGCCTGCAACTGGGCAGCGCTTTTGCGCAAGACAAATACCCCAGCAAACCCATCACCTGGATTGTGGGCTACTCTGCGGGTGGTAACGCCGACAGCCGCTCACGCCAAGTAGCCAAGGCCATGGGGCAAATCATGGGTGCCACGATCATTATTGACAACAAGCCTGGCTCTGGCGCTAATATTGGTACAGCTGCTATTATTAAAGCAGCGCCTGATGGCTACACATTGGGCATGGGCAACTTTGCCCCATTGGCCGTTAACCAAGGTTTGTTCAAGGCCTTGCCCTATAACCCCACCGAAGCCACGCCGATCATGCTGATCGAAAAAGGCCCCTTGATTTTGATGGTGCGCGCTGACTCGCCCTACAAATCGGTCAAAGACGTCGTGGCCGCTGCCAAGGCCGCGCCCGGCAAACTCAGCTACGCATCGGGCGGCATTGGTGGATCGCACCACCTGAGCGGTGCGCTGTTTGAGCACACCGCCGGTATCGACATGATCCATGTGCCCTACAAGAGCGGCTCTGGCGGCACCACCGACCTGATGGGCGGCCAGGTGAACATGATGTTTGAACAAATGTACGCGGCTATGCCCTCGATCCAGAGCGGCAAGCTGCGCGCCCTGGCCATCACCAGCGCCAAGCGTTCGCCTTTGCTACCCGAGCTGCCAACCATGGCAGAGCAAGGCTATGCCGTGGAAGTGCAAAACTGGCAAGGCCTGATCGGCCCCAAGGGCATGCCTGCGGCTTTGGTCAAGCAGCTCAACGAAGCGGCCAACAAGGCCCTGAACATGCCCGAGGTGAAGGACAAGCTCTTGTCCCAAGGCAACGAGCTGGGCGGCGGCACGCCCGAGCAGTTTGCAGCCCTCATTAAGAGCGAGACCATCAAATGGGCCAAGGTGGTGAAAGACGCGAAGATTGATCCGGAGTGATGGCTTCGCACCCCTGAAAGAGCCTTCATCCCCTCTGGTAGATGAACTGGTTCAACTCAAAGTCAACACGGCGCAGCTGTCTGCCGAAAAGGAACGCTTTAACACGCTGATTGAGCGTGTAGCCACGCCTGACGCGCCAGACGGAGACGCACCGCAGCTGGGCCGAGCGCTATATCGCCCTGCGCACCAACACCGTTGGGCCTTTGCGCAAGCAGCGCGATGGTGCTGTTTTTACACCAGCAGCTGGCCATGCGGCACCTGCGTGAGCGGGATGAGGCCGAGCAAGCGCAGCGCGAAGCCCGCAAAGCCAAACGCCCCAAGACCGCACGCCAAGAAGAAGCGCACCGAAAAGCCAGGACGCCAACAGCGCCCTGCACCCCGACCGCGAGGCTGACCCCGAGGCACATAAACACAAAACCACCCTGATGGGCGAGGCCAACGCCGCCTACGAGCGGCGCGACCTGCTGGCCCTGCTGCAGTTGCAATTGCGCATTGAACAGGTGGACAGCGTGACCATCGGGCGCATGGCGCACAGCCGCCTGATTGCACTGAGCCGCCTGCTCAGTGAGCAGGCCAAGGCCTTGAAGCATGATCTTTTGACGCTGCAGCTACAGCTTTTTGATGCATTCTCATTGCACCACGGCACCCGCGTGAGCGAGGCGCGGATTGTGGGGAGTATTGAAGAAGAAAGGCGGGCACTGCAAGCGGCCATCGACCAGATGGAAGCTGACACAGTGCGGGTGCACGACCCGGCGCAGCTCAAGCGCTGGCTGAAAGAGCAGCAAAGCCGGTTTGACGAGGCCAACTGAGCGTAAGGCCCGCACCGGCACTGCTAACGCTGCTCTATTTTTTGCACCAGCAGGTCCAGGTGCGCGTCTTTGTTCAAGGTGATTTTGATGCGCACCGGCAGGTACTGCAGGCTGGGTGCAAACCACATCTCGGCGGTGATGGTGCCGCGTGCGGTGGCCAGGGGACGCGGCTTGAGGTGGTGCGCCTGCACGGGGCCAATCGCGGGCAGGTAGATGGTCTCGGGCGGGCCTACGTCATACGTCCACTCGTCCAGGCCGCCGGGCCGCGCCAGCCACAGGCGCAATGTCTCGCCCTCTTTTAGCACGGCACGGCCAGTGCTAAAGCGGTGGCCTAGATCGACAAACTGGCTGGCGGTGTCTTGCACTATGCTCAGGTCGTCCGATGGCCGTGGGATGCGCCTGCCGTCCATCAGCAGCACCTCGCGCGCAGCCAGCGTTACGCTGCGCCTGCCGCCTGTAGGCAACTGCTCTTCATACGCCAGCGGTTGCAGGCCGTTGGCCCACACGCGGCCCTGGCTTTGCAACTGCGCCTTGGTAAAGCCAATGCTGATGTTGATGCGCACCTGGTAGCGCGAGCCGGGTAATGCAACATTGGCGGCGGTAGCAGTCTTGGTGGGCTCCGCTGGGGCAGACGCATCGGTCTCGGTGGGCCGCGTCCACTGCACCTGCGCGTCGCCGTGCAGGTCGCCGCGAAAGTAGCCGCCCAGCTGGTACGACAAACGGGTGTCGGCAGGCCAATCCCCTTGCAAGGCCAACACAGCGGCGCGGTTAGCTGCGGCGGCGCTGGCGCTGTCGGCCAGGGCCGTGCTGGTAGCTGAGGTGCTGGCCGACGCACCCGCTAAGGCGCTGGCGGTGATGGTTTGGCCAGCGGTCTCCAGCGATGCCAGGGTGGTGGTGGGCGTTGCCAAAGGCGTAGCTGTCAGCGTCGCCTCGGGGGGTGTGCTCTCGGTGCTGTCGGTGCTGGTAGGCGCAGGCTCGGGCAGTTCAGTTGGCGGTATAGGTTCTGGCCTGGCGCTTTTAGCTACTTTTTTAGTAGCTGCTCGTGCGATATTATGTTGGGCTGCAGCCTGTTTTGGCACCGCAATAGCAGGTTCTTGGGCGGCGGGCACGGCTGGTTGGGTAATTTGCCGGGTAAACATCGGGTCGGCGTGCGGGGCCATCACGCTGGCCAGCGCCTGCATCTCTTGCGCCACCCGCCACAGCACTACACCATGCACTGCCAAGGCCAGCAGCAGTGCAAGGGCCAGGCGGGTTAGCCAGCGAGCCATGCGTCCATGCGCGCGGCATCGCCCGCGCGCAGCACCCAGGTGGCCAGGTCTTCGCGCTCAGCGGCGGGCAGCGCCAGCTTAAGGGTATGCACGCGCTTGTCGCGCGCCACCACGGCTTGCACGGCTTTGCTTTGTGCCGTGCTGGGCACCTCGCCGGTGTACAGCAGCAGGTCGTCCAGCTTGTTCAGGCGCCACAGGCCACCACGGGCTGTGCCCACGGCCAGCCATTCGTCCCCTGGGCAAAAGCCCGCCTGCTCGGCGGCGCCACCGCGCAACACCACCTTCACTTGCACGGCGCCGTTGGCCTCGGCCACGCGCAAGCCCAGGCGCTGGGCCAGTTGCGGCTTGTCTTCTACTACCTGCACGCCTTGGGCTGTCAAAAGGCGCGCAAGCGGCAGGGCGGCGGTGCTGTGCACCCACTGCGCCAACTCGGCGTCAAAGCTGCGGCCACTGCAGTTTTGCAGCACGGCGGCAAAGTCGGCCTCGCTCATGGGCCCCGCCTTGCAGCGCAGCCACAGCGCGCGCATCACCGCGTCCAGCGTGGTTTTGCCCTCGGCACGCAGCGTCAGGTCAAAGCACAGCGCCACCAGCGCGCCTTTGGTGTAGTAGCTGACGGTGGCGTTGGGCGTGTTTTCGTCTTGCCGGTAGTACTTTACCCAAGCGTCAAAGCTGCTTTGCGCCACGCTTTGCACCTGGGCACCGGGGGTTTGCATGACCTGGTTGATGGTTTTGTTCAGCAGCTTGAGGTACTGCGCGTTGTCTATCAGGCCCGCGCGGCGCAGCAGCAGGTCGTCGTAGTAGCTGGTAAAGCCCTCAAAAAACCACAGCAGCTGGGTGTACTGCTCGCTGCTGTATTGGTAGCGCGTAAACTCCACCGGGCGTAGGCGTTTAACGTTCCATGTGTGAAAATACTCGTGGCTGATCAAACCCAGCAGGGTGGTGTAGCCCTCGCTGGCTTTCTTTTGCCCGGCACGCGGCAGGTCGCGGCGGGTGCAAATCAGCGCGGTGCTGTTGCGGTGCTCCAGCCCGCCGTAGCCGTCGTCTACGGCGTTCAGCATAAAAACGTATTGGCTAAACGGCGGTTGGCTGGTGGTTTTGCTGGTGGCCTTGGTGGTAGCCTTGTTTCCCGTCTTGCCCGTGTTGCCCGTCTTGCCAGCCATCTCGCTCGGCCCATGCCAAAACGCCATCTCGGTTTCGACAATTTTTTGGGTGTCAACCAGCAAACGCTGGCCGTCAAAACTGGGCGGCGCACCGGCCACGGCAAAGGTATGCACCACCCCACGCACGGTAAACTGGCCGCGCCAAAAATTGCCCATTTCAAACGGCGTGTCGGCCAGCACGTCGTAGCTGGCAAAGGTGTAGGTGCCAAAGCCGTTTTTATCTACTTTTAGGGCTGTAGCCCCGGTAGCAATAGCACAAGCTGCTATTGCTTTAGTAGCGCCTATATGCAGCTGGTGGGCCCGGTCTTCCTGGCCTTGCACCGCCAGGCACAGTGAGGTGGGGTTAAAAAACCCGCGCTGCGCGTCCAGCCACGCAGTGCGCACCGAAGGGTCGTAGGCGTACACCTCGTAGTGCAGCACCAAAGGCTGCGTGCTGGCATTGGCCGCTTGCCAGGTGCATTTGTCCAGCTGCGTCAGCGCCACGGCCTTACCGCCTTGCACACCACGCAGCTTTTGCACATGTTTGGAAAACTCCCGCACCATATAGCTGCCCGGTATCCACACCGGCAAACTCAGCCGCTGGTTTTTAGCCGGCCGCGCGATGGTGAGGGTGATGCGGTACAGATGCGCCTGCACGTCTGACGCGTCAACCGCGTAGTGCACAGGGGCGGTGGAAGAGCTGGAAGCGGTAGAACGTGAGGCCATAGGCCCCAAGAATAAACGATTCGCAGGCGGGCGGGAGATTAACGCTGTAGCGCTCTTGGCAGCCACTGGCTGGCTACCGCCGCAATTTGCCAAGACGCGTTAGGGCGGCTGGCCCTAAGGTCAATACGGTTCACTTATGTGATCTTTCCTCAATTGATGAGACGGTATCGCCAGTTTGCGCTGAGCTTGGCTTGTCTTTTTTGTCTTGTACGGGAGCTGGTCGGCGGTGCATTCAGCTACGCGGCTGTCCCCCGTGTTGGCCTAGGGCCAACTACTCCGCCTTGATGCCGCTACGCTGAATGCACCGTCGAC
>JAYUHM010000121.1:0-13375 GCA_043766985.1 Polaromonas sp.
AACGACAAAGCGAAGCCGAAAAACCGCCGAACATCTGCGGGCAAGGTCATCAAGTCTTTGTGGCTACTGCCTATCCACTCAAGCGGTTTTTCGTGACTCAACATGTTGGCAATTATCCATGAAAAGGTATAAAAGAGCCAGGTTTGTTTGTGCAGCGTGCCATGCGCGACTTAAGTATTGACAGCTGCGATTTGACGAAACTGTCTGTGTGAAATTTGAGTTATTTCCGTATCGCTATTAATTCAGGATGTGCTTGCGTCCGTATTCATTGGACTAGAGGCCTAAACAGCAGGTAAAAAAAGCCAAAAACAGCATTTTGAGTAGCCCGACGGAAAAAGCCTCGTCGCATGATTAAGGGGCTTTTTCTTGGGCTGCCCACAGCGCGGTTAATTGATTTAAATATGGTTTTAATGACATAATTAGTCATGAACTGGCAAGTCATCTTTCACCACGAGTTTGAGCCTGAATTTGCTGCACTGGTAGAAGGTGTGCAAGACGAGTTGTTAGCGCATGCCTTGCTGTTGTGTGATTACGGCCCCGGCTTGGGTCGCCCGGCGGTTGATACGCTGAAGGGCAGCAAGCACGCCAATATGAAGGAACTGCGCTTTCGGCAGGGTAAAGAAGTTTGGCGAGTAGCCTTTGCTTTTGACCCATCACGGCAGGCCGTGCTGCTGGTGGCGGGTGACAAGTCAGGCGCTGACCAGCGGCTTTTTTATAAACGCTTGATTGACAAAGCCGATAGCAGGCTGACACAGCATTTGGCTGAACTGAACCAGACACCTAAGGAGAAACAGCATGGTAAAAAAACTTGAAGATGTTTTAAGCGCCTTGCCCGCCAAGCGCCAAACCAAGATTGCCGCAAGAGCGGCAGAGCTTGCTACCTTGCGCGACCTGCGCATTGCAGCATCACAAACCCAGGCCGATATGGCACTGGCACTAGGCGTTCGCCAAGACACCATTTCGCGCCTGGAGCAGCGCAGCGACATGCTGCTATCAACTATGCGTCGTTATGTGCAGGCGATTGGTGGGCAGTTGGATTTGGTGGTGAAGTTTCCAAATCGACCAAATGTGGTGCTTGAGCATTTGCAAATCGACAAATAAACTCCTATACATCTACTTTTTGGATGTAACCCAAAAGACAAAAAACTAAAAACTATGAACGACACCACGACTACAAGCAACTGGAGTGATGATGTTTTACAGCGAGAAGAGTACTCTAAATTCTTAACAAATTTATTGACAAGTCACTTCACTAGAGAGAACAACAGCCCGTCAAAAACACTAACTTTTGCATTGGATTCTGGCTGGGGCGGTGGAAAGACTTTTTTTGTTGATCGATGGATGAAAGATTTAGAGCAATCAGGACATCCCGTTCTGAAATTTGATGCGTGGGAGAATGATTTTTCCAATGAACCTAGTGTTGCTTTCATGGCTACGCTCAGTAGTGCCCTTGAGCCATACATCAAAGAACTATCAACCATTGCTAAGAAAAATTCAATTCTGAAAAAACTTAGTGTGGTTAAAAAATCTCTACGCAAGGGACTTTTGCCTGCTACTAAAATTGTGGCTGCAGGGTTACTAAAGAAAACAACAGGTATCGTGGTGGGTGAGTTAACTGAAGCGTTCACAACTGGTGATACAGATATAGATGAAGAGTCAGTAGATGCGCTAATCGAAGGCTCAAAAACGTCCTTGGAAAAAGGACTGGATACATATTTTGAAAAAGTACTTAAGCAACATCAAGATACGGCTAAATCCAAAAAGCAATTCAAAATTGAACTGGAAGACCTCGTCACTGAGTTGGTAAAAGAAAATAAATACAAACCGCCCTTTGTCTTTTTTATTGATGAACTAGACCGCGCAAGGCCTGATTATGCTATCCGGTTACTTGAAGAAATAAAACACTTATTTGGAGTGCCTGGGATTTGCTTTTGTATTTCGACAAATTTGTCTCAGCTGACTCACTCGATTAAGTCGGTTTATGGCGAAGGTTTCGACGGGTACCAATACTTGAAGCGATTTTTTGATTTTGAGTATTCGCTACCAGAGCCAAATTATTTCAGTTATGCAAAATTACTCATGCAAAACACGCCGAGAGCAATTAGAGATTTTTCATACCTTGGATTTTTGCATTATTACTACTCAAAAGATGGCGCATTAGAAAAAGCGTTTGCAGCAATTAGCGAAATGTTTGAATTAGATCTTAGGTCGCAGAAGCAGATTTTCTGGATGGCTCAAGCAGCGCTTGATAACTGCCAAAAGACTCTTGGCAGCAACACCATCAGCCTTCACCCATTATTTATGTTCTTTTTGTGCGCTTTGAGGCATCAAAAACCAGATATGTTTGAGACTTTTCAAAGGCTACCAAATAATAAAACGAATTTCAAAGATCTTATGGCGCAGGCAGCTCTTAAGTATCCCGAAATAAAATACAGACCAAAAAATGGGTCGTCTGAAGCTGAATTGATCAATTTTCCCGAATTGCTATATTGCTATTTTGAGATGGCTAGGCAGGAGCACAAAGTAATTGCAGAAAGATCATTTCAAGAAGGAGCAACAGATATCTACAATGCACTTAGAAGATCTATTGCAGAGTATGGTGTATTTATAGATGCAGAAACTAGTATTCAAAAGACGGTACTTAGTCAGTATGCTGGTTTAGCTAGAGCTGCTGGGCAAATATCATTTAAGTAGAAGTACCAAATTTTTTACATATTGCGTCGATACTGCCCGCCCACCTCAAACAGGGCATTGGTAATCTGCCCGAGTGAGCACACGCGCACGGCGTCCATCAGTACATCGAAAACGTTTTGGTTGGCGATGACGGCTTGTTGCAGGCGCTTGAGCATGGCGGGGGATTCGGCGGCGTGCAGTGTGTGGAAGTCATTTAGGCGTTTGAGCTGCGACTGCTTTTCTTCTTCGGTGCTGCGGGCCAGCTCTAGCTTGTCTTGCACCACATCGCCTTTGGGATTGCGGAAGGTGTTGACGCCAATGATGGGCAGCTCGCCGGTGTGTTTGAGCATTTCGTAGTGCATGCTCTCGTCCTGGATGCGGCCGCGTTGGTAGCCGGTTTCCATCGCGCCCAGCACGCCGCCGCGTTCGCTGATGCGTTCGAACTCGTCTAGCACGGACTCTTCTACCAGCTCGGTGAGCTCTTCGATGATGAACGAGCCCTGCGAGGGGTTTTCGTTTTTCGCCAAACCCCATTCGCGGTTGATGATCATCTGGATGGCCATCGCCCGGCGCACGCTGTCTTCGGTGGGCGTGGTGATGGCTTCATCGAAGGCGTTGGTGTGCAGGCTGTTGCAGTTATCGTAGATGGCGATCAGGGCTTGCAGGGTGGTGCGGATGTCGTTGAACTGGATCTCCTGCGCGTGCAGGCTGCGGCCGCTGGTTTGGACGTGGTATTTAAGCTTTTGTGATCGCTCATTAGCACCGTATTTGTCGCGCATGCTGGTGGCCCAGATGCGGCGTGCTACGCGGCCCAGCACGGTGTATTCGGGGTCCATGCCGTTGGAAAAGAAGAAGCTCAGGTTGGGCGCAAAGTCGTCGATGTGCATGCCGCGTGCCAAATACGCTTCTACAAACGTAAAACCGTTGGACAGGGTGAGCGCGAGCTGGCTTAAAGGGTTAGCCCCGGCCTCTGCAATGTGGTAGCCGCTGATGGATACGCTGTAGAAGTTGCGCACTTTGTGGTGGACAAAATATTCGGCAATGTCGCCCATCACTTTCAATGAAAATTCGGTGCTGAAGATGCAAGTGTTCTGCCCCTGGTCTTCTTTCAAAATGTCGGCTTGCACGGTGCCGCGCACATTTTCTTGCACCCATTCTTTGATTTTGGCGGCTTCGGTGTCGGTGGGTTCGCGGCCGTTGTCGGCTTTGAACTTGTCTAGGTTCTGGTCGATGGCGGTGTTCATGAACATGGCCAAAATCGTCGGCGCGGGGCCGTTGATGGTCATGCTCACGCTGGTGCTGGGGTTGGTCAAATCAAATCCGCTGTACAGCACCTTCATGTCTTCCAGCGTGGCAATGCTCACGCCGCTGTTGCCCACTTTGCCGTAAATGTCGGGGCGGGTCGCGGGGTCTGCGCCGTACAGGGTTACGCTGTCAAACGCGGTGCTTAAACGCTTGGCGGGCAGGCCCTCGCTGACCATCTTGAAGCGGCGGTTGGTGCGAAAGGCATCGCCTTCACCGGCAAACATGCGCGTGGGGTCCTCGCCTTCGCGTTTGAAGGCGAAGGTGCCTGCGGTGTAGGGGAAGCTGCCGGGCACGTTGTCCAGCATCAGCCACTTCAAAATCTCGCCGTGGTCTTCAAACTGGGGCAGGGCTACTTTGCGGATTTTGGTGCCGCTCAGTGAGGTACTGGTAAGCGCCGTGCGCAGTTCTTTGTCGCGGATTTTCACCACGTATTCGTCGCCCGCGTAGGCGGCTTGCATGTCGGGCCACTGCTGTAGGAGCTTGCGTGCGCCAGGGTCTTGTGCGGCTTTGCGGTGAGCGGCCAGGTCGAGCGCGGCCTCGGCGGCGGGGGCGCGGTCGGGTTTGCCGATTTTCAGCATACGCGCTGCCGCCTGCAGTTGCTGGATCTCGCGCGCCAGCGTGGCCTGCTCGCGGGCCTTGCGTTTGTAGGCGCGTACGGTGTCGGCGATTTCGCTGAGGTAGCGGGTGCGGGCGGCGGGGATGATGGGGGTTTGGTTGGTGCTGTGGCGGGTTTTCACCTCTGGCAGCGAGCCAGCCTGCATCTTCAAACCCAGCGCCGCCAAGCGCGGCTTCATCGCCTGGTACAGCGCCGTCACGCCATCGTCGTTAAAGCGTGCGGCCATGGTGCCAAAGACGGGCATGTCTTCCATCGGCTTGGTCCAGGCCTCTTGGTTGCGTTGCACTTGTTTGCTCACGTCGCGCAAAGCGTCGTGCGAGCCCTTGCGGTCAAATTTGTTGATGGCCACAAACTCGGCAAAGTCCAGCATGTCAATCTTCTCGAGCTGCGACGCCGCACCAAACTCGGGCGTCATCACATACATGGGCAGGTTGACATGCGGCACGATGGCCGCGTCACCTTGGCCGATGCCGCTGGTTTCGACGATGATGAGGTCAAAGCCAGCTACTTTGCAGGCGGCAATCACATCGGGCAGGGCTTGACTGATTTCAGAGCCAAAGTCTCGCGTAGCCAGCGAGCGCATAAAGACGCGCGGGCCGCTAGCCCATGGCGAAATCGCGTTCATGCGAATGCGGTCGCCCAGCAGCGCGCCGCCAGTTTTTCGCCGCGACGGGTCGATGGAGATCAGCGCCACGCGCAGGCTGTCGTTTTGGTCCAAACGCAGGCGGCGAATCAGCTCGTCGGTCAACGACGACTTACCTGCACCGCCCGTGCCGGTAATGCCGATCACGGGAATTGCTGCTAATTTAGTAGCGGCTTGTGCTATTAAATGCTGGGCTGAAGCGTCTTTTTGTCTGGAAATCTCAATGTTGGAGATCAATTGCGCCAAATGGCGCCACGCCATATCGGTGTGGCCTTGAATTGACTTCACATCTTTGGGCGCATACAGCGACATATCTCGGTCGCAGGACATCACCATCTCACCGATCATGCCCGCCAGGCCCATGCGCTGCCCGTCTTCAGGGCTGAAAATGCGCACGCCGTGGGCTGCCAAGTCGCGGATTTCTTCCGGGATGATCACCCCACCGCCGCCGCCAAACACCTTGATGTGCTCGCCACCGCGCTCTTTCAAAAGTGCGGTCATGTACTTGAAGTACTCCACATGCCCGCCCTGGTACGAGCTGACCGCGATGCCCTGCACATCTTCTTGCAGGGCAGCGGTTACCACGTCGTCAACCGAGCGGTTGTGCCCCAGGTGAACCACCTCCACGCCCATGCTCATCAAGATGCGGCGCATGATGTTGATGGCGGCGTCGTGCCCGTCAAACAGGCTGGCAGCGGTAACAAAGCGCACTTTGTGCGTAGGGCGGTACTCGGCAAGGGCTTTGTAGTCGTTTGACAAATCGGTCATGAGGGGTGGCTCCGCTAATTGACGTTTACGTAAACGTCAACCGCCTATTTTCCACGATTTTTGCTGTCAGCGCCGCGTCAACTACTTGGGCACCCACACACTGGCACCCGCAGCTGCCAGCGCCAAGATCAATAAAATCCCTGACCAACGGATGGCGCGCAAGGCGGTGGTCAGCTCTTGCACCAACCGGCTAGATGCCGTTGCGCTGGGCTTGTCGGGCGAGCTGCCAGCCATGGGGCTGGCGCCCAAGCGCAAATCAAAGCCCGCCGCAGACAGCGTCCACAGCGCGCGCAACGAACATGTGGCGCTCACCACCAGCAGGGTGGCCGCGCTGGCGCTGCTCCAGCGCGCATGCAAATGCGCTGTGGCCAGCACCCCCATCAGCCCTACCAGCGCGGCAGAGGCCAGCACGCTGGCTGCCATCAGTGCGTTGCGCATGGTTTGTACGGCCAAAATGTCGCCACCCGGCCGGTTCTGCAGGCTGGCAAACCAGTCGGTGAGGGTGCTCTTCATATCGCCTTCTTTATTTGACCAATCGCCGTGCAGCCCACATACCCAGGGCAAGCGCTGCTACAAAAACCGCTACATCGACGCCACCATAGAGTAACGACGCCAAGGCTGGCCCGGGGCAGTAACCGACCAAACCCCAGCCCACGCCAAACAGTGCGGCGCCTACCACCAGCTTGCCGTCAATGTTTTTGCGGGTGGGCAGCTCAAAACGGGGTGCCGCCCATGGCTTGTTGCCCTTGCGCGGGGTGACGGCAAACGCTACCAGGGTGACCAGCAAGGCGCCACCCATCACAAAGGCCAGGCTAGCGTCCCAGGCACCAAAGCGCGCGGGTGCGAATAGGCCGCCCACATTCAGAAAGCCAATGACCTTGGGTGGCTGTGTCATACCCGAGACAACCAGGCCCACGGCAAACAGGGCGCCGGACAACAGTGCAAATAGCAATTTTTTAACCATATCAGACTCCAGCCATTAGAGTGCGGGCATAAGAAGCTACAAATACCGTAGCTGCGCCCATGCCCATAAACACCACGGTGGCCACCAGCGAGCGCCCCGAGCGCCGGCCCAAGCCGCACACACCGTGCCCGCTGGTGCAGCCCGAGCCCAGCACCGTGCCAAAACCCACCAGCAGGCCCGCCACTGCCAGTAGCGGTAGCGGCCGGGTAGCGACCGTCGGCGTGTTCAATAGCACTGCGGCAGCAGCGCCCACCAACACCAAGCCCGCCACAAAGGCCCAACGCCATGCGCGTTCGCCGGCCATTGCACCCTGAGTGGGTATCAGCGCGCCGGCCGCAATGCCGCTGATACCTGCCACACGGCCCAGTGAGGCCAACAGCAGCCAACTGGCCAAGCCGATCAAAATACCGCCCACACCTGCTTGTAAAAACGGATGCGGCAAAAGCGTTGCGAGATTCATAAGTGTGCCCTGCTTGAAGAAGACGATGGTTAAAATAATAGCCCTGTAGTATACTCCAGGGAGTATATGTAAATGACGTATGACATGACAAAACTCAAAGACAGTGCTAAAAAAAAGGCCATCTGTATGCGCCTGGCCCGCGTAGAGGGACAATTGCGCGGTCTACAGCGCCAGATTGAAGAAGAAGAGGATTGCCAAAAGATCGCGCAGCAATTGTCTGCTGCGCGCAAAGCCCTGGACAAAGCCTTCTTCACCATGGTGGCCTGTGTCATCGAGCAGGGTGACTTGCCCGCTGACCATGTGGCCGACATGCTGACCAAGTTTGCGTAAAAAGGAATACCTCATGAACCCCCTGCAACTCTTTGACCCCGCGTCCAGCACCTACACCTACGTGCTGTTTGATGAAGCCTCCCGCGAGGCCATCATCATCGACCCGGTGGACACGCAAATGGCGCGTGACTTAGGCGCTCTGCGCGCGCAGGGTCTGCAGCTTCGCTACATCGTGGAAACCCACGCCCATGCCGACCACATTACCAGCGCTGGCGGCTTGATTGAGCACACCGGCGCCCAGGCGGCCACACCCGCAGGTTGCGGCATCATGCCCTCGGCCATTCAACTGCAGGGCGGCGACGTGCTGCGCTTTGGCGGCCAGTCGCTCAAAGCCTTGCACACGCCCGGGCACACGGCAGGCAGCATGAGCTATTTGTGGCAGCACGGCGCTGAAGGCCATGTGTTTACCGGTGACACGCTGCTGATTGGTGGCTGTGGCCGTACCGATTTTCAGTCCGGCAGCGCCGACGCTTTGTACAACAGCATCACCCACGTCTTGTTTGCTTTGCCCGATAGCACCACCGTGTGGCCCGCCCATGACTACCAAGGCCGCAGCCACAGCAGCATCGGCGATGAGAAGCGCAGCAACGCGCGAATTTATGACCTTACGCAACAACCCCAACAACCACCCCGCTTGCGCAGCCAAGCCCAATTTGTGCAACTGATGAACAACCTGAACCTCCCCAAACCCCAACGCATTGACGAAGCCGTGCCCGCCAACCTCACGCTTGGCTTGCGCCACGACGCAGGTGCGGCCGATGACGCACCCCGCGCGGTGGACCCTTCCGCTGGCTACAGCGGCGACGTGTCGCCCCAGTTGGCCCACCGCTGGTGGAGAAGTGGCGAGGCCCACTTGGTAGACATTCGCAGCAACGCCGAGCGCGCCTGGGTGGGTTTTATCCCCGACGTACCCGGCATTGAATTCAAAATCTGGCCCGGCATGGCAGTTAACCCGGAGTTTGACGCGCAGCTCAAGGCCGCCGTACCCGCAGGCGCCAAAGTGCTGCTGCTATGCCGCTCGGGCCTGCGCTCGGTGCCCGCCGCCCAGCGCGCGCAGGCGCTGGGCTTTGAGGCCTACAACATTCTTGAAGGTTTTGAGGGGGACCCGGACGGCGACGCGCACCGCGGCAATGTCGGCGGCTGGCGCAAGCTGGGCCTGCCTTGGCGGCAAAACTAAAGACCTGCAGCTAGCGGCACTTTGGGTGACAATGCCGCATGAACACTGACCACTTACTGCAACGTATCGAGGCCAAGCGCGCTGAAGTCACCGCGCTGACGCAAGACCTGGTGCGCATTCCCACCATCAACCCGCCAGGTGACGCTTACGAAGCCTGCGCGCGGTTTTTGGGCGAACGACTGGCCAAACGCGGCTTTAAAGTAGAGTACGTGCGCGCCACGGGTGGGCCAGGTGACAGCGACAAATACCCCCGCACCAATGTGGTGGCGCGCTACGAAGGCGCGGCGTACAGCGCATCGCAAGGCGAGTGTGTGCATTTCAACTCCCATATCGACGTGGTGGAGGCCGGCAGCGGCTGGACTTTTGACCCCTTTGGCGCCGAGATAAAAGACGGCAAAATCTATGGCCGCGGCACCTGCGACATGAAGGGCGGCTTGGCCAGCAGTGTGATAGCTTGCGAGGCCTTGATAGAAAGCGGCATCGCGCTGCCCGGTGCGCTGGAAATCAGCGGCACGGTGGACGAAGAGTCTGGCGGTTTCAGCGGTGTGGGCTATCTGGCCGAGCGCGGCTACTTTAGCCAGCCACGTGTGCACCACGTCATCATTCCCGAGCCCTTGGGCGTAGACCGCATTTGCCTGGGCCACCGCGGCGTCTACTGGGCCGAGGTAGAAACCAAGGGCCGCATCGCCCACGGCTCCATGCCCTTTCTGGGCGACAGCGCCATCAACCACATGAGCGCGTTCATCCATTTGCTGGAAACCCAGCTCAACCCTAAACTGGCCCAACGCCGCACCAAAGAGCCCGTAGAGCCTGCGGGCGCGCGCGTCAGCACGCTCAATATCAACAGCATCCACGGGGGCCAAATAGAGCAGCGCTACGCCGTGGATGCGCGCGGCTGGCCCACGGGCGACTTGCCCGCCCCCACCGTAGCGCACAGCTGCCGCACCGTGCTGGACCGCCGCTTTATTGCCGAAGAGGAGCTGGAGGACGTCAAGCGTGAAATTTTGGACATGCTGCAAGAGCTGCAGCGCACCCGCCCTGGGTTTGATTTCAACATCAAAGAAATCATGAGCTTTGTGCCCACGGCCACGCCCAAAGATGCCCCCGTGGTAGACGCCACCGCAAGAGCCATAGCCCGTGTGCTGGGCAGGGAACCCAGCTATATCTCCAGCCCGGGCACCTACGACCAAAAGCATATTGTGCGCACTGGCAAGCTGCAAGACTGCATCGCCTACGGCCCCGGTATTCTGGACTTGGCGCACCAACCAGACGAATATGTAGGCATTCAAGAGCTGGTGGACAGCGCCAAGATCATGGCTTTGGCGGCCTTGCAGTTGACGGGGCGATAAGGTTGCCGAAAATCGCCCCAAAGCACGCCACTGTGTCTTGGTAAGAGAAATTATTACTATAACTTCCATAGCTGCTCCCGCATTATTCTAGGGGGCTATAACGCGACAGGAATAAAAAAATTGGCTCCCAAACTGGAAAATTTTCGGTTTTCAGCCAATTTTCAAGCCTCCAGAGGCTTCCATACGGTCCCAAACTCTTCAAAACAGCGATTCCAAGCGATTTTCAAGCGGAGATCAGCCTGTAACCCTATGAAATCATGCGGGAGAAGCTACGCAATACGTAGCACGTGTTTCCCCCCGATGCGGAGCTTGAGATGGCGCTTCAAGGGCTCTTGCGACCGCCAATACGGCTGAACGATTCGAACCTGGTGGAAAACTCGGATGACTGCCGTTCCCCTGTTTAAACCACTGACCTGCTTGGATAAAGTGCTACTTATTCGTGAGCAAGTTTATTCCAAAGCCCCTAGGTTAGCCCACTGCGAATCACTTAGGGCCTGTAATTTTTACCGGGGGTAAAGCGAGCAGCTTGGTGTGCAAAACGCTACATTTTGTTAAATTTTGTTAGTTGATGAATTGATTTAACAGTCGAAAACGGGTCAGTTTTTTACTGAAAGTCGCATTAATTCAACAATAAAGTAAACAAATTAGGCGGATTTTCATGTTAATGGCGAGATTTTTCAAAAGTATTCAATTACAAATTTTGACCAAGACGGGCCTAGATCGCCAAGTCGTAGGCTGCCAGCAGGTGCGAATGGTGCGGGAAAGCAAATCTGCCTGCCGGATATCCAAGCTGCTCTGGTCAATTGGCTTTGGTCTGTTGGGCTTGGCCAGTGCGGTGCAGGCCGACGGAATCTACATGACCAACATGAAGACGAGTTTGACGCCTGCGTCGGTCAGTCTTTTAACCAATCCGGCGCGTGTACCGGGCGGACAAGCGGGTGACGTTGTTGAATATGTACTGACTGCGACAGTGGCCAATGCCGTAGGCGGGCCCGGTGTTTACTTTACGGCCTACCCGGCACCGGGCACGACGATTGTGGGGGCGTCTTTTGTAACCGACGCTACCGGTGCCACGCCCCGACCTGCGGGGCAGGGCGGGCATGCCAATAACGGATGGGGGGCGCGTGGAAGCCGTACGCCCTTTGGTGCTCCATTTGCCAGTGTATTGAACGGCCGCGAAAACGATGTGTACGGTGACACTGGTATTTTTTATTCCACAGATACCCGGACGCGCCTGTTCACGGCGGACTCAAGCAATATCGCCCGGGGCCCTGTCGGCAGCCCTCTTAACACGGGAGCTGCTTCAAACGGCTACAACGTGCGCGCCACTTTTTATGGTGCGATTGATGCATTTAACCTGTGGGACGCAGATCAGGTCAATGCCTTTGGCATTGGCGGAACCTTGGGTTCGATTCCTGTCAACTCCGCGCCCACTTCGTTAGCCACCGTCATCAACGGCGTCGGTACAGGGGTACCGCCCTTCGGTGCGGGCTCTTCGGTCGCAGGGCCGCACACGGGTTACACGCTGGATAACACCGGAAGCGTGGGCCCGTGGCAGCGGATTCAATATGCAGGTGCGGACATTGCGGATGTTTCAGATGGCCCTGCAACGGCTGCCGGACCTGAAGACACTCCGACCGTGCTGGATGCGTCGGGCATGGGGTGGTCAGTAAGCGAGGCGAGTCCTTTGCCGGGAAGCACCAATGCTGTGCGCTGGTCTGATGGCTTGCATCTACTGGGCGAGACCGTGTACATCAAGGTTCGTGTCCGCTTGGATGCAGGCGTGTTATCGGCGAGCGATGGGGTCGTCGCGAACTTTGAGGCCAATGGCAGCGATAACTGGAATAACGGTACGGTTGGCAATTCTTCCAAAGACAATCCGTGGCGTTATTTTGGCCCGACGGTGGCACAAAGTGCCGCGCTGCATGTGTTCCAAGAAATCGTCAGCGTAAACGGGGCCGCCTATAGCGGCGGTGTGATCCCTGCAGGTGCCACTATCACTTACCGCATTCGCTATGTGAATTTGGGCAACTTGCCCGTTAACGTCACATCGCTGACCGACAAGCTGCCTGCGGGCATTGCGACTGTGGGTTGCACTGCTTTAGCGCCCACGCTGTCCAACCCCACTTCGGGAGTCACGCTGGCAAGCGTTTCCGCAGGTACGACGTCATGCCCCGCTGTTGGTGCGACCCTCACATTTGGCTCACTGCCCAATGTGGTGGCTGGAAGACTCGGTGCTTTACGTGGTGGACAATTTACCTTCGACGTAAAACTGTCGTCCACACTGGTAAGTGGCACCGTGGTTGCAGGTACTGCAACTTTTGCTGGAACTGATGTGGTGACTGCCGTAGCGGTCAATACGACATCACCTGCAACAGCAACTATTGGCGTTCCCGCGCCAAGTACGGACACCGACATGCGTGTGCTCCTAAGTGCGCCATCCAGTGCCCCCGTGGGCACCACTGTCAACGCCACTGCCAGCTTTGCCAACATCGGTGCTAACGCCGCCGTCAACCCGACAGTCACCCTGCAGTTGAGCAGCGGCCTGACGGGTGTCAGCATCAACGGTGGTCTCTTGGGAGTTGGGGCGTACAGCGCCAGCACTGGTCTGGTCAGCTTTGCTACCCCGTTAGCTGCCACGGTAAGTGCGGGCTACATCACCACGGTCAGCATCAGCTACCTGCAGCCCAGCACGCCAGTAGGTATCACGGCCACCACCAACGCCAGCAACGACACCGTGCCAGCCAACAACAGCCAGGCCGTAAGCATTGCCGCCCTGGTGGTTGCCTCGAATACCGACATGCAAGTCACGCTGAGCGCGCCAACCAGTGCGCCCGTGGGCACCACTGCCAACGCCACCGCCAGCTTTGCCAACATCGGCGCTAACGCAGCCGTTAACCCCACGGTCACGCTGCAACTGAGCAGCGGCCTGAGCAACGTCATCGTCAACGGCGGTCTACTGGGCGTTGGCACGTACAGCGCCAGCACTGGCCTGGTCAGCTTTCCTAACGCGCAGGCCACGCTGGCGGCGGGTGCCACTCTGAGTGCAGTCATCAGCTTCACCCAGCCCAGTACGCCAGTAGGTATCAC
>JAYUHM010000122.1:0-5070 GCA_043766985.1 Polaromonas sp.
GGTAGGCGATGTAGCTTGCAGTCATCTATCTATAACGCTCTACCCTCACCGCTGGTGGACTCGGTTGTGCTGGCTTCTGCCGCCCAGACTCCTAGGGCCGCCGCCTCCCCCTTTATGCCGCTACGCCGTACACACCAAGCGCCAGGGCATCGACCAAGGTGGATGCGCGACCGTTGAATACCAACCACGTCACTAAGAGCAGGTCGGCGGTGTACTCAGCGCAGCGGCATAAAGGAGGAGTAGGCGGCCATAAGCCGCCACGGGGGACAGCCGCGGAGCTGAGTACACCGTCGGCCTGCTCCGGTACAAGACAAGACAGGTAGTTTTCAAACAGCAGCGGCATAATGTCAAGCTTAAGCCGGAGACTAAAGTATGAACGCCCCACTCCCAACCCACCTGCTACCCGCCATCGCCCAACGCGAGGTACCCCAGGTGTTGATCGACGCGCTGAAGAACCGCTTTGCCGAGCAATGCTCCACCGCCTTGGCCGTGCGCACACAACATGGCCGCGACGAATCCGCCTACGCCGAGGTGCCGCCACCGGCTGCCGTGGTGTTTGCCCAGAGCACGCAAGACGTGGCAGACGCTGTGAAGCTGGCCGCGCAGTACAAAGTGCCCGTCATCCCGTTTGGCGTGGGCAGCTCGCTGGAAGGCCATTTGTTGGCCGTGCAAGGCGGCATCAGCATTGACGTGGGCCGGATGGACAAGGTGCTGCACATCAACGCCGAAGACCTGACGGTGACGGTGCAAGCGGGCGTGTGCCGCAAGGCCGTGAACGAGGCCGTCAAGTCTACCGGCCTGTTCTTCCCCATCGACCCCGGAGCCGACGCCACCATTGGCGGCATGAGCGCCACGCGCGCCAGCGGCACCAACGCCGTGCGCTACGGCACCATGCGTGAGAACGTGCTGGCGCTGGAGGTGGTGACGGCCAGCGGCGAGGTGATTCGCACTGGCACGCGGGCTAAAAAGTCGAGTGCAGGCTATGACCTGACGCGCCTGATGGTGGGCAGCGAAGGCACGCTGGGCGTGATCACCGAAATTACCCTCAAGCTCTACCCGATACCCGAGGCCATCAGCGCGGCTACCTGCTCTTTCCCCAGCATTGCCGAGGCGGTGAACACCACCATCCAGCTCATTCAGCTGGGTGTGCCGATTGCGCGGGTCGAGCTGATTGACAGCAACACCGTGCGCATGGTTAACGCGCACAGCAAGCTGGGCCTGCGCGAAGAACCGATGCTGTTGATGGAGTTCCACGGCTCGCCTGCCAGCGTCAAAGAACAAGCCGAGACGGTGCAAGAGCTGGCCAGCGACAACGGCGGCCAGGCCTTTGAATGGGCCAGCACGCCCGAGGCGCGCACCAAGCTGTGGACGGCTAGGCACAACGCCTACTTTGCCGCCCTGCAAAGCAAGCCCGGCTGCCGGGCGATCAGCACCGACACCTGCGTGCCGATCTCGCGCCTGGCCGACTGCCTGCTGGACAGCGTGGCCGAGGCCGATGCATCCGGCATCCCGTACTTTCTGGTCGGCCATGTGGGGGATGGCAACTTTCACTTTGGTTATTTGATCGACCCGAACTCTGCCGCCGAGCGCCAAACCGCAGAGGAGCTGAACCACAAGCTGGTGCACCGCGCCTTGCAACTAGAAGGCACCTGCACCGGCGAGCACGGGATAGGCCTGCACAAACAAGACTTCCTTGTTACCGAAGCAGGCGAAGGCGCGGTGGGCATGATGCGCACCATCAAGCATGCGCTAGACCCGCACAACATCATGAACCCGGGCAAGATTTTCAGCTGGTAATTATTTTGGCTTAACCGCTGTCGGCGGTAAGCGTTTGTTAGCTAGAATCCACAGACACTTTTTTTACATCTTAGGAATCCCCAATGTCTTTGAAAACACTATTTGTTTTGGTGGCCGCTGCGGCGGTTGTGGTTGGTTGCGGCACCACCAAGCCCGCAGGCACTGCGGCCGCGCCGACAAGCCCCGCTGCAAGCGCCCCTACCGCAAGTGCACCAGCCACAAGCACTGCCAGCACCACAACTGCCGCTGCAGGCGTGAACGGTAAGATTGTCCCCGGAAGCAAATTTTCCAAGATCAAAATTGGCATGCAGTTCAGCGAAGTCAATGCGCTGATTGGCACGCCAAACGACCTTCACCGTAATGAAACCGGCAAGCGCTGGATTCCGTTTTACTTTGGCAGCGACGTGATTCGTTTGCAAGCCGTATACAACGGCGAAGGTTGCTTAACCTATACCGGCGGCAACCAGTTTGGCAGCAGCGGCGGCGAGTTGATTCAAATCACGGTCGATCCTAAGGGCTGCGTTTAAACACTTGGGCTAGCAGCAGTCCCCCTGCTGAGAAAAGCGCGCATGACCTGTCTGCAAAAGCTCCCCCGTACCTTCACTGCCGTCTTGTTGTCTATGCTTACCGCCTGCGCCTCCGTGCCCACTGCGCCATCCGCCGCTCTGGTTAAAGAGTTTGCCCCCACGGGCACACTGCGGGCCGCCATTAACTTTGGCAACCCCATCTTGGCCAACAAAGGCGCTGCGGGCCAAGCCTACGGTGTGTCGGTAGACCTGGCGCGCGAGCTTGGCCAGCGCTTGGGGGTGCCGGTAGAGCTGGTCACTTTTAGCGCGGCAGGCAAAGTGGTGGAGGCTGTGAAGGCGGCGCAGGTTGATGTGGCCTTTGTGGCGATAGACCCGGTGCGCGGCGCCGACATGGGCCAAACCCCGGCCTATGTGGTGATAGAGGGCGCCTACATGGTGCCCAACGCGTCCCCCATCAAAACCAATGCCGAGGTAGACCGCGCCGGCACACGCATTGTGGTGGGCCAAGGCAGCGCGTACGACCTGTACCTGACGCGTGAGATCAAGGCTGCTACCTTGGTGCGCGCGCCCTCCTCGCCCGCAGTAACGGACATGATGGTGGCGCAAAACATTGAGGTGGCAGCGGGTGTAAAGCAGCAGCTGCAAATGGACGCCAAACGCCTGCCCGGCATGCGCCTGCTGGACGGCCGCTTTATGGTGATCAACCAGGCCATGGGGTTGCCCAAGGGGCGGGCGGCGGCTTTGAACTACCTGAGCGCCTTTGTGCAGGACATGAAAGCCAGCGGCTTTGTGGCGCAGGCGCTGGCGCGGCACGGCATACAAGGTGCGGCGGTTGCGCCCTAGCAAAAAAAGGCTCCCTCGGGAGCCTTTTTGTTGTTGGTCGGCTAACCGGCTGCATTGTCTGCCGCCGCGCGTTGTAACAGCTGCGCTAGGTGCTGTGGCCGCGCAGCTTGTCGATCAAACCGTTCAGCTCATCCAGGCTGCTAAAGGCAATCGCCAGCTCGCCCGTTTCCTCTACTTTGCCATGGCGTTTGACGCGCTTTTTCACCCGCACTTCTACCTCGGCCATCAGCAGGTCTGACAGTTCTTCTTCTACCCGTTTGAGGTCGCGGGACTTTTCTTTGCCGGGTTTTTGCGGCGTTAAGGTAAATTCTGCGCTGAGTTTTTTCACCAGGCTTTCGGCTTCGCGCACCGAGAGCTTTTTGCTGTTGATCTGGTTGGCCGCGGTGATTTGCGTGGCGCGGTCTAGGCTGAGCAGTGCGCGGGCGTGGCCCATGTCAATGTCGCCTGCCATCAGCATGGTTTGCACCGGGTCAGACAGGTTCAGCAAACGCAGCAGGTTGCTGGCAGCGCTGCGCGAGCGGCCCACGGCTTGGGCGGCCAGCTCGTGCGTCAGGCCAAACTCGCGGATCAAACGCTGCAGGCCCTGCGCTTCTTCTAGCGGGTTCAGGTCTTCGCGCTGGATGTTCTCAATCAGCGCCATGGCGGCGGCGTGGTTGTCGGCTACGTCTTTGACCAGCACGGGCACGCTGTCTAGCCCCGCGATCTTGGCAGCCCGAAAGCGGCGCTCGCCAGCGATGATTTCGTATTTGCCGGCTTTGTCGCCGTAGCGGGCCTGGCCAGCAGCATCGTTGGCCAGCTTGCGCACCAGGATGGGCTGCATGATGCCCTGCGCCTTGATGCTCTCGGCCAGCTCGTACAGCGCGCCCTCGTCCATGCGGGTGCGCGGCTGGTAGATGCCGGGGATCAGCTCGGTGAGCTTGAGCGATGTCGGCAGTGCGGTGGCGGCGGTGTCCCCCGGCGACAGTGCGTCTTGTACTTTGGGGCCGAGCAATGCTTCCAGGCCCATGCCGAGGCCTCGGGGTTTTTTGGTGACCATGGTGTGGTGTCTGTAGTTGGGTGGGTTCTGGGGGAGGTTAAATTTCGTCGGCCGTGTAGCCGGATTCTCGCTGGTGGCGGATACGCAATACCGTTACCAGGCCGCGTGCCTGCTGGTATTGGTAGCGGGCCAAATAGCCGCCACGGCCTCGCTCAATGATCAGTTCACGCAGACCATCGCCGACTGGGCGGCCGATGCCTGGTTGGTGTGTCAGTACCGCCAATGCTTGCAGAAGATACGCGTGCAGTTCACCGGCCATGGGGTCGTTGGTCTCGAATAGAAAATCTTCCAGCCGCTCCAGATCCGTAATGGCTTGCGCTGCGATTTGCAGGGGTTTCGGGTCCATGCCGGGTTACGCGCGTTTAGCGCCGCCCCAGGGCTGTAGCGGTGGGTGCCCGGGTTGCGGCGCAGTGCCTTTGCGCCATGCGGCCCGCTTGGTGAGGTAATCTTTGACCTCGTCAAAGCCGTGTACCAGGCCGGTGTCTTCTACGTCTTTTAGCGCGTCCAGCGAGTCCTGCTGAAACTGCTCGCGTAGCTGCGCCCTGTGGGTGGCATCGGCCAGTGTTTTGACCATAAACGCATGCGCGCTGATACCCGCCTTGCGCGCGGTTTCGTCGATCTGGGCCTTCAGCTCGGCAGGCAGCTTGAGGCTGGTGGGTACGGACTTGGCAGCGGATTTGTCGGCGGTTGTGGGCATGCTGGGCTCCTGGGTATTGGCGGTAGTCATATTTGACTACCTATCAAGTCTAACAGCATGGCGTGCCCTGCGGGCCAGTCGCCCAGCCCCGAGTCGCCGTTGATGTGACCGAGCGCGCCGGCCTCCACGCAGGCCGCGCCCCAGGCGTTAGCCATGGCGCGGCCTGCGTG
>JAYUHM010000123.1:0-1847 GCA_043766985.1 Polaromonas sp.
GCCAACATCAGCCGGGAGTTTTTGATTCCGGCGGCGGCTTGAAGCGCTCGGACAGGCGTTTGTTGTAAGCCGATGCCACAGGACCAGCTGCTTTCCCTGATTTTTATCACCCGGGAAACTTTAGATTGGCCGGACTATAAAGTTTAAATTAGCCGTGATCCAAAGTTGCAATTTACGAAGCTCTGCCTCGGCCGGCCGCACGCCTTGAGGTTGCATGCCAACCGCCAGCTGCCGCTAACAGTTCTCACGGGCTAACAGGGGGCAACAGTCGGTTATCTGATAAACTGATTTTCAGATTTAGTGAATGAGGCGAATGAGGTTTGCGATGAACACATTGACAGTAAATGCCACAGACTTCTCCCGCAGCTTGTCAGAGTTTTTGAACCAGGTGCAATACAAGGGCCAAGTGCTGGACATTGAGCGCGGCAAGCGCGTTGTGGCGCGCGTGTCTCCAGTGCCTGCCTTGTCCGGGATTGACGGCTTTCCGCTGGCGCAACTTGACGAATTCATGGCCAAAGGGCCTCAGCTGGCAACAAGTGACCGCAAGCTGATGGCCAGGGATGTTCAAGCAGTTCGCGGCCATTTGAAGCCGAGGCCCGATCCATGGGCCTCCTGATCGACACCGACGTCTGGGTGCTGGCCGAAAAATCCTCCGTAGCGCTCAATCTGGCCAATTGGTCGCACTACGGCGGCGCCTACATGAGCAGCATCACTGCCAGCGAGCTGCTGGTCGGCGTGGAACGCGCCAACACCGCGCACCGAAAAGCCCTGCGCGCTGCGTTTGTGGAAAATCTGCTGTCCAATATTCCCGTGCTGGAGTTCTCTCTGCCGGTGGCGCGCACCCACGCACGAATGGTCGCTGCGCTACCCAAAACTGTGACCGCCACCGCGCACGACGCCCTGATTGCAGCCACTGCTGTGCACCATGGTTTTGGGCTGCTGACGCGCAATGTGGTCGACTTCAAGATATTTGCGGGGCTCAAGCTGGAGGCGTTTGCGGCTTCAGCGTGAACAAAATTCCCGGCGCATCGGTCATGACAATCGAGCAACGGCCCATTAGCTAGTCAGGTACTGGCTTCCTGTAGCAGCGTGGCAATGTCGGGCGGCACCACGCCGCGCGCCAGCATCCGCTTGAACGTCTCATACACGTCGGTTTTTGATCCGGCCTTGCGCAATGTGTCCTCGTCGTTGAGCCAGACGTGTTTATGAACACGCGGGACTTGACACTTAAGCAAGCGCCGCCTGGCGCAACACCTTCTCCGCCCACTTGTTCAAACTTTGCCCGCTGCGCGCACTGGCTTTGACTGCGGCGGCATGAACTGAGGGGTTGACGCGAAGCATCAATCTGCCGCTGGCTGGCTTGTCAGCGGCCTGCCCGAGTTGCTCACAGGCATGGATGTAGCCATCCACTGCCGTCTGGAAAGCCGACTCAAACTCAGCCACCGACGTGCCGTGGAACGTGATGATGTCGTCGATGTCGACAACACGGCCGACAATGATCTTGTCCTCAGGGTCAAAGTCCATGTGGGCTGCGTAACCCCGATAGGTCATGGTGTTCATGGTTCAACTCCAATCTTTTCAATGAATTCCCGCACTGCCTTGATTCGATAGCGCAATGCTTTTTTGCCGGGATGCGGCCTGTGAAAATTTGCCCTATGGCCTGCATGCTCAAACGTGACCGCTGATCCAGGCCCTTCAATCACCCGGCATCCCAGTGCAAGCAACATTGATTCGATTCGAAGCCAGTCAATATTTCCGTTGACGGGATCAGCCAACAAGGCATTGTGCGTCTTGCGGTGCTTGTTGCGACCACGGTGCCTCCAATCGACCGTATACCAGCCCCAAAA
>JAYUHM010000124.1:0-1846 GCA_043766985.1 Polaromonas sp.
TGGCGCAGTTGCTGGTGGAGTTTGACCAACTGCCCCTGAGCACTTTGGCAGAACTGCCATGATTGGCGCGCTGAGCCAAAATCGGCTGGCCCGGCCGAGTCCTGTGTTCTCTTTGCAACCCGGTCCAAAACCGCTCCTTCCGCTCCTCCCCCATGCTTGACAACCTGCTCCCTTTCCTGACCCATTGGGGCATCACCGCCCTGTCGTTGTGGGTCGCCAGCCACATCTTCAAAGGCATCAAATTCACTGACACCTCGTCCCTGATCGTGTCAGCGCTATTGCTTGGTTTTGCGAATGCCATCGTCAAGCCGCTTTTGATCATGTTGACGTTGCCGCTCACGTTTTTGACATTTGGCCTGTTCTTGCTGGTCATCAACGCCTTGATGGTCATGGGGGTGGCGCGGCTGGTCAAGGGCTTTACCGTCTCCAGCTTCTGGGCCGCCTTTTTTGCAAGCATTTTCATCGCCGTGCTCAGCTTTGTCATCGGTGCGTTCGTTGTCGGTGGCACGCCGTCGCAGACCATCCAGATGCCGCACAGCGGCGTGTGGCTTTGACTTGCGGCAACGCGCAATTTTCGAATTCACAGGAGCTTTGATGTGGACCAGCGATGACCAGCTTTTTGCTCTGATGCGCCAGCGCCTTTTCCCCGCCGTGGTGGGCGACATCCTCGACAGCATGGGGTTGCTGAAGCAGTTTTTGAGTCCGGGGATTCGCCCCGTGCGCAATGACATGGTGATTGTCGGGCGTGCCATGCCGGTGCTGGAATCAAACTGCTTTGCCGCCAGCGAACCCGGCGGGCAGTTGCCCATCAGCCGCCAGCCGTTTGGGCTGCTGTTCCAGGCGCTTGACGGCCTCAAGCCCCATGAGGTGTACGTGGCCACGGGCTGTGCGCCGCAGTTTGCGCTGTGGGGCGGTCTGATGACCACCCGCGCCATGCACCTCAAAGCCGCCGGCGCGGTGCTGGATGGCTACTCGCGCGATACGCCCGAGCTGTTGCAGATGGGGCTGCCGGTGTTTTCCTGCGGTGGCTACGCCCAAGACCAGGGGCCGCGCGGCAAGGTCGTCGACTACCGGGTGGCCGTGGAAATCAACGGCGTGCGCATCGCTCCCGGCGACATCGTCTTTGGCGATCTGGACGGCGTACTGGTGATTCCCCGGCATGCAGAGGAAGAAGCCATCCGCAAGGCGCTGGAGAAAGCCAGCACCGAGAACAAGGTCCGCCTGGCAATTCAAAATGGCATGAGCACGGTTGAGGCGTTCAAGACTTTTGGGGTGATGTGACGGGGCGTTGATCTTTGCCCTGCATCGTCTATCGCCGTTGCGCCTCGACCCGCATGAGCAAGCTCTCCCACACCCGCGACAAGATCTACAAAACAGTAGCGCGCCAGTTGCACGGCGTCGTGCCGTGCTGGGTCTGCGGCGAACATGTGCCACCTATAGAGGCAACGCTGGAGCATATCAAGCCATTGCGCGAAGGCGGCAACAGCCATGCGGACAACCTGGCGATCAGCCATGGTGCTTGCAACAACCAGCGCCATGCCCAGAGTCGGGTGATGAATTGAGGGCGACGATCAGACCCTGACATACTCCATCCACCGGCATTGCGCTTTGGTGCAATGGTCCGGGCAAATAGCCGTCAACCGTCACAAACAAATGGAGAAACCATATGCGCTGGGTTAGTCTACTTTCGTTGCTTTTCTTACTCGGCGGGCCTGCAACTGCCCAGGATTTGCCTGCCGAAGGGTCCACGGTCAAGGGGACGCTCATAATTGGCCGTTCGACTTTCGCGCTGCCGCCTGGGGAGTGGAAGGTAGTTGCGACGGGGTCGGGCAGTGTCACATTGGAC
>JAYUHM010000125.1:0-1836 GCA_043766985.1 Polaromonas sp.
GCGCTGCCCAATCCGAATATCCCCAAAAATGGCTTGCACTTCACGCGGCAAACAGCGCCAGTAGGGCGCACTGGCGCTGACCGTGCCTTTCAACGCGGCAGCGGCCTCCCAGGGCCAGCGCGGGCGGTAGAGCAGGGCGCCATCTCGGCGGGAGGTGGCTTAGCGGGTTTGCAGGTGGCTGCCTGCTAAGTCACAGGTGACGGCTTAAAATCTTAGCAATCCATCGAATGAATTTACCCACTGCACCACGCACCATGGTCACAAGCTCGTCTGTCAAAACAGCACCTCTGGATGGCGTAACAGTGTCCAAGCGGTTTATCAGCTCTATCACGCACAAAAACCGCAAGGACAAGCCAGCGGGCAGAGCGACTCAATGGAGGGCGGCATGAGTGCGCTGCAACTCGATACCACGTGGGACACGGTCAAAGCGCAGTCCAATATCGCCAAGCATGGCGTGACGTTTGTGCAAGCGGCTACGGTGTTGTTCGATGCTCTCGCTTTGACCGTGTTCGATGCCGCGCATAGTGAGTTTGAGGAGCGTTGGTTTACGCTGGGGCTCTCAAGCGAAGCCAAGCTACTGGCTGTGGCGCATACTTACCAACACACGGGGCCGATTGATGTGCGAGTGAGGATAATCTCTGCACGTGAGGCCACGAAACGCGAACGTCAGCAGTATGAAAATGAGCCTCGTTAGACTCGTACCGTAAAGGTGAACACCATGAACGCACAAACCACACGCGATGACGACGACATGCCCGCAGAGATTGATTTTTCAGGGGGCAAACGCGGGCAGTTTTACAGTGCTGGCGCGCAACTGAATTTGCCGGTGTACTTGGATCAGAAAGTGCAGGCCACCTTGGCAGCGCTGGCCCGCGCCAAAGGCGTGGACTACTCGGTGCTCATCAATGATCTGCTCAAAAAAGACATTGAGCTGATCGAGATGGCGCGCTGAGTGTTACGTCGTTATTGAATTTGTATTCAAGCGCTGGGCCAACATGAAGGCGTAGAGCCTATCAACACTCTGCGGATCATGCTGCCTGACGCGTATGCCGCTAGCGCTAGCGCTGCCCAATCCGAATATCCCCAAAAATCGCCTGCACTTCACGCGGCAGGCAGCGCCAGTAGGGCGCGCTGGCGCTAACCGTGCCTTTGAGCGCAGCTGCGGCCTCCCAGGGCCAGCGCGGGCGGTAGAGCAGGGCGCGGGCCAGGGCGATCAGGTCGGCGTCACCGGCTTGCAAAATGTCTTCGGCTTGTTGCGGCTCGGTGATCAGACCGACGGCGGTGGTGGTCAGGCCGGATGCCTTGCGTACCTCGCGTGCAAACGGCACTTGGTAGGCCGGGCCGACTGGGATTTTTTGCAAGGGCGAGACCCCGGCGGTGGAGATGTGGATGAAGTCGCAGCCCAGGGCGTTAGCCTGCTGAACTATAAGTTGGTTACAGTACCGGCATGGCACCCACCATTGTTCGCGACGGTCAATTTCGCCTCTTCTTTTTTTCTCGGGAGGAGACGCGCATTCATGTGCATGTTGCTCACGTTGACGGCGAGGCTAAATTTTGGCTTACACCGCAGGTGGTTTTAGCCAACCATACGGGTCTTTCTGCGACGCAAATTCGGCAAGCGCAAACCGTTGTGAATGCACACTTGAAGGAGATCCAAGATGCCTGGAACCACCACTTTGGCGGCTGAAGTTACCCACATTTCGAAACACGGGTTTTGGCTTCTGCTTGCCGACGAGGAACTGCTTGTGCCCTTCGATCAATTTCCCTGGTTTCGAAAGGGGACCATTGAACAAATATCAGACGTTCAATGGCCTACCCCCGACCATCTCTATTGGC
>JAYUHM010000126.1:0-31783 GCA_043766985.1 Polaromonas sp.
GCGGCTGTCCCCCGGCCTTTGGCCTCCTCCTTTATGCCGCTTCGCCGTCCACACCAAGCGCCAGAGCTGCGTACTGGGATGGTTGGAGCCAGACGGTGAATTGCCCACCATGGTCGCAAGAGCTGGTCGGCGGTGTACTTAGCGTAGCGGCATCAAGGAGGAGGCAGCGGCCCTAGGCCGCAACGGGGGACAGCCGCGTAGCTGAGTACACCGCCGACCAGCTCCCGTGTACAACGTTTGCGGTTATCGCGCAAACCAAGCAAACCATCCCCCGCTAAAATACGATCTGCTCGTTTTGCAGCCGTGCAGGCTAGCCAACCACCATGACCGTACCCACAACCATCCGCTTGACCGAAATCAAGCTGCCCCTAGACCACGCACCCGAGGCCATTAACGCTGCGGTGTGCGCGCGCTTAAAGCTCCAACCCGACGAGATCCAAAGCGTCAGCATCTTTCGCCGTGGCTTTGATGCGCGCAAGAAGAGCGATATTCACTTTATCTACACGCTGGACGTGCAAACCACCGACAACGCCGCCGTGCTGGCGCGTTCGCAGCGTACGCCTAAGCTGGCTGCGCAGACGCTGCCTACGCCTGATACGTCGTATAAATTCGTCACCCACGCGCCCAGCAAACCGTTCAAACGCCCCGTGGTCATCGGCACCGGCCCCTGCGGCCTGTTCGCGGCGCTGACTCTGGCACAAATGGGTTTTAAGCCCATTATTTTGGAGCGCGGCAAGATGGTGCGCGAGCGTACCAAAGACACCTGGGGCTTTTGGCGCAAAAGCCAGTTGCAAGCCGAAAGTAATGTGCAGTTTGGCGAGGGCGGGGCGGGTACCTTTAGCGACGGCAAGCTGTGGAGCCAGGTGAAAGACCCGCTGTTCCATGGCCGCAAGGTGCTGGAGGACATGGTGCGCGGCGGTGCGCCCGATGAGATCATGTACGTCAGCAAACCGCACGTGGGTACGTTTCGCTTGGTGAAGGTGGTGGAGTTTTTGCGCGAAGAAATTACCGCGCTGGGTGGTGAGTTTCGCTTTTCCAGCAAAGTAACCGATGTTTTACTAGAAAAAGTGCCTGGGGCCCAACAGAGCATAGCACAAGCAGCTATCAAAGGTGTAGCGCTAGAAGATGGCACGCAGATCGACACTGACCACGTGGTGCTGGCCATTGGCCACAGCGCGCGCGACACCTTTGAGATGCTGCATGCCAAAGGCGTGTACATGGAAGCCAAACCGTTTAGCGTGGGCTTTCGTATCGAACATCCACAAGGTTTGATTGACCGCGCCCGCTTTGGCCCGTTTGCGGGCAACAAAATGCTGGGCGCGGCGGACTACAAACTGGTGCACCACGCCAGCAATGGCCGTAGCGTCTACAGCTTTTGCATGTGTCCCGGTGGCACGGTGGTGGCTGCGACGTCAGAGGAAGGCCGCGTAGTCACCAACGGCATGAGCCAGTACAGCCGCAACGAGCGCAACGCCAACGCGGGCATTGTGGTGGGCATTGAGCCCGCAGATTTTGATTTTGACGCGCTGGGCAAACCACTGGTAGGCGAGAACGAGCGTGGCCATGTGCTGGCAGGCATGCGCTTTCAACGGGCGTTGGAGTCAGGCGCGTACGCTCTAGGCGGCGGCACCTATGAGGCGCCTGGCCAGCGCGTAGACGACTTTTTAAAAGGCGTAGCCTCTACCGCGCTGGGCAGCGTAGAGCCAAGCTACAAACCCGGCGTGCACCTTACCGATTTAGGTAACCCGCTGCAGCCCAGCCTGCCCATGTACGCGATCGAAGCCATCCGCGAAGCCATCCCCGCATTTGCCAAACAGATTGCAGGTTTCGACATGCCCGACGCGATGCTGACCGGCGTGGAAACCCGCACCTCAGCGCCCATTCGCATCAAGCGGCATGACGACCGCGCAGCGCCCTCAAAAGACGGAACACGTGGCCTGGCCAACCCGCTGCGCATGCAAAGCCTGAACACCTATGGCCTTTACCCTGCAGGCGAGGGAGCAGGCTACGCGGGCGGCATTATGAGTGCGGCGATTGACGGCATCAAGGTGGCCGAGGCGGTGGCGCTCAATATCGTGGCGCAGTGCTAGCACAGCAACCAGCGACAGTCTGACTCACGCCACACTGTCCAGCATCAGCCGCTTACCCGCCTCCAAGTGCGTGCGCCACTTCGGCCCGCGCGCCATGGCATCTTGCTCCACCAGTGCCAGTCGCTCGGGCTGCTCTGCGCCAAGCAATGCATACAAGGCCTTTGCCTGCGCTACATCTTTGAGTGATTTGGTGCGCTCTGACTGTGGGCGCAGGCCACTAACAATTAGCTTATGCACCGCCAACCGCGCCGGGTCGGGTACATTCACCAGGCACGCACCACTGCTGCTAAAAATGGCCGCTTGCTGCACATCTTCAAGTGAAAACTCCAAAAAGCGCAACGCCTGAAACTCAGCGTTAAACGCCTTGATGTGCACCAGCTCTTTGTTGGCCCGATTTACAGGGGTTAAAAAATCCAACACAAACCCAGGATCAGCCGGGTTCACCCAGCGGCCACCGCGCACGCCGTCCAGGCTTGCGGCGGGTACAAAACCCATTTGCAATCCGTCAATCACATTGCCCAAGTTCAGCTGGGCGTCACTAGGTAGGGCTACCGACATACGGCTACCCGCATGGGCAAAGTCTAAATCTTGCGTGCGCTCAGACGCCTTCCAGCGCACGCCAAGCATGTTGCCCGCAGCCAAAAATGCATGCGTGCCCACCAATAGCCCGCCCGCTCTAAAAAACCCCTCATCCGCTAGCCGCGTGATCACGCGCAGATGTGCGGGCGTGACCGTCATAGCACCCAGTCGCGCGGCAGACATCGCCAACGTAGAAATAATGGGGGATGGTTTGGCCTGCCCACGCTGGTCAATCAAGCGGCGAATCGTCTCACTATCGGCACCCAAGTAGCTTTGCACCATCTTGCCCGCCAGCGTGCGCTGCTGGTAGTACCAGTACGGTTTGCCCGCCACCGTTTTGCAATTAAACGAGCCAGGCGCATCCGCAATACTGCGTGAAATGGCCTTGGCTTGCAAAGCCTCTTGCAATTGCGCGTAAGCAGTTTGCGCGGCAAGCGTTAAAGAGATGGACATATTTATACTACATTAAAATTTTATGTAGTATAAAAGATGCGTACCTAAATTGCAAATCTCTACGATTAGGGCAATTAACGCCATTAATGTTGCCGAAGCCGTGGCGCTGAATATTGTGGCTGGTGCGCTTTAGGCACGCCAGTGTGGGTATCGGTGGGCTAAGCGGACATGTGCATCAAGCGCTGGGCCTCGGCCTCACACCGGCTGGCAGCTTCCACAAGGGCGGGTACAAATGCATGGCTGCTAATAATTTATCGCCCACGGTGTCCTGTAGCCGTCCAAATCTGCTCACAAAAGCATCCAGTCGTTCGGCCAATAGGGGGGCGGCTTCAATCTTTTGCGCCATCTCGATGGTAAATAAATCGCCAAACAAGCGGCCATCTGTATCCAGCAAGTGTTTGCATTCCTTCGCGGTGACACGTGACAAAAAATCAAGCCGTGCAGCTAAAGCCGCAGGTAGTTTCATAAGCGCAACCCCTGCGCTAGTGCGATGGAATGAATAGGCAAATGCATCAGATTGGACGCTTTGATCAGCACGTCCACCTTGCGCCCATCCATGCTTCTAGAAATCTTGGCCGCCAGTTGGGCCGCCAGCAGAGCAGGCTCGCTGACGGTTTTATCAAGCTCAAGTAACAAATCCACATCGCCACCACGCGCATCATCACGCACGCGTGAGCCCAACAACCAAACCCGCGCTGTAGCACCTGCCAGTTGAGAAACCAACGAGCGTATGTCTAAAACTTGCTTGGGTGTAAAGCGCATAGCGGCATTTTATAGTCAACTTCATCGCGCAGCGTTATTTCGCCGCACCGCACACCATCAGCTCAAAGCCCTGAATGTTCATGCGCACTTCTGCGTTTTTGGTATTGCGCTGCACTACATACAGGCTGTCTGTGCCCTGCGGCACACGAGTTTTGCCAGGGTGAATGCCGTCTTTGGTGCAAAAGCGCAGGTCAATCGCATCGACATAGTTGGGCGCAGTGCCTACCATCAGTGTTTGCCAGCCGCCCGTGGGCCCGCTGCTACATCGGCGCGCACTTGCAAGCCTGGTATTTTTACTGCGCTTGGGCACTATCGCCATTAGCCTCTTTCACCATGCGCTCGACATTGGCCTGTACACCCGGCGGCTGGCACGGGTAGACCTCGGCGCACACCTGGGCTAAGCCGGTAAAAGCCGCTAGGTTGGTCTCGATAACGGCAGGCAGCGAGGCGGCTAGGGCTACGGTGTAAGACAAGCCCAGCCCAGGTAAAAAGATAGATGAGTTCGCGGTAATTTACTAATCTACTCACTAAAGTATTAACTTAGACTAAAGTCCGTTACGCTAGTTTGGAACGGATGGATAGCCCAGTTAGCAGGTAGGCGGGTTTTGAGCAGCGCAAAAAGCATTTGAATTTCTAAATGCATTTAAAACTGCTCCACCATCTAATATTCCACTGCCACAGTTGTTAATGAGCACAGGCGCTGTAACGCATCTCGATGTGACAGGAAAAGGACGCGCAGTACTTTTAATGATGGGTATTACATCACTTGATTTAATGGAAGGTACCAACGAGTACATCAAACTCACAATACCAGTAACGTGTGGGGCTGAAAAACTGGTACCAATTCCGTTGGTGTATGCATTGTCATTGCTAGCAGTAGTGGTACCAGAGTCTGAGGTTGACTTAATTTGAGGGCCTGCAGCAGAACCACCTGGTGCCATTAGTGTAATCAAAGGCCCATAGTTTGAGTAAGACGCGTAGTCTCCATTCTGCGCAACCGCACCTACAGAAATGACACCTGCACAATTGGCTGGACTCGCATAAGCTGAAAGGCTATTTTCATTCCCAGCAGAAACAACAATAGTGGCGCCCTTTGCAATGGCGGCATTGATAGCACCTTGCAACGTAGAAGTACAGTTTGCAGCAGGCAGAAATGGCCAATAAAAGCCGAAACTTAAATTAAGAACTTTTGCAGGGTTGGGGTTTGTAGGAGCGCCAGGAACTGGCAGACCCACTGCCCAATATATGGCATCTTCGATATCCGATGAATTCCCACCCGCCTTACCGAAAGCTCTTATGGGCAATATTTTTGTATTCCAGTTGATGCCAGAAATACCTAAAGAATTATTAGTTGTTGCACCAATAACGCCAGCCATACGCGTACCATGCCAAGAGCTTGGTATAAATGTTAAAACTCCATTAATAGTTGCATAGTGTGAATCACCCGGGTCAGTTGGATCGGCATCTCTTCCGCCGCCATCACCATTTGCACTGTTACTAACAAAGTCATAACCTGGCAGGATGTGTCCTAGTAAATCATCATGTTGCAATATTCCAGTATCAATAATTGCAACTACCGTAGGTGCTAAACCCGTAGTAATGTTCCATGCTCCCGTCACATTAGCACCGCCAGGTGCGCCAGTGACGGATGAATAGTTCCATTGATTCACAAATTGTGGATCATTAGGCGGTGGCGTAATGCTTTGGTGTGCGACCATTATCACATCGGGCCCAACGTATAGTAATAACGGATCCAGCATTAACTTAGCTGCGATTTCTTGTGCAGTTTGAATAGTAATTTTTGCATCCAATTTCACAACTTGTGCATCACCACTCATGGCTCTGAATGGAAGAATCGTTACCCCCGAATTTTTGCTAAGACGCGCGGCTTCCGCAGCGCTTATCGGTTCGCCATTAAATGTGTCGATCTTGTACTTCAGTATGAGTTGATCAACTTTATCTGTTTCGAGTGGCGCCTCAGCAGAGATGACCAAGGGTGCTGAGCCAGAGCCTGAGCCACCGCCACAAGCAACAACAGTTGCAACAGTCACCATTAAAAGTGAGACGATTTTTAGATTTCTAGATAAATTCATAAAATTTTTTCAAGCAATATAGACAAGTAATTCAAAGGGCCAAACCAGTCACTAGAGACGGTTTACTAGCGCTTGTGAAAGTGCTGTTACCTAGCTCTCCGCGCGCATTAGTACCGCCCCAGCAATAGGCAGTGCCATCAGCTTTGCGAGCGCAGGTGGTTGTGCCACCGCCTGCGATTTCTGTGGCATCGGTCAGGCCAGCCACATCAACAAGAGCGGTGCTGAACACTGTGGGACCGCTGGTGCCGTCACCCAGTTGGCCATCGGTACCCAAACCCCAGCACACTGCTGTGCCGTCGGTTTTTAAAGCGCACGCATGTGCGCCGCCGATGGCTATGGAGCTGATGGATAGGCCTGCCAACGAGGTTGCTAGCACGGGTACAGATGCATTGGTAACCGTGCCATAAACGCCATAACCCAGCATGCCTGCAGCATTGCGGCCCCAGCAGAGTACGTCCCCCGTGGTTTTAAGAGCGCAAGTATGCTGAAAGCCACCATACAGCGCTTTAACATCTGCCAGAATGACGCCGAACGCTACCGTGCTGCTCGGGTCTTTTACATCGACCGGGGTCAGCGAGGTGAGTGATTGACCGTTACCCAGCTCTCCTTTAGTGCCACGCCCCCAGCAAGACACCGTACCATTGGATTTGAGTGCGCAAGCGTGGTCTTCTCCGGCTGTAATGGTGATTACATTGGTTAGGTTGTTAATTAAAGTGGGTGTGGCTTGTATTGAGCCAATGCTGCCTCCTGTGCCGTTGCCAAGCTGGCCAGAAGAGTCGTCACCCCAGCAAGATACGGTGGCATTCGCGTTTAAAGCGCAGCTAAAGAAATGCCCACTTGTGATTGCGGTAACGCCAACCAAACCGCTTACAGGAACAGGGTTATTTGAAAGCGCAAGACTACCAAAACTGCCATTTCCTAGCTGGCCAAACGCCCCAAGTCCCCAGCAGGCCACGCTACCATTGGCTTTATCTAGCGCACAGCTATGCGCCCCGCCAGATGCCACCGAGCTGACATTGGTTAAATTGCTCACCGTTACAGGCACATTGGAATCAATAGTGCCAGAGCCGCCATTGCCCAAAGTGCCGCCATAGCCCCAGCAGGCCACAGTGCCGCCCGGTTTGAGCGCGCAGGTGTGGTCTTTTTTGCCGGGTGCAAGTTGGTGGGTAAGTAGACTTGCGGTTTTGGCCGTTGTAGCCGCCGGAGCGCCACCAGCACCTCCGCCACCTCCACAGGCAGTCAAGAAGACTAGTGAAACAGCTAGCGTACTGCTGCGAAGCGTGCCGAGAAAAGAAAGAAGTGTTGGCATGGTGAGTCCTTTTTGTTAAATTGTTAAAGTGAAAAATTTAGCGGTTTTTTAGCCCACTAGCCCAATAAAATGTAGCACAAGCAGCTATTAAATTTGTAGTAAATCTCTATCTCAAGCGCCGTCTACGGTGAACTTGATTTCCTTGATACCCGCTGCGCCAGTGTCGTCTGCAACCTTCATTACCAGCCGGTGCGAGCCTGCTGGAATGTCTACCTTGTCGATTGAAAATCCGTTGGGTGTGACTTTGGCGGTTTTCAGCAAGCGATCGGTCACGTCAATTTTGAAAGCGCCGTAATACAGCTTGAAACTGGTTGGGTCGATGGATTTACCGGCTACCGGTTTAAAGCGCACCTCAATGGCGACCGGGGACGCAACTTTGCCTTCCTTCACCACGGGCCGCACTATGTCAATGGCGGGCTCGTCGCCAGCCAGCGGGATGGTGATGTTTTCGTTCACATCGCCTTTGTATTGTTCTACTTCAGCCGCGCTGATGAGCATGAAGCCTAGATTCAGGCTAATGCCGGGTAGAGCTGTGCATCCGGCAATTAGCACGGCAACACACGCTGCAACGAGAGCAGTCAGTTTGCGCAAATTAATAAAGAGTGGCATAGACAATTTCTGCATAATGATCTTTTCGAGTTGTTGGTGATTAAAAAAATCAATCTGTTTTAAATTTTTGTTTGAAGATTCGTGAACGAATAAAGCGGCATGTCATATTGCCCACTCAAGGTCGTTTTGTAGGCAGCGGCACGCCAGACCTTCTTCTTTCGGAAGAAAAGCATTGGTCTAGCAGCCTGTAGTCGCTGCTGCCCCGATCTTCTTCAAACCGCTGTTGCTTGTCAGCCAGCTCGGCTTTAACATCTGGTTTGGCTAAAAAAGCAGCAAATTTACGCTGCGCCTGGGGGCCTTTGCCGTATAGGTTTTCTATTTTCTCGTTCAGCACTGTTTGGCTGTATTTTTCACCCGGGTAAAGTGCATTGCATTCGCGTACGTATTGCACTGCGCTTGGTAAGCCTTCTTCGGCCATACGCCTAAATCCATCAATAGTTTCGGCTTCATAAACTAATGCGGGTGGCAGGTTTTGGCAACGCTCTAATTGGACTTCTTGGGGCCATGCTTTAAATGCCATAAACGCGCCATCCCGGCTTTTTTTGAAATCCTGTGAGGCGACGAATTTTTTAACCTTAGCTGGGTAATCGGGTCCGTACAAACTTTGTAAGCTAGCCTTTAATTGCGTTTCGAGAGAGCTAGCAAATTGCGGGTATTTTTCAAGGCAATAATCTTTCAGCGGTAGCAATTCGCTGGCCTCAGCATTGCGCAGCATTTTTACCATCGGGTCGTTCGGGTCAGCCATTGCGACCTGTGCCAACGCGGCTGCGCTGAAGGCTAGATTAGCAAGCAACATGATGCCCAAGCGCAGGTTGCGCAGCAAAGAGGTCTGTGTGGTCACGGTGCGTCCTTCGTGAAAAAAGTTTAAATTTAAATCAATGCGCAAACACCGCACCCGCCGTGGTAGCAATGGGGCTGCTGTGGTTGGTGTTGATGGGGGACTGGGTGGCGTCGCCTAGCTGGCCGTCGTCGTTTTTGCCCCAGCAGGCTATGGTGTGGTCGGTGCGCAGGGCGCAGGTGTGGTTGCCGCCGGTTTCTATGGCCATCACCGGGCTGGTGCTAACGGGGGTGGGGGTGTTTTTGTTCAAAGGCGCTAGGCTGCCGTCGCCTAGCTTGCCGTAGCCGTTGTTGCCCCAGCAGGCCAGTGCGCCGCCAGTTTGCACGGCGCAGGTGTGCGAGCTGTGGCTGGCCACTGCCACCACGCTGCCATAGCCGCCAATGGCCACGGGCGCGGTGCTAAAGGTGCCTACGCCATTGGTGCCGTTACCTAGCTGCCCGGCGCTGTTGCTGCCCCAGCAGGCCAGGGTGGCATCGGCCAGTAGGGCGCAAACATGCTTAACGCTCACGGCCAGGCTGGCCACATTGCCCAGGCCACCCACCAGCGTGGGTGTGGCTACCAGGGCGCTGCCGCTTTGGCCATTGCCGGTTTGGCCTAGGTCGTTTTCGCCCCAGCACAGCACGGTTTTGTCGGCCTTGACAGCGCAGGTGTTGGCGCCGCCTGCGGCCAGGGCCACCACATTGCTCAGGCTGGTGCTGGGCACGGCCAGCGGGGTGGTTTGCGGTGCGCCAGATGCTGCGCCGCTGCCTAGCTGGCCCTGCGCGTTGCTGCCCCAGCAGGTGACCGTGCCGTCGTTAATCAGGGCGCAGGTGTGCAGGCCACCTGCCACCACACTGGCCACGCCGGGCAGCGTGGTGATGTCGGTAGGGCTAAGGTGCTCTAGCAGCGTGCCATCGCCTAGCTGGCCGTCCGAGTTGCTGCCCCAGCAAGCCACAGCGGCGTTGTCGCGCAGCGCGCAGCCGTGCGCGGTGCCTAGGGCCAGCGGCTTGGCGCTGAGGGTGGTGATGAGTGGCGCAGTGCTACCGCCACCCGAGCCCGAGCCGCCGCCGCCCGGCCCGCCGCCAATACCGCTACCGCTTGATCCACCGCTGGGGTCGCCTCCGCAGGCGGTCAAGATGGCTAGTGACGCGACAAGAGTGATGTGGCGCAGTGCGTGCTGCAGGTGTCGTAGACTATTCATGGTGGCTTTCTTTTTGATGGTGTGCGACAGCATAAAATCTAGTGATTTAGGCCGTTAGCTCAATAAAATATAGCACAAGCAGCTATGGAAAATGTAGTAACTCTATTTCCAGAAAGTGACGGATGCACCCAACCCTGGCACTACAACTGGAGCATTTCCATAACCCTGTCCCCAGCAGACTACCTCGCCGTTGCTTTTGAATGCACAGGTTTGGTAGTAGCCTGCAGAAATGGACGTAACGCCACCGGGAATGCTGATAACCACCGGGACACTGCTGGAATTATTCGTGCCGTTACCTATCTGACCCACAGTGCCTTCACCCCAACAAGCCACATTGCCATCTGCTTGCAGTGCGCAAACATGGAAATAACCAGCAGAAATTTCTGTGATGCCTGGTGCGGGAATGCTCACCTGCACCGGTACGCTGGTAACCGTATTGGTTGCATTGCCTAGCTGACCTTCATATCCTCTACCCCAGCACCAGGCTTCGCCGTTGGTTTTACGCACGCAGCTCGTGTGGAAGGTGGTGGATGATATGGAGGCAACGTTGGTAAGGCCAAAAACGTCACCTGGCGCGTTTAAGTCCCCATAGGTGTTGTTGCCCAACTGCCCCTCGGCACCGCGTCCCCAGCAGGTCATCGTGCCGTTGGTTTTAAGCGCACAGGTGTGGAAAGTTCCAGCTGAAATTGCTGTTACGCCCCCGGGGATAGTTATGGTCACTGGCGTATTGCTACTCGTATTGGTGCCGTCACCCAACTGACCATACGTGTTCTGACCCCAGCATGCCATGCTGCCGTTGGCTTTGAGTGCGCAAGTGTGGTACGCGCCCGCAGTTATGGCGGTAACGCCCCCTGGAATGGTGATGTTTACGGGTACGTTGGAGTCTACGTTGGTGCCATTGCCAAGCTGACCATACAGCCCATAACCCCAGCACGCAATATCGCCGCTACTGGTATCGGTTTTCATTGCGCACGTATGGTACGCGGCAGAAGTTATAGCTTTGACTCCACCTGGAATATTGACAGGCACAGGCGTAGTTGAATCACCTGTAACGCCATTGCCAAGCTGCCCTAAGCCACCTTGACCAACGCAAGTTACCTGGCCAAGACTGTTGAATGCGCAGGTGTGGTTAGTACCCGAGGCCAGCTTGCCCATGCCCGGCATTATTACTGGCTTGGCTGCGGTGTGATCGACGTTGGTGCCGTCGCCCAATTGGCCTGATCCATTCCAACCCCAGCAATGCACCGTGCCGTCAAACTTAGATGCGCAGGTATGGTCTATGCCAGAGCTGATGGATTGCACGTTGGTCAGTGGTGTGCCGCCGACATCTTTTATTGCTGTAGCAGCGCCTTGGGTCGTAGTTTTGTAAGTGCCCCAGCACTCTACAGTGGTATCCGTTTTCAAGGCACAGGCATGCAGTTTTCCTAATGTCATTGCGGCTACATTGCTAATGCCTGCCAAGGTTACTGGCGTAAAGCCTGTGGTGTTGACCAGGGCTTGAGAGCTATTGTTTGCACCCCAGCACTGCACACTGCCATCGCTGATCACGGCGCACGTTAAATTGTTTGATGTAACGATAGACACTGCGTTATTCACGCCGGGCACTAGGGCTGGAATCGAAATCATTTGGGTGACTGCAGTAGGGTTGCGCACACCCGGCCCAACCTGGCCTACGACACCGTAACCCCAGCAGGCCACTGAACCATTAGCCTTAATGGCGCAGCTAGTTTGCCCACCTGCTGTAATGCTCACTGCATCTGACAAGCCTGTCACCGGAACCGGCGTGAAACTATTGAGCAGAAACGTGTCATGACTTAGCGCCGTGCCATTGCCTAGCTGACCCCAACGATTTCCACCCCAGCACAGCACTGTCCCTGCGCGTTGCAAAGCACATATGTGATGTGCCACTGGACCATAAAAAGGCTGGTTGCCTTGGGCCAATGCTACGATATCTGTTAAACCATTCATTTGAACTGGCGTCTTGCTGTAGGCTAGCGTTTGTATATCCGCTAAATCGCCCCAGCACCACACAGTGCCGTCTGTTTTGGCAACACAGGTTCCGTGCGTATAGGCAGACAATGACACAACATTGTTTATACCGGGCACCACCGTAGGTAAATCGTTGTTGATTAAGGTGCCGTTACCTAACTGACCCAAGTTATTGCGGCCCCAGCAACTGACCGTGTTGTCAGACAAAATAGCGCAAGAGTGCTCATTACCTGTGGACACTGGGTGGTCCACCACAGCCACGGTTTGGGTGGCGTTAGCAGTCCCCCCGTTGCTGTCGGTGATGGTCATCTTGGCGGTATAGTCGCCCGCCGCGCGCCAGATTTTGCTTTGCGTGCCTGCACTGGCGCTAGACGCACCCGTGCTGCCGTCACCCCAAGCCCAGTTGTAGTTGGCCGCAGTGCCGTTAGTGGCCGTAGCGCTGTAGTTGTAGAGCTGGTTAGTGACCACACGGTTTTGCCCGGTGATGGTGCCGCTGAGCGTGGGCGGCGGCGTGCCACCACTTCCGCTGGTGCCGCCCCCACCCCCGCCTCCGCCGCAGGCGGCCAGTATGAGCAAAGGTGCCGCCAGCGCGATGGCACGCATGGCGTGTTGTAAGTGGTTTAGAGTTTTCATGGTGAGCTCCTATTTAATAATGTTTGACAGCGTCTATTTATTAGTGTTTTAGGCCGTTAGCGCAATAAAATATGGCACAAGCAGCTATTAAATTTGTAGTGCATTGAAGCTGCTTAGCTGCCATTTACTTCACCGGCTCCTTCACGGTCAGCATCTGCCAGCCTTCATTGCGTTGACCAAAAAACGCCATCATCGAATCGACGGTGATGGTTTGAATGCGGTCGTTAAAGCGCAGCGCGTTGGGGTGGTCGTCAAAGGCGACGTTAGCTTTAAACATGCGGGCGCCCAGGCGTTTGAGTGGGGGAATGTGCATCTCGGCGGGCTGGTAGCCTGCCAGTTTGAGCCAGCTTTGCGCCTGCTCGCGGGTGGTGATGACGGCGTCTTTGCTGAGCGCGGCGGCTACGGTTTCTAGCACCCAGTCATTGGAGTTTTGGTACTTTAGGGCAAAGGGGTAGGCCACCATGCTGTAGGCGCTGTTGTGCACGCTGCGCAGGGCGGTGGTACTGGTGGCGGCTTGCAGCAGGCGCTGCGCAGTGCCGGGGGGCGGCACCATCAGCACGGCATCAAAGGCAAACAGGTCGTCTAAAAAGAAGTTGCCCAGGCCCTGAAACCACAGGTCTGATGTGGCACTGCCGCAGGCGTTAAGCAAATGCGCTATGCGCCAGGGCTGGCCGGGGGCCACGCGAAAGGCAATGCCCGCGTGGGTGTAGGTGACCTTGTATTCAGACAAATCCATGCCTACTCGGCCGATGATGGCGACGTTGGCGCGGGTTTGGTCTAGCCGGGCCTGCACCTGCTGGGCTATTTGCATGCCGTGGTGCAGCGTGGTTGCGCTCAAGGGCTGGTCAGAGCAGTTTTGGCCAGCGTGCGCGGGCAGGGCCATGCCCCATAGCGTGGCCGTTACAGCCAAAATAGTGAGGCAGCGGGCTATAAAGCGGCGGTCAGGGTGGGTGCAGTGCATGGCAGTGGCCTGGGTGACTGGCGTTATTGCGCCGCAGGCACGCGCGCCTGGTACAACAGCGACTCGCCCAGCGCGTTGGGCACAAACGCCAGCACCTTGCCCGATGCCACCAGCGCCATGCCCGTGGTTTCGCTGATCACAGTGACCGCCGTGCCCACCGACGCGCCCACCGCATCAGCAGCCGACTTGGCCATCTTCACCGACACTTGGCTGGCGTTGCTGGACGACTTGAGCAGCAGCTCGGCAAAGTTGCCGTTGTACGACACGGCTGTAATCACATACAAGCCCGCCAGCGCGACGGCAGAGCCCGCCAACGGGTTGTGCCCCTGGCTGGAGGCGACGGCGCTGCCCACCGGTGCGACGATGACCGACAGCGTGGCCACGGCCACCGAGCCACCCACGTCGTTAGACGCTTGGGCATAAGCGCAGGTGGCCGCGCCGCACAGCGCCAGGCCTGTGCAAGCAGCTAATGCGGCGCTGTGCAGGGTGCGCAGCAAAGGGTGAAGTGTGGGCATGGTGAGTCCTTTGGGTGAAACGTTAAAAAGGCTTAGATTTGGTAGTGTTTTAGGCTGCTAGCCCAATAAAATTTGGCACAAGCAGCTATTGAATTTGTAGTAACTTCATCGCTAAAAACACAAATTTTTAAATGGCATTTTTTAAAATATTGACATTACTAAAAATTAATCATGGCGTATAAAGCTCCGCACTGGTTGTTGCAGTAGCAGCAGATACGCGCCCGCCAGAAATGAGAATGCGAGCACCATCCGCCAGCAGTGTTGCGTTGTGTGCATAGCGCGGGCCTCTTAGGCTACATGCGAGCGTCCATGTGTTGGTTCTTGGCTCATATATTTCAACGCTATCGTTCACGTTGACTGCGCCAGAATCAGTCCCACCAGCGACCAAAACTCGTCCGCCAGACAATAGCGTTGCTGTTGGCAATATGCGGTTGATTGACATGGGCGCAACCATTGTCCAAACATTAGTTGATGGGTCGTATATTTCAGCGGTTTTCGATGCAGTAGTAACGCCATTCAAAACTTGATTTCCACCGGCAACCATTACTTTGCCATTTAACAACCGTGTGGCAGTATGGTAGTAGCGCGATTCGTTCATACTGCTAGTCCCGATAGACCATATGTTGGTGGTTGGGTCGTAAATTTGTGCTGTGTTAACTGAACCAAAGTTATTGCTGCCACCTGCCACTAATATGCGTCCATCAGCCAGTTGGGTTGTGCTGCTGCTGTGCAAGGGTATTGGCATGGGTGACTTTTGTGTCCAAGTATTGGCTGCAACGTCATACTCCTCAACGCTACCGCTGGTACAAGGCGTGCCTCCACCAAATGGGCAATCACCACCTATGACGAGTACCTTACTGTTGCCTACAGCCACAGCACCGTGTGCAATATGTCGAGTTAAAGCGTTTGCACCCAAAGACCAAGTTTGCAAGAGTCCGTCGTAAATCCACACTTTATTATTTTGACCTGCAAGGTTAAGTCCACCAATCACAACAACTTTGTCACCCACCAGCGTGGCGGAATGCCGCTCATTGGGTAAGAATGGCATATCAGAAGTGGCAAATTGCCCTGCACTTGTCCATAGCTCTGTTGCAGGGTTAAATAGTTCAGCGAATGTCGTTGTACTGAGCACGCCAACGGTCAAAACAGAACCATTGGGAAGCAACACGCTTCTACCCCAATTGCGCGCTTGCTGAGTTGGCCCCACCAGTTTGCAATTGCAATCGGCAACCAAACGCAAGGGACGAAAGCTTTGCCGCGTAGCTGTGGTACCAGGCCAGCCCCAAATATCGCTTGCGCCATAGCCACGAAAATTGACCGCGTCACTGTAAAAACTCTCCCCGTCCCTACCCTGCCCCGCGCGAACCGTATAACCCGAACTAATGTAGGCTTCACTATAGGTTACGGGAAAAAATTTATCGACAAAATAATCTCGCACATTAGTCCCAACGCTTCCAGGGATGAGATGCTGGTTTGACAAGTGCTCGATGTAAATATTTTGAAGCTCCTCGGTGTGGGGGACACGCCATTTTGTGTTGCCACATAGCGACTTGTTGTTAACCCAAGTTTTATAGCCCCAAGCGTTTTGAATACCGTCCACCTCGGCTTGACTCGGAGCAACCGCCTTAAGTGGCACCGTTGGATCGTTCGGGTCTGAAACCCATTTTTGTAAATCAGTTGAATCTATGTAATTGGTGAACAGGGTAATATTTGGAGAGCCTGAATCCTTCCTAAAAAAGAGATTGACCTCCCAAAGCAGGCCAGTCGATTTATCAAGAACACAACCCCAATCGCTAGGCAAGGTTGAAGTTGCAGTCGAAGCAGTCATAGCTGGCTCGGAAGGGCATAACCCCGTTCCTGCAATGTCCCCATTGATGCAGACCTTGACGTAGCTGGCTTGTTTTGAAGCAGGAACGGTTATCGCCGATGTATTTGTTATTGCGCCGCCGCCGCTACCTCCGCCGCCACCTCCGCCGCCACCGCCACCGCAAGCAACTATCAGTATCAGCGGTGCCGCGATAAGTAGGCCACGAGCTACGGTATTTAGGTAGTTTAAAGTTTTCATGTGATGTTTACCTGTTGTGTTGATGACTTCGTACTGATGTGTCGTTGGCTGTTGAGTGCCTAGTTTTTTTGCTTGTTTTGCGGTTTTTAGCGTGCATTAACCCATAGGCTTTAGCCTAACAAGCTGGCGCGATACAAACCCTCTACAAATGTTGAGGGTTTTGAACTATTTTTATGGGGGTTTACGCGCTATGGGCAGTGATATGCCTATGGCGGTGCCTTTGCCTAGGTGGCTGACGAGCCAGGTTTGCAGCCCCAGCTGGTTGGCCATGTTTTTTACGCTGTACAGGCCTATGCCCTGGCCTTCGGGCACGCGGCTGGTATCGCCAAAGCGAGAGAATGCTTCAAAGCTGGCTTGGGTTTGCGCGGGCGACATGCCTATGCCGTTGTCATACACCATAAGCCAGCGCTGTCCTTTTGCGCGTCGCATACCTAGCAAAATTTGCCCACCCGCAGGCGTGTAGCGAATGGCATTGGTTAGCAAATTTCGCACGATGCGTTGCAGCAAGGCGGGGTCGGTATGGATAGCCAAGCTGGTGTTGCGCACCCTTAGGCTGGTATGCTTTTTGTTGGCTAGCAAGCGCGACTCGTCTACCAACGGGGCTAGCAAGGTGTCTAGGTCAAGGTTTTGTAGCTTAGGCGCAAGGTCTATTTTGCGTAGGCCTTCCATAAAGTCGTGCACCGAGGCCACCGCACTGGCAATGCCGCGTTGGTATTTGGTTTTTTCTGTGGCGGTGGCGCTGTCCATGGCGGCGGTGTACAGGCCAATGCTTTGAATAGGCTGCCACAGATCATGGTGCGCAGCGACGTAGAGCTGGTTGTGCTGCGTTTGTTTTAGCGCTACTTGCTTGGTGAGCTGGTGTTTGTAGACCAGCAGGGCGCTGACGGCGCAGCCCAGCAATGCAGCCACTACAGAGCCTTGTACAAAGTGAATCATCAGCATGAATGAGATGGGGAACTGCACCCAGCGGTAGACAAAGTAGCTCATGCTACTGGCCAAATAGACGGCCCACACCACTAAAAACAGCATGCCCGGCACGGTGCGACCAATGCCGCTGGGTTGCCTGTAGGCGCGAGCAGCCATTACAAACAAAATGATGGACTGGATTTGGCCAGCCAGCATCATGCTGGGACGCGCCGACTCAGGCTTGGCAAATGACAAGATGGGAAGTGCCACCAGCCACAGCAGTGCCATGGTGGTGAGCAATGCGTTTTGTAGGCTTTGTTTTTCAGCTGTTTTTAGAAAAATCTTCGCATGCAAGCAGCTTACGCCCAGCAACACGGCGTAGCCCACCAGCCCTATCCAGCCGCACCACCACCTGTCTAGCGAGGGCAGGTTGGCATGCAGCATGCCGCTTACCCAGCTTGCGCCCACCCATTCGCCTAGCGCCATGATGGTGAACATGAGTACCGATTTATCTTCGGCAATACGCATTAAGGTTAAAACATAGAGCAAGACGACCAAGGGGATAGCCATAAAGAAGCCAATGCCAGAGGCCAGCATGCGTTGCTGTGCGCTAAAGGCTTCGTCGCGCATCAAAAATACGGGGAACCGCATGCGGTTGTAGCCGTCGATGCGCATTACTAGCGGCATGGTTGCGCCAGGGGCTAGGTTTAAGCGCCATACGGGGAAAATCTCGCCAGTGCCCCATTCGGTTTTATGGGCATCAACTTGCGCTAGCGTCTGCCAGTTTTGTGGTGATTTGCCTTGCCACAGTGCAACGCTGTCTTGTGTGGGCGACTCGAAACTGAGCACCCAGCTTTGCGCTAGTGCGCTGCGGTTTTCCAGGGTAAAGCTGGCCCAGTAAGGGTGGTAGGTAGATTTGCCGAGAGGTGCGTCTGCATGGGCTAAATATTGCCCCGCGCCTTGCTCTGCTGCTGCACGCATTTTGGATACCGCTTGTTCTGGCAGATACGCGCCTGCCGGATCAGCTAAAGTTTGCAGAGATTGCCAAATAGCGAGGCGTTTGGGTAAATCAGCGCCTACATCTAAAGGAGTTGTTTGCCCTAGCGCAACCAGTGGCGCGGCTAAACTCAATAGGCCAATAGCAGCAAGTAACGTGGCTATAAAACGATTAAACAGCATCATGTTGGCTCGCCCATTGCAGATAAAAAATGATTGCTTGGGAGCGACTTTTAACGCCCAAGCGGTGGTAAATCTCGACTAAATACGCTCTGACGGTTTGATCAGCTAGCTGGAGTTGCAGCGCAATTTGCTGGGCACTGAGGCCGCTGGCTAATGCGGCAAGTACTTTTTTCTGTTGTTGGGAGAGCGTAGCCATGCGCTCAGATTCTGGTGAGGCAAGCTCACTATCAGAGTGTTTGTTGGGTGGGTTTCCAAGCAAAATGGTTGATAAAAGTGCTTGCAACTTTTTTGTGAAAATTTGGGGTGCGTTTGATTTGGATATAAACGCGGTTGCACCGTGCGCTAGTGCTTTGCGTTCAAAGTAGTCGTCATCTACTTGGCTAAAAATCAAAATGGGAGCGGAGGGGTACCGGGCGCGCAGGTGTTGCAGTGTAGCCAGGCCAGCAGAGTCGGGCACATTTAAATCGGCAACCACCAAAGCGGGTTCGCCCATCTCAGAAAATCTTGCACCGCTATGCAAATCATGCAAGCAATTAGCGGTGTACACCTTGGTTCGAAAAGCCAGACTTTTGATGCTAACCTTGATGGACTCTGCCATCATGGGGTGGTCTTCCAAGATGAGGACGTTCAACATGCAATCAGTCGTGATTTTTGGAGAGGGGCTAATTGGATAAGTCGAGGCTACATTTGCAGTAGCCCGCAGCCAAACTCGGCAGTGGTGGTGCCCAAATTAACGGCTTTGCTGCATAGTTTTTGGATGTGGGCTGGGGGCTTGAGCGCTGGTTGGCCTGGGGCTTGGGTAGCTACGCTTTGGGCTATGGCGGCGGCAACGAAGGGGGAGGCAAACGAGGTGCCGCTGACGTATTTGCCTTTGCTGGCGCTGCCTGTGCCGGCACCAGTGGCTACAGGCACCCACACGTCTACACCGGGGGCGGCGATGGCGATGTAGTTGCCTCGGTTGGCGCGGGTGTACAGGCGTTTGTTGGCATCTACGGCGGTCACGGCTATCACGCCGGGGTAGGCGGCGGGGTAGCTGGGGGCGGCGCTGGGGCCGCCGTTGCCTGCGGCGGCTACCAGCAGCATGCCGGTGCCTAGGGTTTTGTCCACTACGGCGGCTAGCACGGCATCGCTGGCAGAGCCCAGACTGAGGTTTACCACCTGCACTTTTTCGCTGATCATCCAGTCTAGCGCTTGGGCTACCAGCAGGGTGTTGGTGGCGTTTACGCCGGGGGCTACTTCGCGCATCACGCCTGCACTGCGCAGCGTGGTGCCTTGGGCCAGGCCCTCAAAGCCGTAGCCAGTAGCGGCGATGATGGCGGCTACCGCATTGCCGTGGTTCGTGGTGGCGGGTTTGTCGGCATCGGCAAAAATGCGCTTGGCTTTGAAGTTGGCCAGGCTCAGGCTGGCGGCGTTGGTAACTTCGGTGTCGATGATGCCTACGCTGACGGCGCTGGCTAGCTTGGCGCTGTCTTTAGCGGGGGCTTTGAGCATCTCATGCGCGTACTGCTTGCCGGGCACGGAGCCCGTAGCCTGCATAGGGTAGGCAATGGCGTGGCGGCTGGCGGTGATGGCGGGGTTGGCTTGCAAAGCGGGCAGGGCCTGCAATGCTTGCGCTTCGCTGGCAAAGGTAACTACTGCAACGGTTAGGCCCAGGTTGCCCAGCGCTTGGCTGGTTTGCAGCGTGCCGCCGGATGTTTGAATGAGGGCCTCGGCGGCTGCTTGCTGGTCGCTGGGCCAGCTCAGCACCAGTTGGCGCGGTTCGTACTGGGGCAGGGCAGCGGTGTCTGGGGAGCTGTAGCGGTCGTCAGCCGTTAAGGCCTGTACGGCTTTGAATATCGAGCCCAGGTCTATCGACAAACCAAAGCCGCCGCGCCCTCCACCGTTATTGTTGTTGGTGCCAGCGGGTGGCTTGGGGGCATCGGGCCCTTGCATTACTTGGGCTTTAGCCCCTGTAGATATAGCACAAGCTGCTATTAATAATATAGTAGCCAGCTTGCTTTTGGTTGTGCGGTGTAGTGTCATGGTGTGTTGTTATTTGAATTTTTATGGGTAGCGAGGTGCATGGAATGCATTACTGCGGCGCAGCAGATTCCACAATTTTGGACTCGCCAAATACCTTCATGGCTTCATTCAGTTTGTCTTTGGGTACGGCTACTTCCCACACGCCAATGGCCCCGGGGCCGCCCACCACCTGGGCTTGCACGCTGTCTAGTAGCTGGCGCATTTGCTTTAAAGTGGCTTTGTCTTTAAACACCACGGCTAGGGTAATGCTGTCGGGGTTGCCCTTTTCGCCAGAGGCGGGGGCTACCACGGCGGTTTGCGGCTCCACGTTGTAGGTGTAGCGCACCACGGCGGCTAGTAGGCCCATCTGCCCAATCAGCATGGCCGATGCCATGGCGGCAACTGCAGGCTTTTGCCACCAGCGAATAGCTTTGTCTACACGTGCGCGAAACTGCGACTTGACCCACGCAAGCGGGTCGCGGGGCCGCAACGGCGCGGTGGCTAGCACTGCGGGAGCAGTGGTAGTGCCAGATGCCTCTAACCGACCTTGCATACGCTGCCACCCTGCTTGCGCGTCAAACACAGGTGATGTTTGGGCCAAATGCCGCTGGGTGCGTTCTACCCAAGCCATTTCTTGCTCAAACTCGGCAGCTTGCGTGTCGCCAGTGCTGCGAAGGGTGTTTAAAAATTGTGCCATCCACTCTGAGTCGTCGGCTCCAAGCGTTTTCTTCAAAAAACCTGGAATTAAATTTCTGGCGCGGTCAATATCGGACGTATTCACAGCACTTCTCCTTTGCCAAAAATGCATTCCATGCACTCACGCAGTTTGCGTTTGGCATGGTGGATGCGGGTGGCTACGGTATTGGCAGGGATGGCCATTACCTGGGCAATCTCGGCCAAAGTCATGCCCTCCACAAACGACAGGTGCATGCAGGATCTTTGCTCTGTGGGGAGCTGTTCAAAGCATTCGCCCAAGTGGTGGCCCTGTTGTTTGGTCAGTAGCTGCGCGTAGGCACCGGGTGCGGTGTCGGCAAAGGCGTGCTGTTCGTCTTCGCTCACGTCAGCTTCACGTGCCTCAGTGCGGCCTTTGCTGCGCAGGGCGTCGAGTATTTTGTTTTTGGCTATACCCAGCAGCCAAGTTTTGGCAGCTGACAACCCAGCAAAATTTTCTGCTGAATGCCACACCTGCAGCAATGTGTCGTTGACTATTTCGTCGGCCAAAGCCGCGTCGGCTATTCGCCTGTGGGCAAAGGCGTACACCGCGCTCGCATGGCGTTTGTAGAACGCCTCCATCGCAACAGCATCGCGCCGCGCAATTCTTACCAGCAACTCTGGGTCAGACAGACCCTGCAGTACGTTCTTGATATCCATAAAGCTCCATTGGGTAGCGATTTGCGTTTTATGTCAAAAATTGTATGCAAAATAGCTTACCACGCAAACTTATGTGTAAAGCGCTGCCAGGCGGTGCGGCGCTTATAAAACTTGAGGTTTAGCCTTAAGGTAAGTACGCATTGACCGTGTAACCAGCCAGTAGGCATGATGCTTGCATAACCAACCAGGGCAAGCGTTGTTAGTGCGCTGCACCGTTATTTAAAGGGAATTGCTTTGAAATATTCGTCCTTCACTCTCACCCGCCGTCTGCTGGGCGCCACCGCCACCGCCGCATTGCTGGCCTGCTATGGCCCGGCCGCTTTGGCCGCCACGCCCAAAGACACCTTGGTGGTGGCCTTTGCTTTTGACGACATCATCACCATGGACCCGGCGGAGGCGTTTGAGATTTCTGCTGGCGAGGTGATGGGTAATACCTATGACCGCCTGATGCGCTATGACGTGAACGACCCGTCCAAGCTGATTGCCGATATTGCCAAAACCTGGAGCGTGTCTGCTGACGGCAAGACCTACACTTTTGAGCTGAAACCGGGTTTGAAGTTTGCCTCGGGCAACCCGTTGACTGCCGAGGACGTGGTGTACTCGTTCCAGCGCGCGGTTACGCTGGATAAATCACCCGCATTTATCTTGGGCCAGTTCGGCTTGAAGAAAGACAACGTCAAAGACAAAGTCAAGCAAACCGGCCCGCTCACGCTGAGCTTTGAAACCGACAAAAATTACGCCCCCACCTTCGTCTACAACTGCTTGACGGCCAATATCGCCTCGATTGTCGATAAAAAACTCGTCACGTCCAAAGAGGTGGCGGGTGACTGGGGCGCCGCCTGGCTGAAAACCAACTACGCAGGCTCAGGCCCCATGACGCTGCGTGAATGGCGTGCCAACGAGATCGTGACTCTGGAGCGCAATGACAGTTATTACGGCGAAAAAGCCAAACTCAAGCGCGTTATCTACCGTTTCGTCAAAGAAGCCGCCACCCAGCGCCTGCTGCTAGAGAAAGGCGATGTAGACATTGCCCGCAACCTGACGCCGCAAGACCTGGCTGGCATGGCCAACAATAAAGACATCAAAACTACCGCCACCCCGAAAGGCACGGTGTACTACATAGGCCTGAACCAAAAGAATGCCAACTTGGCCAAGCCCGAAGTGCGCGAAGCCCTGAAGTATTTGGTGGACTACGCGGGCATTGGCGAGACCTTGATTAAAAACATTGGCGTGGTGCACCAAAACTTCATGGCCATCGGTTTGCTGGGTGCCAGCACCACCAACCCCTACAAACTGGACGTTGACAAAGCTAAAGCATTGCTGGCCAAGGCGGGTTTGCCCAACGGTTTTAAAGTCAGTATCGACATGCGCACCCAGCAGCCAGTGCAAGGCATTACCGAGTCGTTTCAACAGACCGCCAAGCGCGCAGGTATTGATATTGAAATATTGCCCGGTGATGGCAAGCAAACCCTCACCAAGTACCGCGCCCGCACGCACGACATGTACATTGGCCAGTGGGGCGCTGACTACTGGGACCCGCACACCAACGCCACCTTTGTACAAAACCCCGACAACTCGGATGAACCCAAAACCAAGCCACTGGCTTGGCGCAACGCATGGGCCACACCCGAGCTGACCAAAAAAGCCGACGACGCCGTGCTGGAGCGTGACGCTGGCAAGCGCAAAACCATGTACGAAGAAATGCAAGCCGACTTCCGCAAAAATAGCCCCTTCATCATGCTGTTTCAGCAGGTAGAAGTGGCCGCCATGCGCTCTGATGTGAAGGGTTTGAAGATTGGGCCGACATCCGACTCCACCTACATGTTTAAAGTGACGAAGTAAGGCCCGAGCGCACTAAAGTAAGTTTGCTGGTTTGAATTCTGTAACTGTTGCACCCACCAGTGCGCCGCCTAGTTGGCTGGCGCGGGTGAACTGGGCTGGCCTGGGCAAAGCGTTTGGCAGCTTCTTGGGGGTTATTTTGCTAACCTACCTCGGGCTGCTGGCTATCACTTTTTTTATCGGCCGCGTCATTCCTATCGACCCGGTGCTGGCCATCACCGGCGACCGCGCGCCCGAGCATGTGATAGCCCGCGTGCGTGAAGAGCTGGGGCTGAACAAACCGCTGTGGCACCAGTTCTACATCTACCTCAGCAAGGTCTTGCAGGGCGACTTTGGCACCTCGGTGCTGACGTCAAACCCGGTGTTGCAAGACATCAAGCGCACCTTTCCGGCCACCATTGAGCTGGCTACCCTGGGCATCATCATCGGCGCGGGTTTTGGTGTTCCGCTGGGTGTGTGGGCGGCGGTCAAACGCGGCGGGCTGGCTGACCAAGCGGTACGGGTAATGGGTTTGATTGGCTACTCGATGCCTATCTTTTGGCTGGGGCTGATGGCGCTGGTGCTGTTTTATTCCAAGCTGGGCTGGGTAGCAGGGCCAGGGCGGATTGACGTGGCTTTTGAATACAGCTTTACCTCCACCAGCGGCTTTATGCTGCTGGACGCAGCGCGCGCAGGCGAGTGGGAGGCGTTTGGCAATGTGCTGTCGCACCTGGTGCTGCCCTCTGCGCTGTTGGGTTATTTTTCGCTGGCCTACATCAGCCGCATGACGCGCTCGTTCATGCTCAACGAGCTGAGCCAGGAATATGTAATAGCAGCTCGTGCCAAGGGCTTGTCCGAGACGCGCATTATCTGGCGGCACGCGCTGCGCAATGCCGCGGTGCCATTGGTGACGGTTATTGCGCTGTCCTACGCCGGTTTGCTGGAGGGCAGTGTGCTGACCGAGACGGTGTTTTCCTGGCCCGGCCTGGGCCTGTATATCACCAACTCTTTGCAAAACGCCGACATGAATGCCGTGCTGGGCGGCACCATTGTGGTGGGCTCGGTGTTTATTGGGCTGAACTTATTGTCAGACTTGCTCTACAAGCTGCTTGACCCCAGGACGCGTGTGAAATGAGCGCCAAGCCTTCTGTGAAAATGGCTACATCTGCGGCCAAAGAATCCTTACACGACTGGTTAATGTCAGACCGGCCCGCCTCGCGCAAGCAGGCCTCGCTAGGGCGCGCTTACAGCACTTGGCGCACTTTTGCGCGCAACCGTTTGGCCATGGCGGGCTTGGTCATCATTGTTCTGCTGGTGTTGGTGGCGGTCTTTGCCAACCAACTGGCTCCCTACTCGCCCTATGTGGGCGACCTGAGCACCACGCGCCTCTTGCCGCCCTCAGCGGAGCACTGGTTTGGCACGGACGACCAAGGCCGTGATATCTTGTCACGCATCATCCACGGCTCGCGCATTACGTTGTTTGTCGTGGTGCTGGTTGCCGTTTTGGCCGCGCCCATTGGCCTGCTGGTGGGCACGGTGGCGGGCTATGCGGGTGGCTGGGTAGACGCAGCGCTGATGCGCATTACCGACATATTTTTGGCCTTTCCACGCCTTATTTTGGCGCTGGCTTTTGTGGCTGCTCTAGGCCCCGGCATTACCAACGCCGTCATTGCCATCGCCATTACCTCTTGGCCGCCGTATGCACGCATCGCCCGGGCCGAGACCTTGACCATTCGGCAAACCGACTTTATTGCCGCCGTGCAGTTGCTGGGCGCGTCGCCTTGGCGCATCGTGCTGCGCCACATCATGCCGCTGTGCGTCTCGTCGGTGATTGTGCGGGTGACTTTGGACATGGCGGGCATTATTTTGACGGCGGCGGGCTTGGGCTTTTTAGGCTTGGGCGCGCAACCACCTATGCCAGAGTGGGGCGCGCTGATAGCCAATGGCCGAGCCTATGTGCTAGACCAGTGGTGGGTGGCTGCCGCGCCCGGTGCGGCTATTTTTATCGTCAGCCTGGCGTTCAATTTGCTGGGCGATGGGCTGCGCGATGCGCTGGACCCCAAGAGCGCGAAGTGACGAACAACATGACAACCACCGCGCCATTACTGGTTGTTGACGACTTGCGCGTGGCCTTTCCCAGCCGCGATGGCGGCATGCTGGAGGCGGTGCGCGGCGTGTCGTTTACCTTGGGGCGGGAGCGCCTGGGCATTGTGGGGGAGTCTGGCTCTGGCAAGTCGCAAACTGGGCGCGCCATTTTGGGGCTGACGGCCCCCGAAGGGGTTGTTACGGCCAAGCGGCTGGCGTTTGGCGGCATAGACTTATTGCATTGCACACCCAAGCAGCGGCGCGAACTGCGCGGCGGGCGCATTGCCATGGTGCTGCAAGACCCCAAGTTTTCCCTCAACCCGGTGATGCCGATAGGCGCGCAGATTATCGAAACCCTGCGCGCCCATACCCGTGTGACCAATGCTGAGGGCAAAGCGCGCGCGCTGGCGGCGCTGGCTGCGGTGGGCATAGATGACCCTGCACGTGTCGTCAAGCTGTACCCCCACGAAGTGTCTGGCGGCATGGGCCAGCGCGCCATGATTGCGATGATGCTGATTGCCGAGCCCGATATTTTGATAGCAGATGAGCCCACCTCAGCGCTGGACGTGACCGTGCAACTACAGGTGCTGTCCATCATGGACAAGCTGGTAACCGAGCGCGGCATGGGGCTGATATTCGTATCGCACGACCTGCGCTTGGTGTCATCGTTTTGTGACCGTATTTTGGTCATGTACGCAGGCAAAGTGGTAGAAGAGCTGCAAGCGGGTGGTCTGGCCCATGCCAAGCACCCCTACACCCGCGGGCTGATGGCCTGCTTGCCCCAGCTTGGCCAGTCTACGCACCCGCTGGCCACGCTGGACCGCCAGCCGGAGTGGGCGCTATGAGTGCACTAGTGCAAGCGCCTCCCGCTGTGCTGGTCAGCACTGCCCATGCCTCCGTTGGGCTGAGCGTCAGCCACCTGCGGGTGGAGTACGCGGGCTTTGTGGCAGTGGCCGACACCTCGTTTGTGGTGCAGCCCGGCGAGAGTTTTGGCATTGTCGGCGAATCCGGCTCTGGCAAATCTACCGTGCTACGCGCTATCTGCGGCCTGGCACCTAAAAAATCGGGCACGGTGGCCCTGCAGGGAGGGCAGGGCGATGCTGCCAGCCACCCCGCTACCAGCCGCCCAGTGCCCGGCAGCAAAGCCTTTCGCCGATTGGTACAAATGGTGTTCCAAGACCCCTACGGCTCCTTGCACCCGCGCCAAACCGTAGACCGTATATTGGCCGAGCCTTTGGCCATTCACGATATCCACGACGCAGAAATGCGCATTGAAAAAGCGCTCGATGAAGTGGGCCTGGGCAGCGGTTTTCGCTTTCGCTACCCGCACCAGTTGTCTGGCGGCCAGCGCCAGCGCATTGCCATCGCCCGCGCGCTGATCTTGGAGCCGCAAATTTTGCTGCTCGACGAGCCCACGTCAGCCCTGGACGCCTCCGTGCAAGCCGAGGTTTTAAATCTGCTGGAAGAGCTGCGCCAGCGCAGAGGCCTGACCTTCATCATGGTGAGCCACGACTTGGCGGTAGTTACCCACCTTTGCGAGCGGCTGATGGTCATGCAGCGGGGCCATACAGTAGAGATGCTCGCCTCGGGCGATTTGGCAGCCCACCGGGTGACTGACCCTTACACATTGAGCTTGATGCAGGCCTCGGCAGGGTTTAAACGTTAAAAAGCATGGTTTTACTAGAATTTAGGCTGCTAGCCCAATAGATTACAGCACAAGCAGCTATGTATTTAGTAGTAAAAAGTTTGCCCAATGCGATGCGAATAGAAAGCCAAACACCATGATCAACTGGGAATCCCACGCCTGCCTGCCGCTGCACCCTGACGCGGATTTTTCGCCGCTGGACGCACTGCGCGCTGTGGGTGTGAACTACGTGTCGGTCAACGTTGGCATGGACATGAACCCGGTGTCACAGGTGCTGTCCGTGCTGGGCTCTTTTCGCGCCAAGATAGCGGCTAGCCCAGAGCGGTTTTTACTGGCCAGCAGTGTGGCTGACGTAGAAAAAGCCAAAGCCACCGGCGTGCTGGCCGTAGGCTTTGACCTGGAAGGCGCCATGCCCTTGATGGAGCAGCCCGAGATGGTGGCGCTGTACCGTGATCTGGGCGTGCGGCAAATTCACTTTGCCTACAACCGCAACAACAGTGTCGCCGACGGCTGCCACGACGTGGAGCGCGGCCTGACCGCCCTGGGCAAACGTATGGTGCAAGCGGTGAACGAGGCGGGCCTGCTGATGGACTGCTCACACACTGGTAGGCGCTGTAGCCTGGACATCATGGCCGCGTCAACCAAGCCGGTGATTTTCAGCCACTCCAACCCGCTCAGCCTGGTGGAGCATGGCCGAAATGTGACCGACGAGCAAATCAAAGGCATAGCGGCTACGGGCGGTGTCGTGTGCATTTCAGGCGTATCTGCCTTTTTAGGCAACCCCAACCCTACAGCCACGGACATGGCACGCCACGCAGCCTATGTGGCCAGCTTAGTGGGTGTGCAGCATGTCGGCATCGGGCTAGACATCAGCTTTCGGCAAGATGAACTGAACGACAGCCCGCCGGGCAATTTTGATTCCACTTATTGGTGGCCCCATAGCGCCGGTTACAACCGCGCCATCGCGCGCATGAGCTACACACCGGTAGAAACCTGGCAGCTGCTACCCGACGCACTGGCTAAAGTGGGCATGTCGCCGCCAGACGTGGCGCTGGTGATGGGCGACAACATGGTGCGCGTAGCCCGGCAGGTGTGGCATGGTGTTTTACAAAACCCTTAAGCGGGTTAAAATAATCGTAACGATAGCGCAACAGCGTACTGCTAAGTAAGAGCGAGAAAGGCACTTATGGTTATGACACCGCGAACTACGCCGACACTTTTCATGCCAAATACGGCAGGAGTCCGCGTGTAGATTGCCCACCACCAAGTTTGGCAGCTACGGTTTTCATAGTAAAACGCGGTCTTGTGCCGCGTTTTTGCATTTTTACAGCCGCACTTTGCGCTGCGGCAATTTATCCCAGTTATTTAATTCAGAGATTCACTATGGTTCAAATTACACTCCCCGACGGCTCGCAGCGTGACTATCCCGGCCCGGTAACCGTGGCCGAGGTGGCGATGTCCATTGGCGCCGGCTTGGCCAAGGCAGCGCTGGCCGGCAAAGTGCGGCTTGGTAACGAACCCGAGGGTTTAGGCAAAGTGGTGGACACCAGCTACAGCATTACGGATAACGCCCATCTGTCCATCATCACCGCCAAAGATGCGGACGGCTTGGAGGTCATTCGCCATTCCACCGCCCACCTGCTGGCCTACGCCGTCAAAGAACTCTTCCCCGACGCTCAGGTGACCATTGGCCCGGTAATTGAAAACGGCTTTTTCTACGACTTTTCGTACAAGCGCCCGTTCACGCCCGAGGATTTGACGGCGATTGAAAAGAAGATGACCGAGCTGGCTAACAAAGACGAGCCGGTCATGCGCCGCGTGCTGCCGCGCGACGAAGCGATTGACTATTTCAAGGGCCTGGGCGAGCTGTACAAGGCCGAGATCATTGGCAGCATTCCGGCGGGCGAAGACGTGTCTTTGTACCGCGAAGGCGCGTTTGAAGACCTCTGCCGTGGCCCCCACGTGCCCAGTACTGGCAAGCTGAAACACTTCAAGCTGATGAAGCTGGCCGGTGCCTACTGGCGCGGCGACCACCGCAACGAGATGCTGCAACGCGTCTATGGCACGGCCTGGGCCAGCAAAGACGAGCTGCAACAGCACCTGACCATGCTGGAAGAAGCCGAAAAGCGCGACCACCGCAAGCTGGGCCGCGAACTGGATTTGTTCCACATCGACGAGCATTCGCCCGGCACCGTGTTTTGGCACCCCAAGGGCTGGACGGTGTGGCAGCAGGTGGAACAGTACATGCGCCGGGTGTACCAAGACAATGGCTACCTGGAAGTTAAAGGCCCGCAGATCATCGACAAAAGCTTGTGGGAGAAAACCGGCCACTGGGACAAGTACCGCGACAACATGTTCACCACCGAGAGTGAAAAGCGCGAATACGCCCTGAAGCCGATGAACTGCCCCGGCCACATTTTGATTTTCAAGCAGGGCATTAAAAGCTACCGCGACCTGCCGCTACGCTACGGCGAGTTTGGCCAATGCCACCGCAACGAGCCCTCCGGCGGGCTGCACGGCATCATGCGGGTGCGCGGCTTTACGCAAGACGACGGGCATATTTTCTGTACCGAAGACATGATCTTGGACGAGTGCGTGGCCTACACCGAGTTGCTGCAAAAGGTGTACACCGACTTTGGCTTTAAAAACATCATCTACAAGGTGGCCACGCGGCCCGAGGCGCGCATTGGTTCGGACGAAAGCTGGGACAAGGCCGAGGCCGCCTTGATCGAATCGCTCAAACGCAGTGGCTGCCAATATGAAATTTCGCCCGGTGACGGCGCCTTTTACGGCCCCAAGATTGAATACACCCTGAAAGACGCGATTGGCCGCCAGTGGCAGTGCGGCACCATGCAGGTGGACTTTTCCATGCCCGAGCGCCTGGACGCTGAATATGTGGCTCAAGATGGCTCCCGCCAGCGCCCGGTCATGCTGCACCGGGCGATTGTGGGCAGTTTGGAGCGTTTTATCGGTATTTTGATCGAACAACACGCCGGCGCGCTGCCAGTTTGGCTGGCGCCGGTGCAGGTGGTGGTCTGTGGAATCACCGATGCGCAGGCCGATTACGTGCTTGACGTGGCTAAAAAGCTGCGCAACCAAGGGCTTAGAGTGGCCACCGATTTGCGCAATGAGAAAATAAACCTTAAAATACGGGAGCATTCGATGCAGAAGCTGCCTTTTATCTTGGTCATGGGTGACAAAGAGAAAGAAGCCGCCAGTGTCGCAGTGCGCGCCCGGGGTAACGTAGACCTTGGCGTGATGCCGGTAGACGACTTTATCGCAAAGATCGTCGCTGACATTGCCTCCAAAGCCTGAGCCTCACTAAGATTAGCAAGCCGTTTTGCCTGCTAACCCATGTAGAACGAGCGTAACGCAGGCGCATTTTGTGCGCTTGTGGCTATCTTTTCGATAGCAATAAAGCAACTATGCTGTAATAGTTATTTAGAAGGATTTGAACCATCGCTACCGCACCATTTCGGCCATTGGCTCCCCGCCCGCCGCGCCCCCCGCGTCCGTCACGTTATCACCGTGAAGAGCGCAAACACCGCCTCAACCGTGAAATCATGGCTCCCGAAGTTCGGGTGACTGGCCCGGACAACGAGCCCCTAGGCGTGATGACTTTGACCGAAGCCTTGCGCCAAGCGTCAGAGCTAGATTTGGATGTCATTGAAACCGTAGCCACCGCCACGCCACCCGTGGTGCGCATCATGGACTACGGCAAGTTCAAATACCAGGAGCAAAAGCGTGAGCACGAAGCCAAGCTCAAGCAAACCGTCATCGAGATCAAGGAAGTCAAGTTCCGTCCCGGTACCGACGACGGCGACTACAACATCAAAATGCGCAATATCCGCCGCTTTTTGGATGACGGCGACAAATGCAAGATCACGCTGCGCTTTCGCGGCCGCGAGATCACCCACCAAGAGATTGGCATGGACTTGCTGATGCGTATCAAGGACGATCTGGCAGATTCGATTGTCATTGAAAGCCTGCCAAAGCTGGAAGGCCGTCAGATGATCATGATGATTGCGCCGGGCAAGAAGAAAGCCGGCGGGGGCAGCGCTAAACAAGCGGCACCCGCTAATGCTTCACCAGCGCCAGCAGGTAAGGCACCCACGCCTGCGCCAGCCACGGCACCGTCTACGGCCCCAGCGCCCGTAGAGGGCGATGCGGTGGATGAAGCCGTGGAAAAATAGCCTATAATCTAAGGCTTTGCACAAACCGGTACAGGTCCCGGTTTGTGCAACAAGCAACAGCTTTAGGGCTGTTGTACGCTGCAACCTCACGGCTGCGGTACGCTGCAACCTCAGGGTTGCAGCACCACGCTCGGGGTATGCAAGGCGGCAAGTTTTTTGCCGACACCTCACGAGATACATGTAAAGGAGCATCCAAATGCCCAAAATGAAGACCAAGAGCAGCGCCAAAAAGCGTTTTCGCGTCCGTCCAGGCGGCACCGTGAAGCGCGGCCAAGCCTTCAAACGTCACATCTTGACCAAGAAGACCACCAAAAACAAGCGCCATTTGCGTGGTGCAGTGAACGTGCATGAGACCAATATGGGCTCTATCGCACAAATGCTGCCCGGCTTCGGTGTTGCTTAACCCCACGTACAAGGAGAAATACTATGCCTCGCGTTAAACGTGGTGTTACGGCCCGTGCCCGTCACAAAAAAGTTCTAGCCCTCGCTAAAGGTTTCCGCGGTCGCCG
>JAYUHM010000127.1:0-31666 GCA_043766985.1 Polaromonas sp.
TCAGGCGCAGCCTGCCCACCGAGTTTTCGACAGAAACGGTCACGGTTTCAAAGGTCGGATCCATGGATGTGTCCTCCTGATATGTAGATTATTCGGTGCAGACGGCAAAAGTACAGCCTGGTATCAGAGCGCCTTTAGTCGCGTTGCAGCGGCGTTGTATTCGCTGCGCAGGCGGACGATCAGATCCGCAATCGCCGGAATGTCACGCACGGCACCGACGCCCTGTCCTGCCGACCAGATGTCGCGCCAGGCCTTGCTGTTCGGGCCTAGCTCCTGCTCCATGCTGGCGGGTCCGTGATCGCCCATCTTCGCGAGATCGATGCCGTTTGCCGTCAGGCTCTGCATGATGAAGTTCGCGTTGACGCCGGACAGCTTCGGCGTGTAGACGATGTCGCTGGCAGACACCTGCGTCAGCATTGTTTTATAGGCAGCGGAGGCTTCGCTTTCCTGCGTCGCGATAAAGCGCGTGCCCATGCTCACCATATCTGCGCCGGCAACGATCGCGGTGGCTATCTGCTGACCCGTCGAAATAGCGCCGGCGAGAATCAGCGTCTTGTCCGTCAGCCGGCGCAGTTCGTAAAGGAAGGGCAGCGGATTCAGCGTGCCGCCATGGCCGCCGGCACCTGCCGCCACTGCTATCACGCCGTCGACGCCGGCCGCCAGCGCCTTCTCGGCATGACGAATCGAGATCACGTCGTGGAAGACGTGGCCGCCATATTCGTGGATCGCATCAACAACTTCCTTCGCTGCGCCCAGCGAGGTGATCACCAGGGGTACGCGGTGCTTGACCGTAATCGCCAGATCAGCATCGTGACGCAGATTGGTCTTGTGCACATTCAGGTTGACGGCGAAGGGCAATCGCTGCCGCCGATGTCGCAGCTGCCGGTGCAGCTTCAAACCCTGGGCTGGACGTTCGGCACGGCGGCCATCACCTTCGTGCTGGCGTGCCTGTCGGTGCTGGCCCAGTTGCCGGGGCTGGCGCGGCGCGACATGCAGGATCGCTCGATCGAGTTCTGGCGCTCGCTGCCCACCAGTGATGTGGAAAGTGTCGGCGCCACGGTGTTCACCCACCTGCTGGTATTGCCATGCCTGGCTGTGGGTGCTGCGCTGCTGGGCGCGCAAGTGGTGGCGCTGGTGGCGGTCGCCACCACGCAGGGGCCGCTGGCCTGGCTGCAACAACCCTGGTGGCTGGTGGTGCCGGTGATCGCAGCCGTGTTTGCCCGGCTGGTGCTGGGCTTCACGCTGGCGGTGCTGTGGCTGTCGCCGATGCTGCTGTTGACGATGGCCGCCTCGGCCTGGCTCAAGCGCTGGGCGGTGCCGGTGGTGGTGGCAGCGTCGATTGCCGGCGTGCAACTGGTCGACCGCTACCTGCCGGTGCCGATGGTCAAGCCGGCCCTGGCGCGCATGGGCAACGAGGCGCTGAACGCCCTGCCGTCACCCCGTGCGCTGGAGGGTCTGCACTTCGAGGGCCCGGCCGAGTTGGCGCAGGCGCTGCCCGGCCTGCCCGGCTGGCTGATGGCCGATGCTGGCCGCGTGCTGGGCCACGCGTTGTCGCCGGCCTTCGTGTTGGCGCTGGCCGGGGGTGCGCTGGGGTTTGCACTGATGGTGTGGCGCCGGCGGCGCAGCGACTGATTTCGGTCACTCCAAAAGCGCAGCGGCGCGGCCCTTGTGGGGCCGCGCCGCTTTGTTGTCTCGGGACACGGCGGCCTGATCGGGCCGCCGTGCCACTGTTCGGATTTCAGTCTGATCAGGCGTGCTTGGCGTCAAAGAACTGGTCGTTCTCTGTCGAGCCATGCAGCGCCGCAGTCGAGGCATTGGCTTCGATCGTGGTGGTGACCGCATCAAAGTAACCGGTGCCCACTTCGCGCTGGTGCTTCACTGCGGTGAAGCCCTTGCTGGCGGCGGCGAACTCTTTTTCTTGCAGCTCGACAAACGCGGTCATGTTGTTGCGGGCGTAGCCGTAGGCCAGCTCGAACATGCTGTGGTTCAGGCTGTGGAAGCCGGCCAGTGTGATGAACTGGAACTTGTAGCCCATGGCGCCCAGCTCGCGCTGGAACTTGGCAATCGTCGCGTCGTCCAAATTCTTCTTCCAGTTGAACGATGGCGAGCAGTTGTACGACAGCATCTTGCCAGGGAATTTGGCGTGGATGGCATCGGCAAAGTCTTTGGCAAACTTCAAATCAGGCGTGCCGGTTTCGCACCACAGCAGGTCAACATACGGGGCGTAGGCCAGGCCGCGGCTGATGGCTTGGTCCAGGCCCTTGTTGGTGCGGTAAAAGCCTTCAACCGTGCGCTCGCCGGTGAGGAAGGGTTTGTCGGTGTCGTCTACGTCGCTGGTTACCAGGTCGGCGGCTTCTGCGTCGGTACGGGCCAGCAAAATGGTGGGCGTGCCCATGACGTCGGCGGCCAGGCGGGCTGCTACCAGCTTGCTCACGGCTTCGCGGGTTGGCACCAGTACTTTGCCACCCATGTGGCCGCATTTTTTGGCAGCAGCCAACTGGTCTTCAAAGTGCACGCCTGCAGCGCCAGCTTCGATCATGGACTTCATCAACTCGTAAGCGTTCAGCACGCCACCAAAGCCGGCTTCTGCGTCGGCCACGATAGGGGCAAAGTAGTCCATATAGCCTTCGTCGCCTGGGCCCTTGCCTTCGGCCCACTGGATCTGGTCAGCGCGGGTGAACGTGGCGTTGATTTTCTTGACGACTTTTGGCACGCTGTCCACGCTGTACAGCGACTGGTCAGGGTACATTTCGCCATTGCTGTTGGCGTCGCCCGCCACTTGCCAGCCAGAGAGGTAAATCGACTTCAAGCCGGCCTTGACCTGCTGCATGGCCTGGTTGCCGGTGAGCGCGCCCAAGGAGTTAACAAACGGCTCGGTGTTCAGCAGGCTCCACAGCTTGTCGGCACCGCGCTGGGCGTGGGTGTAGTCCACCTTGACGGAACCGCGCAGCTTGACCACATCGGCGGCACTATAGCCGCGCTTGATACCCTTCCAGCGTGGGTTTTCAGCCCAGTCTTTTTCCAGCGCTGCGATTTGTTCTTTGCGGGTCAGGGTTGTCCAGTTTGCACTCATGAGTTACTCCTACAAGGTTGATGACATATCGAAAACCGATGGGTCTACTATAAGTCTTGTATAAGACTTTATGCAAATCTTATGTCTTATAGAAGAGTAATTCTAATTTCAATTAAATCAACGGGTTACAGACACTTTTCACAATAAGAGAGACGATTTCCTATATTGAGAAAAAATGCGGCATTGCAGCATGCAAATAATTTCACAATAAGAAACGATGATTACATTGTGAAAACACCGACTGCCTGTCATAGGCATTAACCGGCTGTACACGACAGGCAGCTTTCGGGTTGTGCAGTTCACCGCAATTTAGAAGACATTCGTTGCATTCGCTATTTGCACAAAAGCAGAAATTCTCTCGAAAGGTAACTTGGTTCAGTTAAAACTGGTGAATTCAGCTGTCTTTCCCTCCAGAATTGTGTTCCGATATAGCCTCGTGAGAAGGATTGTTCGCATTTTCGACACCCCGTTTTAGCAGCGTGGGGACGATGATTCTGTGCACTGGAACCACCAACAACATGTAGATACGCCCCAAGGTGTTGTTCACATGAACCACGGTGGTGACGGTAGTGACATCCTGAAACTCTTGAGTCTCCTTCATCGTCGACAGCACAACGGTCAAGTGTTTGTCGGAATCCCCCAGCACCACTTCTTTGTCTGTCAGGTGGAGCAAGGTGAAAACGCCAATGCGCGCGCCTTCACGCATCTGGTTTGATGCACTGACCTCCCCCAGGGTGTCCAAACGGCCCAGGTCTTTGAGCCCAAAGACCGTTTTGCCCAGAAAATTTCTAAGGTCCATGAGGACATTGACCCATAAAGGTGTCTGCGAAACGACGTCAAGGTAGACCTGTAAAGCAGTCCTGTTGGATCGTGGCATCCCAATTTGGTAAACATCACAAAAGTAGGCACCCGCCACTTTCACTGCGGACTCGCTGTTTTGCAGCACGTCTGCAGCGGTGTTTGGGACACGCCTCTCGCCTTGGCCGTTCGCGCTAAGGTCTGTGACCCTTGTCCTGTATGGCGTCATCAACTCGATGCGCAAGAATGCCAGCGCAATCATCAACTCGACGATGACCGCAGACAGTATCCAGAAGCCCGCGTTACCAAGCACAAACTCCAGCACACCTAGCAAGGCCAGCGTAGTGCCGGCGACAATCAGCCCGACCGTGAGTGATGTTCTGGCCTGAGACAGTTCAGCGTCACGAGCCAGCAGCAGCATCACACCCACGGCCAAAAATAGAGCTGCTCCGCGCCGCCCCACCAACTCTGCGGATGCGGCGTAGTCAACGCCCCACAGGTTCAAGAGAATGGCCGACCCGAAGGCCCAAATACCCGCCAGGCAAAAGCAGATGACAGATGTGATCAGTGCGGTGGTTTTAAAGGACATAGGAATCTCTATTGGTCGTGAATATTCGTCACCACCACGCTGCCGCGCTTGCGTCCGGTGTCTACATGCGCGTGGGCCTCGACCATCTGGTCAAAACGGTAAGTACGGTCAACAACCGGTTTAAACGCGCCACTCGCTGCAAGCTTCATCAGCTCGTGCAAGTCATCAGGCCGCTCGGGAACCGGGCCACCGATTGGCTTTTTGGTGCCGAAGGCGCGCGCCAGACTCTCTACAAGGCCACCCGCCACTGACACATAGCGACCGTGCTCGTTGAGCTTGGCGCGGCAGGCGGCAAAGCTGCTGGCCGCCACGGTATCGATGATGACGTCGTAGGTCTCGGGGGCTTGGGTAAAATCGTGCTGGGTGTAATCAATGACCATGCTGGCACCCAAAGACCGGACCAGCTCTACATTGGTTCCGCTGGTTACGCCGGTGACACTGGCACCCAAGTGGCGCGCCAGTTGCACACAAGCGCTGCCCACAGCTCCCGAGGCACCAATAACCAAAACTCTCTGTCCCACCACTACCTGTGCCTTGCGCAAAAAATGCAGCGCTGTGGTGCCACCAAACAACATGCTGGTGGCTTCTTCAAACGACAGCGTGGCGGGCATCAGCGCGATGAATTTTTTGACCGACACCACACGGTACTGGGCATGGCATCGCATAGCGGCACCCGGAAAAGCGACGACTGCGTCGCCGGGCTTGAAAGAGGTTACATTTTTTCCGATGGACTGCACCGTACCGGCCAGATCGGTGCCCAAGTTGGGTTGGCGGGGCCGGGTAAAGCCCAGCACCAACCGCCCGATCAGCTTGAAGCCCTGCGGCATGTTGAGAGCGCGCACCCGTGCGTCGCCTGACGAAACTGTAGTGGCGCAGATTTTGACCAACACCTCGTTGTCGCCGGGCACTGGCACAGGCAGCTCTTGCAGCGTCAGCACCTCGGGGCCGCCATAGTTTTGGGCGAACCAGGCTTTCATGGTTTTGGGGCGGGGTGTTGGTGAGGCCATTTTTTTTCCTGTGTGTGGTCAAAAGGTTGGTGATCAGGTGCGATATACTTACGCTGTAAGCATTATATAACTTACAGCGTAAGCATGTCAAGAGGTTCGTACTGAAATTGGCTACAGATATCCCCCAACCCGACCGAATTCCGCTTAACCGTGAACGTGTTTTGCAGGCTGCCTTAAAGCTTGCAGATGAAACCGGAATCGACACACTTTCCATGCGACGGCTGGCTCAGACCTTGGGCGTGGAGGCCATGTCTTTGTATAACCACGTCAAAAACAAAGAAGATCTGATCGACGGGATGGTGGACTGTGTTCTTGCTGAAATGGCGGTTCCCGTTGTCACCGCAGACTGGATGCCGGAGATTCGCAGGACCGCAAGGTCCGCACATGCGGTGCTCATGCGCCACCCCTGGGCCACTTTGATGCTGGTGTCTCGCGTCAATGTAGGCCCGTCCAAGCTGCGGCACTTTGACGCGACCCAAGGCTGCTTGGTCAACGCCGGACTCAGCCCTGAACTGGCCGATCAGTTGCGCAATGTCATAGACGGCCACATCTATGGATTTACGCTCCAAAAGCTGTTGTTCCCCCTGGCAGAGGGCACCTATGCCGAGGCGGCGAAGCACTTTCTCCCCATGCTCCCGCACGAGGTCTACCCCCACATGAGGGCTTTAACTGAGCGGGTGATTGACGGCACTTACGACGGCATGCACCAATTTGATTTCGGTCTCGATCTGATTCTGCAAGGCTTTGTTGCCCATCACGAGCAGACAGCAGGTATTTCCCCTTAAATTCAGCGCCCCCCCTTGCAGATGTGGACGAGCGATTGTTTCCACCCACTGAAGTCAATCAAATTGGTACCGGATAGCTGCCCGTCGGTCACGGGTTGCGAATGTCTGTAATGGAGCAGGCAGATCGCGAATCTCTAAGTCGGCTCCCGCGCCTGAACCGGACCTAGCCACCGAAGCAAAACGCAAACAGCGGCCTTCAATACCCCTCTTCGTTACTTGGTTATTTAAACGGGCCGTCACGTTGGGCGACTGGCAAACGACTAAAGCTATGAGAGCATCACACAGTGTGGTGTTCTTAAACAAACCACTTCAACTTAAGGACTCCATCATGAAAACTTCTACCCTCAACGCTCTGATCATCACCGCTGCACTGAGCGCAGTTTCTGGCTTTGCACAGGCCGCACCTTCCAGTCAGTACAACGACATGGTTCAAAACACCATCAGCAGCACTAGCCGTGATGCCGTACGCGCCGATTACCTCAAGGCGCGTGAAGCTGGCGTATTGGTGCAAATTGGCGGCCAAGACTCATTTGCCAAAGCACCAGTAGCAGTGGACGGCAATCCGTCAACCAAGACCCGTGCCCAAGTCATCAGCGAACTGCACATGGCCTTGGCAATGCCCTTGCGCGGCGAAGTCGCACAGACTTTCTAAGAACGAGCCCGACGTGCGCGACGGACACCGTACTCGATCTGCTCGGGTACGGTGAACGCAAATATCTCAGTCTTGTCCGTATAAGCTCTGTAACATTAAATGGCACGGAGCAGCTTCTTTCAGGGCAGGCCTATTCAGCCTTGCTGAACTGAGTAGTGACTAAAAACGTTGCAAAATAGCTTGCCCACGCACCGTATCAACCATACCCTGCCATAAAGCTGCCGCGTGCAAAGCATCACCACGTTGGGCCAGCGCGTCCAGCACTTCAAACCCCATTAACGCTCTGATTTGCTGGGCAATGGCCACCACTTGTTGGGCAGCAGGATGCGTCGTCGGATTGCGCCCAAGCTGGCGCTGCAGCAGCCAGGCAATACCCAAGTCGCGGCGTGCGTCGCGCTCGCGCATGACGACGTCAAACTCACCGTCCAGTGCAGCCATGCCGCGCAGGTGCCGTAGCGCCATGCTGTTGGTTTGGTAAAACTGCGCAAAGCGTTGTACATAGCGCGTCCAGGCGACATCGATATCAGGGTCGTTCAAAATATCCGTCACATCATCCAGTTGCCCATCGTGGGACAGCGTGTCGTACACCGCAACCAGCAGCGTGCGCTTGTCGCCAAACAGGTTAAATACCGTCATGCGTGAGGCACCTGCCAAGCTGGCCACCGCATCCATACTGAACTTGGCGGCTTGCTCACTTCCTAGTAAGTCGATAGCGGCGCGCACCAAGACCATGCGCGTCATATCGGCGTTGATCCTGCGCACTTGCTGGTTGTAGGGACGTTGGGGGCGCTGGGGTTTCATGCAGAGACAAGTTTCATATTTTTCATTATACTAATAGTACATTAAAATATAAGTATGAACCCCACACTCCTCGGCTGGGCGGCCGCTTTGGCCATGGTCTTTATTGGCGCGGGCTGGCAGTTGGCCACGCGCCAAGGCGCCAGCGGCAGCTTTCTACCGCTAGACCTGGCCTTGCTGCGCTACGCTGTGCCCGCGCTTTTGCTGGCCCCTGTCTGGTGGCGCATACTTATCAGTCAGGCATCAGTGCAGCCCAAACGCTCCGCGATACGCATGGGCCTAATGGTTATCGGTGCAGGGCTACCCTTTGGCCTGCTGGTGATGACCGGTGCGCGCTACGCCCCGGTGTCGCACATGGCGGCGCTGCTACCCGGTTTGATGCCTTTGATGGTGATAGCGGGTGCCAGCTACATGGCGCGCCAGATGCCCGCGCGCAGGCAGCTGCTGGCGTGCGCGGTGGTGTTTGCGGGCGTCAGCTTGGTCAGCGGACTGTGGACCCCGGCGGGGGGTGCGCAGTATTGGCTGGGCGACGCACTTTTCGTAGCGGCCACCGTGCTCTGGAGCATCTACAGCCTGGCGTTTCGTGGCTTGGGCATCACCGGTTTGCAAAGCGCCGCTTTGATCAGTTTTTGGTCAGCACTGGCGGTAGTGCCCTTATGGCTTTGGAGCGCGGATACCCAGCTACTGAAAGTTAGCGCGTCGGCCCTGGCCTGGCAAGTGGCATGGCAAGGGGTCATAGCGGGCACCATCGGCATCGCTACCTACGGCTACGCCATGCGGATACTGGGGCCCGCCCGCCCAGCGGTAGTAGGCGCCTTGGTACCGGTGGTGTCATCGATTGGTGGTGTATGGCTGCTAGGCGAAAGCATGGGCACCGCCGCGTGGTGCGGCGTGGCCCTCGTGACCGCTGGCATAGCAGCCATCACCATGACCCGTGGCAACCGCTAACTTAGCGTTTAACCGCGATCAAAAGACCACTGGCCCACGCTAGCTTGGTAACCATCAAGTCATCGCGCTGCTCTAGGTAAGCCACCAGTGCCGCGGCCTTTTGCGCATGTCCATCGGGCCAGTTAGGCTGCGCCAGCATATCGTCGATCACGTACATTCCAGTGGGGCGAAGCATCGCCAGTACCTCATCCAGCAGCCGGTACTTGCCAGCCCAGGTGTCGGCAAAAACAAAGTCAAACCGCTGCCCGCGCAGAGAATGCACAAAGTCATCACCGTCGGCGCAGACCACTTTGAGACGCGCATCAGCGCCTAGGTGCTCGCGTAGCACACTCAGCACAGCCTCATCGTTGTCCATTGTCACCAGCTGTGACTGCGCGTCCATGCCATCCAGCAACCACGCCGTAGACAAGCCCGTACCAGAACCCAGCTCTAAGAAACTAGCGGCTGGTTTTGACGCAGCCAGCGTGCGCAACAAAGAGCCCGTAAGCGGCTCAGACGCCATACTGAACCCCAAACTGCGTGTGCTTTGCCAAATAACTGCGAGCGCAGCGGGCTCGCGTAGCTTGGCGTCGCCCCCCACCACCGCGTCCATCAGCCCTGCGCCGCCACCCGGTCTGCCTTGCTGTGCAGCTTGTTTAAAGCGTTGATGTACGCCTTGGCCGACGCGACCACGATGTCGGGGTCTGCGCCGACACCGTTGACCACACGGCCTGAGTTTTGCAAGCGTACCGTCACTTCCCCTTGGCTCTCTGTGGAACCGCTTATGGCGTTCACAGAATAGAGCACCATCTCTGCGCCGCTTTTGGCATGCGTTTCGATGGCTTTGAGGGATGCGTCGACCGGGCCGTTGCCGTCCGAACTGCCTTTGACTTCTTTGCCCGCCACCGTGAAGACGACGCTGGCCTGGGGGCGCTCGCCGGTTTCACTGTGCTGGGACAAAGAGACAAAACCGTAATGCTCGTTGTGGTGCGAGACAGCGTCGTCGCTCACTAAAGCCAAAATATCTTCATCAAAAATTTTGCTCTTTTTGTCGGCCAGTTCTTTGAACTTGGCAAAAGCGGTGTTGGCATCGGCCTCGGACTCAAGCACCACACCCAGATCTTGCAAACGCTGCTTAAAGGCATTGCGGCCACTCAATTTGCCCAGCACGATTTTGTTGGCCGTCCAGCCCACGTCCTCGGCGCGCATGATCTCGTAGGTGTCACGCGCCTTGAGCACGCCATCTTGGTGAATGCCGGATGCATGGGCGAAGGCATTCGCCCCCACCACCGCTTTATTGGGCTGCACCACAAAGCCGGTGGTCTGGCTGACCATTCGGCTGGCGGCCAAAATTTGCGTAGCGTCAATGCCCATGCTGAGGTTGAAATAGTCCTTGCGCGTTTTTACCGCCATGACTACCTCTTCCAAGCTGCAATTGCCTGCCCGTTCGCCCAGGCCGTTGATGGTGCATTCCACTTGGCGCGCACCGCCAATCTTCACACCCGCCAAGCTGTTGGCCACGGCCATGCCCAAGTCATTGTGGCAGTGCACGCTCCACACCGCTTTGTCGCTGTTGGGAATGCGCTCGCGCAGGGTTTTAATGAAGTTGCCGTAGAGTTCTGGAATGGCGTAACCCACGGTGTCCGGAATGTTCAAGGTGGTGGCGCCCTCTTTGATCACCGCTTCCAAGACGCGGCACAAAAAGTCCATGTCGCTGCGGTAGCCGTCTTCGGGGCTGAACTCCACATCGTCGATCAGGTTTTTAGCATAGCGCACGGATTGCTTGGCCTGCTCAAACACCTGGTCAGGGGTCATGCGCAGCTTCTTCTCCATGTGCAAAGGGCTGGTGGCGATAAAGGTGTGGATGCGGCCACGCTGCGCGCCTTTTAAAGCTTCGGCGGCGCGCGAGATGTCGCGGTCGTTGGCACGCGACAGGCCACAGATGATGGAGTCTTTAATCGTGTTAGCAATCGCCTGCACGCATTCAAAATCACCGTTCGAGCTGGCCGGAAAACCCGCCTCAATCACGTCCACCTTCAAACGCTCCAACTGGCGGGCGATACGCAACTTTTCGTCTTTGGTCATCGAGGCGCCGGGGCTTTGCTCGCCATCGCGCAAAGTGGTGTCAAAAATAATGAGTTTGTCGGGGGCTGCTGCTGCGGTGGTCATAGTTGGCTCCTGAAGGTGATGCTAGGGATGGATAGAAAATGGACAAAACAACGAAAAAGGCCCGGTGTGTAAACAGCGGGCCTTAAGAGGGGGTATGCGCGTGCGCTACCAACTCCGCCCGGGTGGCAGTAGTAGTAGGGATAGCGAAATACGATTCATAATATTAAATATAGCACAGTTTTAATGAAAGTAAACCGCAGCGACTATTTTTATGATTCCGCACACGGTACCCATGAAGCCTGCGGCCTGAAGGCAATTCATTAAAGAAATTTGGGATTTTTCTTCTGTTTTCATTGCCACACACCTCAGTGAAGCCCGCGCTCTTCAGGCTCATCTTTGGAGGTCGCGATTACACTGGTCTGCAAGCCTTTGGCCTTGCGATAGGCGTAGATCACATAGCCACTCAAACCGTAAGCCACAAAAATTCCGAACAGGAATTTGGTAGGCTCTGCGGTAATGATCGCAATGCCCAGTGCAATCATTACCACCACAATAAATGGCACTGATTTTTTAAAGTTAATGTCTTTAAAACTGTAGTACGGCACATTGGTCACCATGGTCAGGCCTGCCAACAGTGCCACTACAAACATCACCCACTTCGTGCTTTGGGGGTCCACGCCAAGATCAGTCATCAGCCAAATAAAACCTGCTACCAAAGCGGCCGCAGCGGGGCTGGGCAAGCCTTGAAAGTAACGTTTGTCCACTACAGCCGTATTGACGTTAAAGCGCGCCAGACGCAACGCTGCACAGGCGCAGTACACAAACGCTGCCAGCCAACCCCAACGGCCCAAGCCACGTAACGACCACTCATAGGCGATCAGGCCAGGGGCGGCACCAAAGCTGACCATATCGGAGAGCGAATCCATCTGCTCGCCAAAGGCCGACTGCGTATTGGTCATGCGGGCAATGCGGCCGTCCAGGCTGTCGAGCACCATGGCGGCAAAGACGCCAATAGCGGCCTCATGAAAGCGTCCATCCATGGCCATGACGATGGAGTAAAAGCCACCAAACAGCGCCGCCAGAGTAAAAAGCGTGGGCAAGGCGTAAATGCCTTTTCTGCGCGGCTTGGCAGGTTGCAAAGGAGAAGGTGAGGTGTCGTGTCCGTCGTGCATGGTGAGAGTGTAAGCGACCGGCCAGAAATAACAAAACCGCCCGAAGGCGGTTTTGTGCTAATCGCAATCTGGATCAGTTGCGGGTCTGGTCAACCAGCTTGTTCTTGGCGATCCAAGGCATCATGGCGCGCAGTTGGCTACCCACTTTTTCGATGGAATGCTCTGCGGTCAAGCGGCGGCGGGCGGTCATGCTTGGGTAGTTGGTGCGGCCTTCGGAGATGAACATCTTGGCGTATTCACCCGACTGGATGCGCTTCAAGGCATTGCGCATAGCTACACGCGACTGCTCGTTGATCACCTCAGGGCCCGTCACGTACTCACCGTACTCCGCGTTGTTGGAGATCGAGTAGTTCATGTTGGCAATACCGCCTTCATAGATCAAATCGACAATCAATTTGAGCTCGTGCAGGCATTCAAAGTACGCCATTTCAGGGGCATACCCAGCTTCAACCAAGGTCTCGTAACCCATCTTGATCAGTTCTACCGCGCCACCGCACAGCACGGCTTGTTCGCCAAACAGGTCGGTCTCGGTCTCTTCTTTGAAGTTGGTCTCAATGATGCCAGCCTTGCCGCCACCGTTGGCCATGGCGTAGCTCAAAGCCAAGTCGCGGGCTTTGCCGCTCTTGTCTTGGTGCACTGCCACCAGGTGGGGCACGCCGCCGCCTTGGGTGTAGGTGTTGCGCACGGTGTGGCCGGGGGCCTTGGGAGCAACCATCCACACGTCCAGGTCAGCGCGGGGTACAACTTGGTTGTAGTGCACGTTAAAGCCGTGGGCAAAGGCCAGTGATGCGCCTTTTTTCAGGTGTGGTTCGATTTCTTTGTACACAGCGGCGATGTTCTCGTCGGGCAGCAAAATCATCACTACGTCGGCGGCTTGCACTGCCTCGTTGACTTCAGCCACTTTCAGGCCAGCTTTAGCCACTTTGTCCCAGCTAGCGCCGCCTTTGCGCAGGCCCACCAGCACGTTCACGCCGCTGTCGTTCAGGTTTTGCGCATGGGCATGGCCCTGGCTGCCGTAGCCAATGATGGACACGGTCTTGCCTTTGATCAGGCTGAGGTCGCAATCTTTATCGTAAAAAACTTTCATTTGTGTTCTCCGGTTGGGGTGGTTGGTAGGGATAGGTTTAATTCGGACTTCCGGACGCAGAGGACGCAAAAATTACGCAAAGGACGCAAAAGATCAGCCAAAAAAGAAAACGGGTAAATTTAACAAGCGCGATTCAAAAGCACAATTAAATTTGATTTTCTATTTTGTATTTTTCTTTGTCTTCTTTTGCGTCCTTTGCGTAACCTTAGCGTCCTCTGCGTCCGGATGTTCGGTATTCGTATTCGGTTTTAAAAATTAAACACGCAGTATTCTCTCACCACGCCCGATGCCGCTGGCACCGGTACGTACGGTCTCCAGAATGGCGGTGCGGTCAATGGCTTCCAGGAAGGCATCGTTTTTGCTGTGGTCACCGGTCAGCTCCACGGTGTAGCTCTTCTCGGTCACGTCGATGATACGGCCACGGAAGATGTCGGCCATGCGCTTCATTTCTTCGCGCTCTTTGCCCACGGCGCGCACTTTGACCATCATCAACTCGCGCTCTGTGTAAGAGCCTTCGGTGAGGTCAACTACTTTTACCACCTCGATCAGGCGGTTCAGATGCTTGGTGATTTGCTCAATCACGTCGTCTGAGCCAATCGTCACGATGGTCATGCGCGAGAGGGATTTGTCTTCGGTGGGCGCAACGGTCAAAGACTCGATGTTATAGCCACGGGCGGAGAACAAACCGACGACACGCGACAGCGCGCCGGGTTCGTTTTCTAAAAGTACTGCAATGATGTGTTTCATGGGATTCCTCTTTTCTGAGCCCTCCCCTGTACACGGTAATGCACAGGCTTGGCTGCAAATAGATTCGTCAAAGGTTAAAGTTACTTACTATGTATTTAATAGCTGCTTATACTATTTTCTATTGGGCTCGTGGCCTATTTGGCTTATAAATCACAGATCTTCACTGCTCAACAGCATCTCATTGATGCCTTTGCCCGCTTTGACCATCGGGAACACATTCTCGGTGGGGTCGGTTCGGAAATCCATAAACACCGTGCGATCTTTCAGCTTGCGGGCTTCGCGCAATGCGGGCTCGACGTCTTGCGGTTTTTCGATCAGCATGCCCACATGGCCATAGGCCTCGGCCAGCTTCACAAAGTTAGGCAGCGCGTCCATGTAGCTGTGGCTATAGCGGCCTTCGTAGTCAATCTCTTGCCACTGGCGCACCATACCTAAGTAGCGGTTGTTCAGTGACACAATTTTGATCGGCGTGTTGTACTGCAAGCAGGTAGACAGCTCTTGAATGCACATCTGCACTGAGCCCTCACCCGTCACGCAAAACACCTCAGCGTCAGGCTTGGCCAGCTTGATGCCCATGGCGTAGGGAATGCCCACCCCCATGGTGCCCAGACCGCCCGAGTTGATCCAGCGGCGCGGCTCGTCAAAGCGGTAGAACTGCGCGGCCCACATTTGGTGCTGGCCTACGTCAGACGTAATGTACGTCTCGGTATCTTTGGTCATGTTCCACAGGCTTTGGATCACGGCCTGGGGTTTGATGACATCTTTATTGCCTTTGTCATAGGTCAGGCAATCGCGTTTGCGCCAGCCGTCAATCGTCTCCCACCAGGCGCCCAATGCATTGGCATCCGGCTTGGTGGTGGACTCTTTGATCATGGCGATCAGCTCGTTGAGCACATCTTTCACGTCGCCGACGATAGGAATGTCTACCTTCACGCGCTTGGAGATGCTGGACGGGTCGATGTCGATATGGATAATCTTGCGTTCGTTTTGCGCAAAGTGCTTGGGGTTGCCAATCACGCGGTCGTCAAAGCGCGCGCCCACGGCCAGCAGCACATCGCAGTTTTGCATGGCTTGGTTCGCTTCTACGGTGCCGTGCATGCCCAGCATGCCCAGGAATTTACGGTCGCTGGCAGGATAGGCACCCAAGCCCATCAAGGTGTTGGTCACCGGGTAGCCCAGCATGTCCACCAGGGTGCGCAGCTCGGCGCTGGCATTGGACAAAATCACACCACCACCGGTGTAGATGTAGGGGCGCTTGGCGTTGAGCAGCAACTGCAGCGCCTTGCGGATCTGCCCGCCGTGGCCTTTGCGCACGGGCTGGTAGCTGCGCATTTCCACCGGTTTTTTGTACTCGGCAGCGTCGTAAGGCGTTTTGTTAAAGCTCACGTCTTTTGGAATGTCCACCACCACTGGGCCGGGACGGCCGGTGCGGGCGATGTGGAAGGCGCGCTTCATGGTCTCGGCCAAATCGCGTACGTCTTTGACTAAAAAGTTGTGTTTGACGATGGGGCGGGTAATGCCCACCGTGTCGCACTCCTGGAAAGCGTCCAGGCCAATCGCGTGCGTGGGCACTTGGCCGGTGATGATCACCATGGGGATGCTGTCCATGTAGGCGGTGGCAATGCCAGTCACGGCATTGGTGGCGCCTGGGCCAGAGGTAACCAACGCCACCCCCACGTCGCCCGTTGCCCGTGCATAGCCGTCAGCCGCGTGCACCGCTGCCTGCTCATGGCGCACCAAAATGTGCTGCATGGTGTCTTGTTTGTAGAAAGCGTCGTAGATGTGCAACACTGCGCCGCCGGGGTAGCCCCAAACGTACTTTACGCCTTCGGCTTGCAGCGCTTTGACAAGAACTTCAGCGCCGCGCAGTTCGGGCAATTGGCCAGCAGAGTTGCCATAGGTGGATGCGGTGGGCGAGGCCATCGACGTGGCAACAGAGGCGATTTCAGCCTTGGAGATTTCCATTTTCAACCTTTCAGAGTTTCTCTAACGAAACCCGAGTGGTGCCCCTCACGCGCTCTTGCGAAGCCGTTGCGGGACTTAAGTGCTCTGACTATGGGGAGGCAACTGCATCCCGAATCAGAACCCGTTTGCTGGTTTTGACAAGCAAGCCGCCATTATCGCACCGCAACGCGCGTTTTTTACCTTATTCAGGCCAAAAACCGCTCCAAAAGCCAGAAAAGCCCAGCCAAAATGCCATAATTTAAGGATTCCGGTTTCCTTTGGCGTTTCCTTTTTAGTAAGGGCCAAAAACCATTACAACAGAGACACTTATCAGCCTTGGCCACCGAGCAAGAACTCTCCGATTTTTTGAAAAGCGTTGAAAAACGCGCCTTCAAACGCTCGGTTTACCACGTACGCGACGAAGACGCGGCCCTCGACATCGTGCAAGACAGCATGATCAAGCTGGCCGAGCACTACCCCGACAAGCCGGCGGCCGAGCTGCCGATGCTGTTCCAGCGCATTTTGTCCAACACCACGCTGGACTATTTCCGCCGCCGCAAGACCCGCAACGCCATTTTTTCCAACATGAGCGACTTTTCTGCGGCGGGTGAGGACGGAGAATTCGATTTATTGGAAACTTTAGAGTCCCAGGACAGCTCAGAAGGGACTGAAAGCGCTCAAACCAGCACCGAGCGGGCACAAACCTTGCGTGAGATAGACGGTGAAGTACAACAACTGCCGGCGCGTCAACGAGAAGCCTTCCTCATGCGTTATTGGGAGGAGATGGACGTGGCCGAAACGGCTGCGGCTATGGGTTGCTCTGAAGGCAGTGTCAAAACGCACTGTTCTAGAGCAGTCCACGCGCTCAGTAAAGCACTAAAAGCCAAGGGAATTTCGCTATGACAAACGCTACCGCACTACACCAAGAAGCCTTAATTGACCGCTTCGGCCTGAAGGTAACCGCGCGTTTGGATGACCAGCCGCTGTCCCACGACATTTCTGAGCGCCTGCGTATCGCGCGCCAGCAAGCTATTGCCATACACAAACAACAAATGCAGCTACAGGCGCACACTGCGCCGTCCGTCTCCATGTCGGGCGGCGCTGCCATTTTGGGTGGCGGCGACGGCCTGAACTGGTTTAACCGCATCGCGTCAGCCTTGCCCTTGCTGGCACTGGCCGCTGGTTTGATTGCCGTCAACGTCATGACCGGCGACGAGCGCGCCCGCGAAGTTGCTGAGGTAGATGTACAGCTGCTGACCGACGACTTGCCGCCAGCCGCACACACCGACCCAGGATTTGCGCAATTTTTGAAATTTGGCCCCCCTGGCCAATAAGCGTCCGTAGCCATGCCACAAAGCACACGTTTCGGTCGCATTAGCCGCAAACAGGTGGCGGTGGGGGTGCTGGCTTGCGGTCTGTTTATTGCAGGCGTTGCCGCAATAGCGCAAACAGCGCTATCCACGCCAGCAGCGCCTGCATCAGCCACCAAGACCCCCAGCGCCAAGGTCAACGCGCCAGATTGGAAAGACCTCAGCCCTGAGCAGCAGATAGCCCTCAAGCCGTTAACTGCCAACTGGCAGACTATGAGCCCTGGCCAAAAACGCAAATGGCTTGAGCTGTCCAAAAATTACGCCTCCATTGCACCTGCCGAGCAGGCCAAGCTGCACGCCCGCATGTCGGGGTGGGCCTCGCTGAGTTCGCAGCAACGGGCGCAAGCGCGCATTAATTTTGCTGAAACCCAAGCATTGACCGATGGCCTGACGCCAGAGCAGCGTAAAGCCCAGTGGCAAGCCTACCAACTGCTAAGCCCCGAAGAAAAGAAAAAGCTGGCTGCCAGTTCGGGTAACAACGTGGTCAGCACCGCCCCTAATACCAAACCCACCGATCCGCTGAAAAACTCGCCGCCGCCGCAGTTTGGTACCGCCAAAGTGCTGGGTTTGCAAGCGCAGCCTCCTGCCAGCAAAATTGCCGTAGCCCCGCACCTGAAAAAGGGCAACAGTATCATGCCGCAAACCACGGCTACGGTGTCCTCTACCAGCCCTGCAGGCGACGGATCTGCGCCAGTTACCAAGCAGTAACTGCTGCCGCGCACCCGGCCCTTACGGGCCTGGGCAGAGCCCGGGTTCGTCAACAGTCTGCAAAGTGCCGAATTAAGTATAAAAACCCTCTCTAGCCCAATAAAATATAGCACAATAAGCTATGAATTCAGTAGCAAATACTTCCTCATCAACACCGTTGCCAGCCCCGCCGCCCGTGGCCACCACCCCTGGCCTGCGCCGCCGTATGGCCTGCTGGACATACGAGGGCATGCTGATGTTTGCCGTGGCGTTTATGGCTACTTGGTTATTCAGTACTCTGGGCCAAATGCGCAACGCCATGGACGCTCGCCATCCCCTGCTGCAAGGCTTTTTGTTTGTGGTGTTTGGGGTGTACTTTGTCTGGTTTTGGCATAAGGGCCAAACCTTGGCCATGAAAACCTGGCATATCCGCGTGGTAGACACCACAGGCCAGCAAATCAGCCAATTGCGCGCCCTGGCCCGCTACGCACTAAGTTGGCTATGGTTTGTGCCGCCGCTGGCAGCCATGGTGCCTTTTAAGCTTTCAGGCGCGGAGATGGCGGTCATCGTCATGGGCTGGGTGGTGTTTTATGCCTTGCTCAGCCGCCTGCATCCCCGTCGCCAGTTTGTGCACGACGCACTGGCGGGCACGCGCCTGATTAACCATGCGCCGATGAGCAAGTAAGCGCGCTGCTGAGCTGCCCCATCAGCAGTTGCCGCCGGCTTACTTTGCGGCAACGCTATCAGCGACAATCGGTGCCATGAGCCAAGCCCCTCCAGACGACGTTAACCCCCAAAAATCCCGCACCGGCCTGCACCGCATGTGGCATGCCACCAGCTATTCCCTGCAAGGTCTGCGCGCTGGCTGGGCCGAAACTGCGTTCAGACAAGAAGCAATAGCCAGTTTTGTCCTGCTGCCATTGGCCTTTTGGGTGGGGCGAGGCTGGCTAGAGGTGGCGATGCTGGTGGCCGTCGTGCTACTGGTGATGATCACCGAGTTGCTGAATACCGGTATTGAAACCGCCATTGACCGCATTGGCCCAGAGTGGCATGACCTCTCCAAACGCGCCAAAGATATGGGCTCAGCCGCCGTGCTGCTCAGCCTGGTGCTTTGCGCGGGGGTGTGGACGGCGGCTCTGGTAAGCCGATTTATACCGTAGCAGTTGAAAATTCCAGTAGCCCATTTGCACTATTGCTTAACGGTGCCTGCACCGGTTTAATTCACGAGATCATGACAAAACCAGCCTTCTCTATCTGTGTGTACTGCGGCTCGCGTGATGGCGGGCAACCGGCTTTTGCCTTTGCGGCAGGCGAGGTGGGCCGCTGGATAGGTCGCCACGGCGGTCAGTTGGTTTATGGCGGCGGCAAAAACGGTTTGATGGGCATTGTGGCGCAGGCCACGCTGGAGGCGGGTGGAACCGTCGTGGGTATCATTCCCCAAGGCTTGGTCGAGCGCGAATGGGCCAACCGTGACTGCACCGAGTTGCACGTGGTGACCACCATGCACGAACGTAAAGCCATGATGGCCGACCGTGCGGATGCCTTCCTGACCTTGCCCGGCGGTATAGGCACCTTTGAAGAGTTTTTTGAGATCTGGACACTCAAGCAGCTGGGCTACCACGACAAACCTATTGGCTTGCTTAACCTGAACGGTTACTACGACAAGCTCAATGAATTTCTGCAAATGTCGATGGGCGAGGGCTTCGTCAGCGACTGGCAAATGGATATGGTGCGAGTGGACTCCGAAACCGACTCGCTGTGCGCCCATTTGGTCGAAGCGGCGGGCATGAACCCCCTGTCGCGGGCCATGGATTAGAGAGTATCTTTTATCGCTTTGGGTCAGTCGGCACCCTTTACGGGCGCTGCGGCGCAGTTGGGCATCCAGTTCAACGCGGGTGCCACAGTGTATTTTGACCAAATCAACGCCCGGGGCGGCGTTAACCGCAGACCCATCGACCTGGTGGCGCTGGACGACGGCTACGAACCCGACCGCTGCGCTGAAAACACCAATAAGCTGATTGCGCAAGAGGCCTTTGCCTTGTTTGGCTACATTGGCACGCCCACCAGTTTGGCGGCGCTACCTACTGCCACCAAAGAGCGGGTACCCTTTGTGCCCCTTTTAACGGCACCACGGCCAACTACTCCAGCCTGGAGGGCTATTTGGCGGCGTGCGAACTTAAGCTCCGCGCCATACCGGCGGCGCTTACACGGCGGCTTCGTCTTCCTCACCGGTGCGAATGCGCACTACGCGCTCTACGCTGGTCACAAAGATTTTCCCGTCGCCGATTTTGCCGGTGCGGGCGGCTTTGACAATCGCGTCTACGCAGCGGTCTACGTCTACGGTTTTGACGGTGGCTTCGATTTTGACTTTAGGCAAAAAGTCCACCACGTATTCGGCACCACGGTACAACTCGGTATGGCCTTTTTGGCGCCCAAAGCCTTTGACCTCGGTGACTGTCAGGCCGGTTACGCCGCAGTCAGCTAGCGCCTCGCGCACTTCTTCGAGTTTGAAGGGTTTGATGATGGCGGTGATTTGTTTCATGGTAGCTCCTAGGGTCAAAAGTCAAAGGTTTATGCGCGGAATTTGGAGGTTATAGGATAACGCCAATCCTTGCCAAAGCTCCTATGGGTAACGCGAATACCCACGGGCGCTTGACGGCGCTTGTATTCGTTGATTTTGATGAGTTTGGTCACGCGCTCTACATCGGCCACGGCAAAGCCTGCGGCAATGATCTCTTCGATGCTTTGGTCGTTCTCCATGTAGCGCTCCAAAATGGCGTCCAGCACCTCGTAGGGCGGCAGGCTGTCCTGGTCTTTCTGGTCGGCGCGCAGCTCGGCGCTGGGCGGGCGGGTGATGATGCGCTCGGGGATGGGGTTGTCGCAGGTGCCGTACGGGTTGTGCGCATTGCGCCAGCGCGAGAGCCTGAACACCGTGGTTTTGGCCAAGTCTTTGATGACGGCAAAACCACCCGCCATGTCGCCGTACAGGGTGCAGTAGCCCGTGGCCAGCTCACTCTTGTTGCCGGTGGTCAGCACGATGCTGCCAAACTTGTTACTCATGGCCATCAGCAGCGTGCCGCGTATGCGGGCCTGGATATTTTCTTCGGTGGTGTCTTCTGCCAGTCCCTTGAACTGGCCCGCCAGCGAGGCTTTGAATGCCTCAAATTCGGGCACGATGGAAATCTCGTCGTAGCGCACGCCCATGCGCGCGGCCATCTCGCGGGCATCGATCCAGCTGATGTCGGCCGTGTAGGGGCTGGGCATCATGACGGTGCGTATTTTGTCTTTGCCCAGCGCATCTACAGCGATGGCCAACACCAGGGCCGAGTCAATACCGCCCGACAGCCCCAAGATGCCACCGGGAAAGCCGTTTTTACCCATGTAGTCGCGCAGCCCCAGTACCAACGCGTCCCACAGGTCTTGCTCGTCGGTGCGTACGGGTTGCTTTGAAGCTACTATTTTAATAGCACCTTGTGCCCTACTATCCTGGGCTTTCGCCCGTTTTACCTCGAAAATGAAGCTGTCTTCGACAAAACTGGGTGCGTTGCCTGCCAGCGTGCCGTCGGCGTTTAAAACGAAGGATGCACCGTCAAACACCACCTCGTCTTGCGCCCCTACATGGTGCGCAAACACCAGCGGCAGGCCGGTGTGCAGCGCGCCGCGCTTCATGCGCTCCACGCGCTCGCCGCTCTTGCCCATATGAAATGGCGAGGCGTTGATCACCGCCAGCAGTTCAGCCCCGGCCTCTTTGGCCAGCTGGCCGGGCTCGTCAAACCAGGCGTCTTCACAAATCAGCAGGCCTATCGAGATACCTTCCACCTGAAACACGCACACGCCCTGGCCAGGCGTAAAGTAGCGCCGCTCGTCAAACACCTGGTAGTTGGGCAGCTCGCGTTTGGCATAGGTTTCCAGCTTGCGGCCCTCACTCAGCACGCTGGCGGCGTTATAGCGGCGCTGCACCGCTGTGCTTTTGGTGCGTGTGTCGCCGCCCGTGGGATGGCCCACCACGACGTACAGACCTTTTAGCCCCGCCAGCTCGCGGGCTACCGTGTTCAGGGCATCATCGCAGGCGGTAATGAAGGCTGGGCGCAGCAGCAGGTCTTCAGCGGGGTAGCCGCAGATGGACAGCTCAGGCGTCAGCACCAGGCGCACGCCCTGTGCGTAGGCGGCGCGCGCGGTGGTGATAATCTTGGCAGCGTTGGCGGCCATGTCACCTACGGTAAAGTTCAGCTGCGCTACGCAGATTTTCAGAGTCATTTTTTTCGCAAAGTAGATTGAGTGCAGAACAATTCAGTTGATTATGTCACCCGCATCCACACCTCGCCATTGCAGGTGAATGCCCAGCAATGGAACGCCCTGCTAGCGGCCAGTGACGCGCCCACGCCCTTTATGCGCCACGAATACCTGGCCGCGCTGCACACCAGTGGCTCGGCCTGCGACGCCACTGGCTGGAAGCCGCGCTTTGTCAGCCTGTACAGCCGCGATACCGAGCACGTTGAAGGTGAACTGCTGGCCAGCGCGCCGCTGTACGTCAAAGACCATTCGTACGGCGAGTATATTTTTGACTGGGCGTGGGCCAGAGCCTACCAAGAGCATGGCTTGCCCTACTACCCCAAGGCGGTGGTGGCTGTGCCCTATACGCCAGTACCTGGCACCCGGTATTTGTGTAAAAACAGCCAGCAGCCCAATCAAATAATGCACGAGCAGCTATTATTTTGCAAGCAAAATAAGCTGTCCTCATTGCACGCCTTATTCATTTCAGACGCCGACAAACAAGCCTGCGACGCGCAGCCGCTAATGGCGCGGCAGACGGTGCAGTTCCATTGGACCAATGTTGCCCCCACGCTGGCCACTGCGTGTGCTGCGCCGCCCCCCGAGGGGGCGCGTTTCGCCTTGGGGCGGCCCGGCGGCGAAACTGCGGCCCCTGAGCTGGGCGCTGAGCCCTTCGGTAGCTTTGACCACTACTTAAGCACCCTGGCCCAAGACAAACGCAAAAAAATCCGCGCTGAGCGCCGCAAGGTGGCCGAGGCGGGTATTACTTGGCGCACCAGTGAGGGCGCTGCCATTACCGCCAGCGAGTGGGAGTTTTTCTACCGCTGCTATGAGCGCACCTATCTGGAGCATGGCAACGCCCCCTACCTCACCCCCGCCTTCTTTGAAGCCATGGCCAACACCATGCCCGAAAACTGGGTGATGTTTACGGCGCTCCACAGCGGCCAGCCGATAGCCTGCAGCCTGATTGCTGTCAACTCTATCGCTACAAATACAGGAGCAGCTTGTGCCACAAACCATTGGGCTGGAGGCACAAAAGACACAACAAAGGTGGCCTATGGGCGCTACTGGGGCGCACTGGGCCGCGTGGACAGCCTGCACTTTGAAGCCTGCTACTACCAGCCCCTGGAATGGTGCATCAACAACGGCTACTACCGCTTTGAAGGCGGCGCGCAGGGTGAGCACAAAATGGCCCGAGGCCTGCTGCCTGTGGTCACCCACAGCGCACACTGGCTAGCCCAGCCCCAGTTTGCCGACGCGGTCGCCAAGTTTTTAGAGCGCGAAGGCGCGGGGATTGAGAGCTATATGGAGCATTTGGAAGGGCGCAACCCGTTTCGCGCTACGCATATCACCACGTAAGCCTGCAGGCTGCGGTCTACCGCGGGGCCGCACCTTGCTTTAGCGTGGCAATTTCTTTTTGTAAACCATGGTGCACCACGCCCAAGGTTTGTATGGTCATATTGGCATGGCGCAGGCGCTGGGCCATCACTTTCAGTAACCCGGCCATCAGTTGGGCGGCGGCCAGGGGCTGCACGTCCAAGAGCAGGGTTAAGTGGTCTCGCTTTAACATGGCCACGTGCATGGTCGTTATCGCGGTGCATGTGGCCGAGTGCGGCTTATTGTCTATAAACCCCACTTCGCCAATGATGTGGCCCGGCTTGGCCATTCGGTAGACCAGTGTCTCTACGCCAGTGACCAGCTTGGACGTGACCTTGGCCTCGCCACTGACCACCAACATCAGAAACCCGAGGTTACTGCTGCCCTCTTCGGTTAAGTGTTCGCCTGACTGGTACTCGCGCATGGCCATCAGTTCAGCAATACGCATGGCATGGGCGCGTGGCATGCCTTCAAAAGCCGTTCCGGTGCCGAGCAGGCTGGCTATTTCTCCCAAGGAATAGCTATCTAATGTATTCATGCTGACGCTCACTGTGTTGCGATTGCATATGATTCTGGAAAACAACCCGCCAAATGCGAGATACTTACGGTATGAATAGTAAACCACTGCAGCCGCATCTGCCGTCGCCCAGAGTGCTGCTGATTGACGACCACACTCTGTTTCGCACCGGCATGCGCATGATCATGCAGTCGTTTCCCGGCATGGGCGACGTCCTGGAGGCGGGCTCGGTGATGCTGGCCAAGCAGCATGAGGCGCAGCGGATTGACATTATTTTGCTGGACATTCACATGCCTGGCCTGAACGGGTTGGACGGCATGGGTTTGCTGCGCAGCATCTTTCGCACCGCCAAAATTATTTTTGTCTCTGCCAGTGTGTCGGCTGATGCGGTAGCTGACGCGGCCCAGCGCGGTGCAGAGGGGTTTTTGCCCAAGTCGGCGAGCGCCGACGACATTTTTTCGGCCTTGGAAACGGTACTCTCGGGCGGTAAATGCTTTCCAAGCTTGGCGGGGTATGGCGGCCAAAAATCTACCGGCAGGTCTGGCGCGCCCGCGCTGTCCGTCCGGCAAATGGAAGTACTGGCGCTGCTGGCCCAAGGCAAACCCAACAAAGTGATTGCGCGCGAGATGGGTTTGAGCGAGAACACCGTGCGGGTACACGTGTCGGCCATGTTTGCCCAACTGGGCGTAAACAGCCGCACCGCAGCCGTGCTGGCCGCGCAGCAAGCGGGCTTGGTGACCATGGCTTAACGCCAGACCCATGCAGAGCGAGTTTTCTGCGCTTATTGCGCAACACACACCGTGGTACCAGTGGCGTAAAGCGCGGGTGCTGCAAGAGCAGGTGGCGTTGGTGCGCCGCAACTTTGCACCCACCTTGGCAGCGTCGGCGGCCGGTGCCTTGGGCACCTTGTGGGCCATGTATACCCTGGTGGCCCACGCCCCGCTGTGGTGGTGGCTGGCCAGCCATCTGCTGGTGCTGGCTGGGGTGTATGCGGTGCAGCGCTGGTGGTTGCGCCCAGACCGTCAGTCCAACCACAACGCATGGGCCATCTTGGTGTGTATGGCCGTGCTGGGGCTCAGCTGGGGCAGCATAGCCTGGGTCTGCGTTGCCTATGGGCAACCCTTGGCTCTGGTCTACGCTGTCGCGCTGGTCGGCGGCGCGTCGTCCGGGGCCTTGGGCTTGGGTGGGCCGCTGTTTCCGGCCTACGTGGCCTACCTAACGCCGCCCGTCGGCATGGTTGCGTTGGCTTTTGCCTATGTGGGTGGGCCAATGTTTTTGCCTTTCACCAGCATTGCCATCATTTACTACGTGCTCACCTGCATGCAAGCGCGCAACATGCAGCAGGCCGCTTTGCAAGGCATTGCGCTGCAGTTTGAGAACAGCGCCTTGGTGCAGCGCCTGCAGCTAGAGTCCGCGCAATCACAAACAGCTCTCAAGAATGCTGAAGCTGCGCAACAATTTGCCCAAACGGCCCAAGCCGCTGCAGAAAAAGCCAACACCGACAAGTCCAAATTTTTGGCCGCAGCCAGCCACGACCTGCGCCAGCCGCTGCACGCCATGGGTTTATTTTTAGAGACACTGTCGCGCAGTGCGCTGAGCGAGCAGCAGCTTACGGTACTTAACCACGCCCACGCGGCCTCCAACGCTGCCAGCGAGATGCTGACCACATTGCTGGATTTTTCGCGCCTGGAAGCGGGCGTGGTCAAGTCAGTGCCAAAGCCCTTTTTTCTGCAGCCGATGCTGGCCAAGCTAGAGCTGGAGTTTGGCGTTCAAGCGGATGCTAAAGAGCTGTTTTACCGCTCCCGCGAAACCAACCTTGCCGCGGTAGCCGACCCCAATTTGACCGATCTGGTACTGCGCAACTTTATTTCCAACGCCATCCGTTACTGCGACCGCGGCGGTGTGCTGGTAGCTTGCCGCTTTCGCGGCGGTGCAGCCGTGGTGGAGGTGTGGGACACGGGCATTGGTATCCCGGCCGACCAACACACCGAAGTGTTTAAGGAATTCCACCAGTTAGGCAACCCCGAACGCGACAGGCGCAAGGGCTTGGGACTGGGCTTGGCCATTGTCGAGCGCATCAGCAGCGCCATGAAGGCCAAAGTCACCTTGCGCTCCGTGCCGGGGCGCGGGTCCGTTTTCAGGCTGTGGCTGGAGTGTTACCAAGGCAGCATTGTGTATGACCGCGCCAGCGAAAGCAGCAATAAGGATCTGCGCAATATGCGCGTTCTGGTGATTGACGACGAAGAACCGGTGCGCCTGGGCATGCAAGAGCTACTGCACTCCTGGGGTTGCATATGCCACACCGCCGATGCGGTGTCGTCTGCGCTGCACTGCGTGGCCATGCTGGGCCTGCATGAGCAACCGCAGGTCATCTTGGCCGACTACCGCCTGCGCGAGGGCGCCACGGGCGAGCAAGCCATCAGCGCGCTGCGTACCTACCTTGCGCTACGCGGCTACGACGTGCCTTTGCCAGCCATCATCATCACGGGCGACACCGCCCCCGAGCGCCTGCGTGAAGCGCAGCAGAGCGACGCTGCTTTACTGCACAAGCCCGTGTCGGCACAAGCGCTGCAGCAGGCGTTGCTCCAATTACGTTAGCAGCCCAACCGGGCTACGGGCTGGCGCCCCCCGTGGAAACCCCCGTCTCGCGGGCGACTAAAAAACAGACCCGCCCCTCTAAAGTTGCCACTGCACAGGCAAGTACGCACACGTATCGTGGTTCGACAGTTCGGCGTAAGACCGCGCCACCACCATTGGCCCATTCACATCAAGTTTCACCATCCACTGCAGTTCTTCATGGCAAAACAATCGCCTCCCGACATACAACCTAACGCATCAGAACATTTTGCCGCCCCCAGCTTGGCTCTTTTGGCCATGGAGTTTCGCGCGCCTTGGGAGTTTGGCGCGCTGCTACCCGCATGGCCTGCGCTGCAACGTGCCCCACGCGGCGATGGGCACACCGTGGTGGTGTATCCAGGCCTCAGCGCCAGTGATGCGACTACCATGCCACTGCGCAAGTACTTAAGCAGCTTGGGTTACGTTACCCACGGCTGGGGCCAGGGCTTTAACTTTGGCCCCCGTGCCGGCGTGCTGGAGACCGGCAAAGCGCAGCTGCGTGAGCTGCTGCAAAACAGCAGCCACCCGGTGAGCCTGGTGGGCTGGAGCTTGGGCGGCGTGTATGCCCGCGAGCTGGCCAAACAGCTGATCAACGAAGGTAGCCCTGTGCGCAGCGTCATCACACTGGGTACCCCGTTTGCGGGCGGCCCGCGCAGCACCAACGCATGGCGCTTGTACGAGCTGACCAGCGGGCGCGCCGCCCACCGCGAGGCCGCTAACTACGAGCTGGCCACGTCACCCGCCGTACCCACTACCAGCATCTATAGCCGCAGCGACGGCGTGGTGGCGTGGCGAGGCAGCGTACAAGCAGCGCAAGCGCACAACCCGCACACCGAAAACATTGAAGTAGTGGCCAGCCACTTTGGTATTGGCCTGAACCCCAGCGCCTGGTGGGCCGTGGCCGACCGTTTGGCCCAAGTGCCCGGCAAGTGGCGGCAGTTTCAAAAACCTGCGCTGATGGGTTTGCACAAGTTGGTCTACCCCGACCCCACGCGCTAATCGTTCATGCCCCTGGGCGGCTATGCCGCTACCTCAATCTTCGTACCCGCTGCGCGCAGACGGCGCACCAGCACATCGCCCAGCGCATAGGCTGGCGTTACAACGCCACCGCGCCCTGCGCCACCGGGCAGTTGGCCATACTCCAGCGCCAGCGCCAAGGCCGACTCACACACCATCTTGGTGGTTGCGCGATTGCCGGGGTCGCCTTGGTCACTCACCACCGCGCGCACGGTTTTGCCGCTGGCAGAGGTGCCTATCAGCTCGCAGCGAAATGACCCGCCGTCCATGGCCCGCTGGCTGGGGCCTTCGCCGGGTTTGGGGGCCACGGCTGCGGTCAACTTGCGAAATACTGAAAACTGCAAGGCCGATTGCGTGGCAGCAGCGCCTGCGCTCATGCCAGCGGCCACCATAGCTGCCACCGCACCCGTGCCAAAACGTAAATACTCCTGGTAATGAAAGTCTTTGGCGTAGCACTTGTCGCCACTGGCTTGCAGCAGCGCTGCGCTGCGCCGTACCACGCGGGTGTTGACGGGCCCCATAAAAAATGGCCCGCACCACGCGCCAAAGTCCTCGTCTCGGTGGGGTGCATTCGGGTCTTGGTGGGCTGCATCTGACTTGCTTTTGCGGTGCTCTGGGTTGAGCAAAAACGGGTTGCTAAATGCCTCGGTTTGGCCCTTTGACATGATGTTGAGCACCGAGGCCAAGGTGCCACCATTCAAGCCGCCGCGCATCGAGTAGCAGGCCTTCACGTCAACACACGGCTCGCCATGCCGGCGCAGCACCTCTTGCGCCACCACGTAGGCGCCAATATCTGAGGGCACCGAGTCAAAACCGCAGCTGGGCACGATGCGTGTGCCAGCCGCAGCGGCCTGCGCGTGGTGCGCGTCGATCATGGCGCGTACCCAGGGCGTCTCGCCAGTGATGTCTACGTAGTGGGTGCGGCATTGCACGCATGCCGCTACCAGCGCGCTGCCATACAACGCAAACGGCCCGGCGGTAGACAGCACCACGCGCGTGCTGGCGGCAAGGGCTTGCAAGGCCTGGCTGTCCTGGGCATCGGCCACGACGATGGGCACGCGAACCTTGGCGTCGCGCAACACCGCCTCCAGCTTGGCCTGGCTGCGCCCTGCAATAGCCCAGGCCACGCCCTTGGCTTGCTGGGCCAAATAAGCCACCGTTTGCTGGCCCACAAAGCCGGTTGCACCATAGACGATCAGATCGTATTTGCGTTGTTCGGTTTTCATAGGTAGAGTGCGTAGTTGGGTTAAGTGTCGCGTAGAGTAATCGGTCTCTGCAATAGCTACACTACCGCTACCCAATACCCCTCACCTTTGATTCAAGGAAGACACCATGACCACCACCGTAGCCACCATTAACCACCAAGTTCGCCTGGCCCAACGTCCCGTGGGCTTACCCGGCCGCGAGTGCTGGAGCAATACCTCCGAGCCCGTGCAGCAGCCTGCTGGCGAGGGCGACGTGCTTGTCAAAACCCTGTCACTCTCGCTCGACCCCGCCATGCGCGGCTGGATGAACGATGTCAAAAGCTATATCCCGCCGGTGGCCATCAACGAAGTGATGCGAGCAGGTGGCGTAGGCGTGGTGGTGGCGTCAAATAACCCCGCTTTTATAGTGGGCGACACGGTCAGCGCAGGCTTGGGCGTGCAAGAGTATTGCCTGATACCGGGCGACCAAATCAAGCGCAATGGCATAGCCAAAATCGATCTGCGCGCAGGCAGTGTGAACCAATGGCTCAACGTACTGGGCATGCCCGGCATGACCGGCTATTTTGGCCTGATGGACGTGGGCATGCCGCAAGCAGGAGAGACGGTGGTCATCAGCGGCGCGGCTGGCGCGGTAGGCCAAACGGTGGGGCAAATCGCCAAGATCAAAGGCTGCCGCGTGGTGGGTATTGCTGGTGGAGCCGCCAAGTGCGAATGGGTGGTGAAAGAGCTGGGCTTTGATGCCTGCATCGACTACAAGGCCAGCCCCACCTCGGTAAAAGACGGACTCAAAGAACACTGCCCCAAAGGCGTAGACATTTATTTCGACAACGTAGGCGGCGACATTTTAGACACCGTGCTCACCCGCATCAACCGCAAAGCCCGCATCATCATCTGCGGCGCTATCAGCCAATACAACAACACCACCGCCGTACAAGGCCCTAAAAACTACCTGAGCCTCCTGGTCAACCGCGCCCGCATGGAGGGCATCGTCGTGTTTGACTACGCCGACCGCTACCACCTGGCCATTGCCGAGATGGCTGGGTATTTGAAAGACGGCCGCATGAAGAGCAAAGAAGACGTCGTAGTGGGGATCCAAACCTTCCCAGAGACGCTACAAAAGCTGTTCAACGGCGAGAACTTTGGCAAGCTGGTGCTGGAAGTGGCCAAGGCGTAAACACTGGCGCTGCACCATCGGCGGGAGACTCCCATTGCAGCGGCGTGAGTGCTACTGCCACCGCCATTTGCTAACATCAACGATTACACATTTTTAGGAACCACCATGTCACTACGTATCAACGACACCGCCCCCAACTTCACGGCTGCCACCACCCACGGCAGCATCGACTTTCACCAGTGGATTGGCGACCAGTGGGCCATTTTGTTCCGCACCCCAAAGACTTCACCCCCGTGTGCACCACCGAGCTGGGCTACATGGCCAAGATCGAGCCTGAGTTCACCAAGCGCAACGCCAAGCTGATTGGCCTGTCTGTAGACGAGGTAGGCAACCACGCCAAGTGGGCCGCCGACATTGAGGAAACGCAAGGCGCCAAGGTGAAATACCCGATGATTGGCGACACCGACCTGAACGTGGCCAAGCTGTACAACATGCTGCCCGCAGGCGAGACCGGCGGCGCGGATGGCCGCACCGCCGCAGGCAACGCCACAGTGCGCTCGGTCTTCATCATCGGCCCGGACAAAAAGATCAAACTGATGATGACCTACCCCATGACCACAGGCCGCAATTTTGACGAAATCCTGCGCGTGCTCGACTCCATGCAGCTCACCGCCCAATACAAAGTGGCTACCCCTGTGAACTGGAAGAATGGGGACGACGTGATCATTGCTGGGTCGGTGACGGACGAAGATGCCAAGACGCTCTTCCCAGCCGGTTGGAAGGCACCCAAGCCGTATCTGCGCGTGGTGAAACAGCCTGTGGGTTGAACCACGGCACTATTTATTTGGTAGCTGTTCCCGCGATATTTTATTGGGCTAGCGGCCTACATTGCTTGAGAAAATCAAGCTTGTGTTTGAAAGCATGGGAACTTACTCTGGTGCTGAGCTCGCTCTGGCACTTGGTGTGCACAGCTCCTCGGCTGTCCCCCGGCCGGTGGCCTCCTCCTTTATGCCGCTGCGCTGTGCACGCCAAGCGCCAGAGCTGCGTAGTGGTTTAGTTGGGGTACAGCGGTGGTGCGCCAAGCACTTCGCGAGAGCTGGTCGGCGGTGTATTCAGCGTAGCGGCATCAAGGAGGAGGCAGCGGCCCTAGGCCGCAACGGGGGACAGCCGCGTAGCTGAATACACCGTCGGCTTGCTCCCGTACAAAACAGAGAGTAGTACCCTCGGCCTGCTCCCGTACAAGCCAACGCTGACACAGCGCAGCAGCTACACACCCCCATGTGGATGCGTCGGGTCAATCCACAGCACCGTCTCGGGCTTTTCTATCGGCTCAATCGGCAAGTTAACCGCGATGGCTTGGCCGTCGCTGCGGCAGAGCACGCATTCCAGCGTTTCGGTGGCGCTGGCGTTGATCTCTTGGTGGGGCACGTAGGGCGGCACGTAGATGAAGTCGCCGGGGCCTGCCTCGGCGGTGAACTCTAGCTGCTCGCCCCAGCGCATACGGGCGCGGCCTTTGACGACGTAGATCACGCTCTCGAGGTGGCCGTGGTGGTGCGCGCCGGTTTTGGCGTTGGGGTGGATGTGCACTGTGCCTGCCCAGAGCTTTTCTGCGCCTACGCGGGCGAAGTTGATCGCGGCTTTGCGTTCCATGCCAGGGGTGGAGGGCACGTTACTGTCGAGCTGGCCTGCGGGTACGACGCGCACGCCGTCGTGCTTCCAGTCGGTGGGGGGATGGGTGTGTTCAGTCATACGGCAGCGCGCTCCAGATAGCTTTGAAAAACGCCTACATGTACATAGGCCGCG
>JAYUHM010000128.1:0-31633 GCA_043766985.1 Polaromonas sp.
TGGATGGTATTTTTTGCGTCTTCTGCGTAGTTTTTGCGTCCTCTGCGTCCGGATGTTGGTTTTCGAATTCGCTTGCTAATTACTTAGCACGGGCCGACATGATGGCTTCCGACACGTTACGCGGGGCTTCCGAGTAGTGCTTGAATTCCATCGTGTAGGTAGCACGGCCTTGCGACATCGAGCGCAAAGTCGTGGAGTAGCCAAACATTTCAGACAGTGGCACTTCGGCCTTGATGGCTTTGCCGCCACCAACCATGTCTTCCATGCCTTGGACCATGCCGCGGCGGCTGGACAAATCGCCCATCACGTTACCGGCGTAGTCTTCTGGCGTCTCAACTTCGACCGACATCATCGGCTCCAAAATCACCGGGCTGGCCTTGCGGCAGCCTTCTTTGAAGCCGAAGATGGCAGCCATCTTGAACGCGAGTTCGTTGGAGTCCACATCGTGGTACGAACCGAAGTGCAGCGTGACCTTCACGTCAACCACGGGGTAGTTGGCCAGCACGCCTTGCGTGACGGCTTCCATGATGCCTTTTTCTACCGCAGGGATGTATTCGCGTGGAACCACACCGCCCTTGATCGCGTCGATAAACTGCACGCCTTTGCCTGGCTCGTTCGGCTCAATCTTGAGCACCACGTGGCCGTACTGGCCCTTACCGCCGGACTGGCGCACAAACTTGCCTTCGGCGTCTTCCACCGTCTTGCGGATGGTTTCGCGGTAAGACACCTGGGGCTTGCCCACGTTGGCTTCCACGCCGAATTCGCGCTTCATGCGGTCGACAATAATTTCCAGGTGCAACTCGCCCATACCGGCGATGATGGTCTGGCCGGACTCTTCGTCGGTACGCACGCGGAACGACGGGTCTTCTTGCGCCAAGCGGTTCAGGGCAATACCCATCTTCTCTTGGTCGGCTTTGGTCTTAGGCTCAACAGCCTGGGCAATCACCGGCTCAGGGAACACCATGCGCTCGAGCATGATCTGGTTGTCTGGATCGCACAGGGTCTCACCCGTGATCACATCCTTCAAACCGATGCAAGCTGCGATGTCGCCAGCGCGGATCTCGTCCACTGGCTCGCGGGCGTTGGCGTGCATTTGCACGATACGGCCGATACGCTCTTTCTTGCCCTTGATGGGGTTGTACACGCTGTCGCCCGACTTGAGCACGCCGGAGTAGACGCGCACGAAGGTGAGCTGGCCCACAAACGGGTCGGTCATCAGCTTGAACGCCAAGGCTGAGAATTTTTCGCTGTCGTCCGCTTTGCGGAAGACTTGCTTTTCGTCTTCGTCCATGCCTTTGACGGGCGGGATGTCCACCGGGCTAGGCATGTACTCGATGACGGCGTCCAACATGGCTTGCACGCCCTTGTTTTTGAACGCAGAGCCACACAGCATAGGCTGGATTTCGCTGGCGATGGTACGCTGGCGAATGGCGGCTTTGATCTCTAATTCGGTCAGCTCAACGCCTTCCAAATATTTATTCATCAGCTCTTCAGACGCTTCGGCAGCGGCTTCGACCAATTTTTCGCGGAACTCGGCAGCTTTTTCGACCAAATCAGCAGGAATTTCACCGTAGGTGAAGGTCACGCCTTTGTCGGCCTCGCTCCACAGGATGGACTTCATCTTGACCAAATCAACCACGCCGGCAAAACCTTCTTCGGCACCGATTGGGATTTGCAATGGCACAGGGTTGGCTTTCAGGCGCAGCTTCATCTGGTCGTAGACCTTAAAGAAGTTGGCGCCGGTACGGTCCATCTTGTTGACGAAGGCCAAACGAGGCACTTTGTACTTGTTAGCCTGACGCCATACGGTCTCAGACTGTGGCTGCACGCCGCCCACGGCGCAGTACACCATGCAGGCACCGTCCAACACGCGCATGGAGCGCTCCACCTCGATGGTGAAGTCCACGTGGCCAGGGGTGTCGATGATGTTGATGCGGTGCTCGTCAAAGGTCTTGCTCATGCCCGACCAGAAGCAGGTGGTAGCGGCAGACGTGATGGTGATACCACGCTCTTGCTCTTGCTCCATCCAGTCCATGGTGGCCGCGCCGTCGTGCACTTCGCCGATTTTGTGGTTCACGCCGGTGTAAAACAATACACGTTCGGTGGTGGTGGTTTTGCCAGCGTCGATGTGAGCTGAAATACCGATATTGCGATATCGCTCAATGGGGGTAGCGCGTGCCATGATTCTTTTCCTTAAATAATTTCAGTTCGTCGCAAACGGCAACGCTCGGAACCAGTCCGAGCGCGCGCGACGGGGCGAAGGGGCCGCTTTTTAGAAGCGGAAGTGGCTGAACGCCTTGTTGGCTTCGGCCATGCGGTGAACTTCGTCACGCTTCTTCATGGCGCCGCCACGGCCTTCGGTGGCTTCCAGCAGCTCGTTGGCCAAGCGCAATGCCATAGACTTTTCACCGCGCTTGCGAGCGGCTTCTTTGATCCAGCGCATCGACAGGGCCAAACGGCGCACAGGGCGCACTTCGACGGGCACCTGGTAGTTGGCACCGCCTACGCGGCGGCTTTTCACTTCCACCATCGGCTTGACGTTGTTGATAGCGACTTCAAAAGCCTCCATCGGGTCTTTACCGGGATGCTTTTTCTCGATCTGCTCCAGGGCACCGTAAATGATGCGCTCAGCGACGGCCTTCTTACCGCTCTCCATGATGACGTTCATGAATTTTGAGAGCTCTAAGTTGCCGAACTTTGGATCTGGCAGGATTACACGTTTGGGGACTTCGCGACGACGTGGCATATTTTCACCTCTTTGCTTCAGTTGGTGCTTTTGCAAACACCGCGAAAGTTATTTTTAACTCTCACTTACTCGACTCGAACTTGAGTCACTACGCTGTTATCTCGCGCCACGCGGGAAACAGCACCTACTTTTTTGTTAACCGATTTGGCGATTAACTAACTTGCAATTTCATCAGCGATGAAATACCCGTTATTGAGCTTTTGGCCCAGGCTAATTTATTTCGCCTTTGGCTTCTTCGCACCGTACTTGGAGCGTGACTGCTTACGGTCTTTCACGCCTTGCAGGTCAAGCGCACCGCGCACAATGTGGTAACGCACACCGGGCAAGTCTTTGACACGACCGCCGCGCACCAGCACTACGCTGTGTTCTTGCAGGTTGTGGCCTTCGCCGCCGATGTAGGAAATTACCTCAAAACCGTTGGTCAAGCGCACTTTGGCAACTTTACGCAGAGCGGAGTTAGGCTTTTTAGGCGTGGTGGTGTACACACGAGTGCACACGCCCCGACGCTGGGGAGAGTTTTGCATAGCCGGGGACTTCGACTTGATCGTTTCGACCTCGCGTCCATGGCGTATTAGCTGGTTAATGGTTGGCATTTATCTACCTAAACGTGTATAAAAAAGATATCTTCTCCGCGATCACAGTTCGTCACGCAAACGCGGAAAAGCTTTCTATTATAACGCGGTACCACGCCGCCTGCAATCAGCAAGCTGCTCTGGAGGCTTGACCCAGCCAAATGCGACTGGCCTGGGCATGACGCGAGCTTGGCTACCCACATGGGGGTCACGCTGCAAGCTTGCAATTTCATATAAAGTGGAATATATTCCATTTTAATGGAATATATCGACCACCTTCTGGCAAATACAGCGGCGGCAACGTCGCCCGACGCCGCGCCCATCGACAGCCAGATCGCTGCACAACTGAAGGCGCTGCGCACCGACCGTGGCCTGACTTTGCAAGATCTGGCCGCCACCAGTAATGTGAGCCGGGCGATGATCTCCAAAATTGAGCGCGCCGAGGCCAGCGCCACCGCAGCACTTTTGCACAAACTGTGCACCGCGTTGGGCATCAGCCTGTCTGACCTGCTGGCGCCCGCGCAAAGCAAGCCCAGCGCCGTGATGCGCCGCAGCCAGCGCATGCGCTGGCAAGACCCTGCCACCGGCTTTGTGCGTGAAATCGTCACACCACGCATGACTGGCTCCAAGGTCGAGGTAGTTGAAGTCACGCTGCCGCCCAAGACCATCGTGCACTATGGCCACAGCGCGGCGGGCGAAGCGCCCGAACCTGACTCCCAGGCCCTCCCGGGCTACGGTCAGCACATCATCGCCCACACCAACGGGTTGTGCATCACGCAGGTTGCAACCCCCGGCCAGGCCCCGACGACTACTGATTTGATAGCTGGTGATGCTATGTATATGTGGACTAAAGGCGTTTTTTCTTTCGAGAATCGACTTGACACACCTTGCCAGTACCTGGTCGTCATCGAGCGCAGCCCTTAGCCCTCCAGCCCCGCCTCGCACAGCACTTCCCGATCAGCCCATGACCACACCCCACCCATTGCGCCCCGCCCGCCCAGACGACCTGGACGCCCTGCACGCCATCTACAACCAAGCCGTGCTGGCCGCCGCCCGCGCCCAGGGCCTGCACACCATGGTCGCCGCCATCGATGCCGACAACACAGGCAGCATCGCTTTGCACCGCAAGCTGGGCTTTGAAGAAACCGGTGTGCTGCGCCAAGTCGGCTACAAATTCGACCGCTGGCTCGATTTGGCCTTTATGACCTGTAATTTGGTACAAAATAGGCCATCAGCCCAATAGAGCATAGCACGACAAGCTATTAAATATATAGCATGCGGTCAGCACTTAAGTTGCCCAACTCCTGCGCGGCTAGTCGTCCAACCCCAACATCAGCTTCAAGTTCTGCACCGCCGCGCCGCTGGCGCCTTTGCCCAGGTTGTCCAGCCGCGCCACCACCACGGCCTGGTGGAACTCGTCGTTGCCAAACACGCGAATTTCCAGTTTGTTGGTGTTGTTCAGCGCCAGCGGGTCGAGTTTGCCGTTCTCTGTGGCGGGCTCGGCGGTTACCCACTGGCTGCCCGCATAGTGCTTTGCATAGGCGGCGTGCAGGTCGGCTAGGTTGGGTTTGCCGGGCAGCTGCTCTAAGTGCAGAGGCAGTTGCACCAGCATGCCTTGGGCAAAATTGCCCACGCTGGGGGTGAAGATGGGACGGCGAGTGATGCCCGTGTGGGCCATGATCTCGGGGATGTGTTTGTGCTTGAGGCCCAGGGCGTACAGCTCGTAGGCCGGGGCGCTGCCTTTTTCGCCATTTTTGCCTGCATATTCTTCCATCATCTGCCGCCCGCCACCGCTGTAGCCGCTCACCGCTGGCAGGGCCAAGGGGTGGTCTTTGGGCAAAATGCCCGCGTCTACCAAGGGGCGGATCATGGCGATGGCGCCGGTGGCGTAGCAGCCGGGGTTGGAGACAAACTGGGCGTTTTTCACCGCATCGCGCTGGGTTTTAGACAGCTCTGGAAAGCCAAACACCCAGCCGGGGGCTACGCGGTGGGCCGTGGATGCATCGATGATTTTTAAGGGTTTTTGGCCTGCAGCCCTCTGGATGAAAGCACAAGCTGCTACTGACTCTATAGCAGATTGGTCGTGCAAACACAGTACTACCAAGTCGGCGGCAGCAAACAGCTCTTTCTTGGCTTCGGGGTCTTTGCGCCGCTCTGGGGCGATACTGATGACCTCGACCTGGGGCATGTTGGCCAGCCGCTCGCGGATTTGCAGGCCGGTGGTGCCGGCCTCGCCGTCAATAAACACTTTCGCTTTAACTGGACTGGAAGAGGTGGCCATGGTCAAATCTCGCTTTCAACTTCAAATTGCGCTGTAAGTTTGCGCACAACATTTGTGCATTGCAACATGATACAGTTCACCCGCTGTAACTGCACTGTATTTGCCTGCGAGTTTCCAAGTATTTGCATGCAGATTGTGCACAACACCATTCTATTTCGTCATTTCAACTATCCCATCACTCGGATCACACGCTATGAAAATCCATGAGTACCAAGGCAAGGACATCTTGCGCTCCTTTGGCATCCCCGTCCCCCGTGGCATCCCTGCATACACCGTGCAAGAAGCGGTAGAAGCCGCACAAAAGCTGGGCGGCCCTGTATGGGTGGTCAAGGCACAAATTCACGCGGGTGGGCGCGGCAAGGGTGGTGGCGTGAAGCTGGCGCGCAGCATTGACGAAGTCAAAAAGCTCTCTGGCGAGATTTTGGGCATGCAGCTCAAAACTGTGCAAACCGGCCCAGAAGGCCAAAAAGTGCGCCGCCTGTTCATTGAAGAAGGCGCCGACATCAAAAAGGAACTGTACGTGTCCGTCGTGACGGATCGCGCTACCCAGCGCGTTGCCTTTATGGCCAGCAGCGAAGGCGGCATGGACATTGAAGCCGTGGCCCACGATACGCCAGAGAAAATTATCACCGTGTTTGTTGACCCCGCCCTAGGCCTGACCGCTGAGCAAGGCAAGACATTGTCAGACGGCATGACCGTGCCCGCAGCGTCTACCGCTGCCTGCATCGACGTGCTGCAAAAGCTGTACAAATGCTATATGGACACCGACGCGGCCTTGGTTGAGATCAACCCGTTGGTACTGGAAGGCAATGGCGGCATCAAAGCATTGGACGCCAAGTTCAACTTTGACAGCAACGCCCTGTTTCGCCACCCTGAAATAGTTGCTTTGCGCGATCTGGACGAAGAAGATCCAGCTGAGATCGAAGCCTCTAAATTCGACTTGGCCTATATTTCACTCGATGGCAACATTGGCTGCCTGGTCAACGGTGCAGGTCTCGCCATGGCCACCATGGACACCATCAAGCTGTACGGTGCAGAGCCGGCCAACTTCCTGGACGTAGGCGGCGGCGCCACCCCTGAGAAAGTGACCGAAGCTTTCAAGATCATGCTGAAAAACCCTAAAGTGAAGGCCATCATGGTCAACATCTTTGGCGGCATCATGAAGTGCGACACCATCGCTACCGGCATCATCACCGCGTGCAAAGCCACCAACCTCTCCGTGCCGCTGGTGGTGCGCATGAAGGGCACCAATGAAGACCTGGGCAAGAAGATGCTGGCCGAGAGCGGCCTGCCCATCATCAGCGCTGACAGCATGGCAGATGCCGCGCAAAAGGTTGTTGCCGCAGTGGCCGCCGTTGGCAAAGCTTGATTAGGAATAACTATGTCTATCTACATCAACAAAAACACCAAAGTCATCACCCAAGGCATCACCGGCAAAACCGGCCAGTTCCACACCGAAAAGTGCCAGGAATACGCTAACGGTAAGAACTGCTTCGTTGCTGGCGTGAACCCGAAAAAAGCGGGTGAGTCGATTTTCAATATCCCGATCTACGCCTCGGTGAACGAGGCCGCAGCGCAGACCGGTGCTACGGTATCCGTGATTTACGTGCCGCCCGCCGGCGCTGCTGCTGCCATTTGGGAGGCCGTTGAAGCCAACCTCGATCTGGCGATCTGCATCACCGAAGGCATTCCCGTACGCGACATGCTGGAGCTGCGCAACCGCATGAAGGCCAAAGAAGCCGCTGGCGGCAAAAAGACCTTGTTGCTCGGCCCCAACTGCCCTGGTTTGATCACCCCTGACGAGATCAAAATCGGCATCATGCCCGGCCACATCCACCGCAAAGGCCGCATCGGCGTGGTCTCGCGCTCCGGCACACTGACCTACGAAGCCGTAGCGCAGCTGACCGAAATCGGCCTAGGCCAGTCCACTGCCGTCGGCATCGGTGGCGACCCGATCAACGGCCTCAAGCACATCGACGTGATGAAGGCCTTCAATGACGACCCGGATACCGACGCCGTCATCATGATCGGCGAAATCGGTGGCCCGGACGAGGCAGACGCTGCCCGCTGGTGCAAAGCCAACATGAAGAAGCCTATCGTCGGCTTTATCGCTGGCGTGACCGCCCCCGCAGGCAAGCGCATGGGCCACGCCGGCGCGCTGATCAGCGGCGGTGCCGACACGGCAGACGCCAAACTGGCGGTGATGGAAGAGTGTGGCTTTACCATCACACGCAACCCGTCTGAAATGGCCAAGCTGCTCAAAGCGCTGCTGAAATAACCCAGGCAAGCGGCTTTGCAGCTGCTTGCCTGCGTAAAACTGCTGTAAGCAGTTTTACGCATCTGCCGCTCCTGTATGCGGCTTACACTGTGCCCCAGACAACCCAAAAGCGCTGATCTCAGCGCTTTTTGCATTCGAAACTGACAAGGAAACCCGATGGTGCTATTTGGACTTGACCTATCTTCTGCTGCGATGTGGAGCGCTTTGGGCTCCATCATGCTGGCTAACATCGTTTTGTCTGGCGATAACGCTGTGGTCATCGCGATGGCCGCCCGATCGCTCAAGCCTGAGCATCAAAATAAAGCCATCTTCTGGGGCAGCGCCGCTGCGATTGTGATGCGCATTGTTTTGACCTTGGTTGCCATCCAACTGCTGGCACTGCCTTATCTGAAAATTGTGGGCGCTATTTTGCTGGTCTACATTGGTGTTGACCTGCTCAGTGGCGGTGGCGATGAGGACGGCCACGACAAGCAAATCAACAGCTTAGGTGCTGCTATTCGCACTATTTTGATCGCTGACTTGGTGATGAGCCTGGACAACGTGCTGGCCGTAGCGGCCGCGGCCAAAGGCAGTACAGCCTTGCTTGTGTTGGGTTTATTGGTCAGTATTCCCTTGATCATTTTCGGCTCCACCTTGCTGATGAAGATCATGGAGCGCTTCCCCATCATCATCACTTTAGGTGCTGCACTGCTCGGCTTTTTGGCGGGTGAAATGCTGTTGACTGACCCGGCTTTTATCGGCTGGTTTGGCAAAATGGGCGAGCAAACCATCCTGTTCGCCGGCGTGATTGGCGCGGCTATTGTGGTTGGCTTGGGCATGTGGATGCAAAAACGCGGCGCGGCTGACGCCAAGTCCGCTTAACGGGCGAGTACGCAAAGCCCGCCCACCACAGCCCACACCCTAACGCAGCAAGCGGTTGGCTTGCCGCCAATTTGCAACACAGTAACGCCGCTTTGCGGCAACGCCTCTTGTGCGCGTCTGAGCGGTCTGGTAACGTGGGCGCTTGTGAGAATTTCACGCAAAACGATGACTTAGCACTGCAGGCTTGACCAGTGCTTTGACGAATAGTGATAGGCACGGCACTTGGCAATAGCATCCTCATCAAAACGCAGCCTGTTCTGGCGAACCGACTGGTTTGTGGGCGTGCTAGTGGTACTTGGCGTTGTGCTGCTGCACAAAAACAGCAACTTCGTAGAAACTTTGGAAAATCGTTTTTACGACGTGGCCATCAGTTCGGCCACTAAAAAGCCTTCCAGCCAAATTGCCATTGTGGCCATTGACGAGCAAAGCATTGCCAATATTGGCCGCTGGCCTTGGTCGCGTGAGGTGCAGGCCAAGCTGATCGACCAAATCAATGCGGGGGCCCCCAAAGCCATTGTCAACACGGTGTTTTACTTCGAGCCGCAAATCGAGCGCGGCCTACCTTACCTGCGCAAAATCCGTGAGGCTATTGGCGCCGACCCCGCTGCCAACAACGCTACGGTTGAAGCCGTCAACAAAATCGCCACGGATGGCGAAGAGGCCCTGAGCGCGGACACCAAGCTAGCCCAGTCCATTGCAGCTTCCAAAAAGGTGCTGTTGGCAGCGTCGGCCATTCCCGGTGAAGCGCGCGGCAAGCCCGACAAGCCTTTGAGTGTGGGGGTCACCAAAAGCCTGGTCAATGCGCCAGCCACTGTACGTGGATTGGAGGCCGTTGGTATTTTGGAGCCCCTCCAGGAGCTGGGTAGCCCGGCAGCAGGGGTTGGCCATGTCACGAAAGCCTCGGACAGTGATGGCACCATCCGCGTCGAGCCCTTGCTGGTGAACTATTACGGGCAGTACCTGCCATCAATCGCCTTGCTGGCAGCGGCCCACAGCCTTAACCTCAGCCCCGCCGACATTCAGGTAAGCGCTGAGAACCATGAGCTTCAAATCGGCAACCTGCGGATCGGTACAGACGAAGGAGACCAAGCGGTCATGCGCCCGTTTTTCTATAACGATCGTGACGGCAAGTCCGCGTTTGCATCCGACTCGGCCTTTGATGTGTTATCGGGCAAAGTTCCAGCCTCTAAATACGCCAACAAAATTGTCCTTATTGGCCCGACGGCTGCAGGCTTGGGCGTTGCCTTTCCAACGCCCATTGGCAAGACCATGACACCCGTAGAGCTGACAGCGCACGCCACGTCCAGCATTCTGTCCGAGCATTTCGTCACCACGCCGCTATGGGCCTACGTGGCCAGCAACGTAGCGGTACTGCTGGTGGCCGCCTATTTGATATTGCTGCTGCCCCGTTTGTCGGCAGGGCACGGGGCCACGATGACTGGGCTGCTGTTTTCGGCGTTGCTCGCTGCGGGTTTTGTGCTTTTGTCAAACAGTGGCAAGTGGTTGCAGCTTATTTTTCCAGCAACCTTGCTCCTCATAGGGCACTTGGCGCTAACCACCAAGCGCTTCTTGATAACCGAAGCGGGTAAGCTCAAATCAGATGAAGAATCTGCCGAAACGAACCGCATGATGGGTTTGGCGCTGCAGGGCCAAGGCCAGCTGGACATGGCGTTTGACCGTTTCGGCCGGGTACCCGTGAGCGAGGCCCTGATGGACAACCTAGGCAACCTGGCACTGGACTTTGAGCGCAAACGCCAGTTCAATAAAGCCCAAGCGGTGTATGAACATATGGCGCGCTTAGACAAGGCCCACCAAGGACTGGATGCCCGATTGCGCCGCGTCAAAAACCTGTCGGAAACTGTCATTTTGGGTGGTGGCGCGCGCCCGGGCACCACGGTGCTGCTGACTGGCGACGGCGTAGAAAAGCCGATGCTGGGACGCTACCAAGTGGACAAAGAGTTGGGTAAAGGCGCGATGGGCGTGGTGTATCTGGGTACAGACCCCAAAATAGGCCGTGTGGTCGCCATTAAGACGCTGGCGTTGAGCCAAGAGTTTGACGGCGATGAACTGGCTGATGCGCGAGCACAGTTTTTTCGCGAGGCGGAGAGTGCTGGGCGCTTGCAACATCAAAATATCGTCACTATTTTTGACGCAGGTGAAGAGCATGACTTGGCCTACATCGCCATGGAGTACCTCAAAGGCAAAGACTTGCTCGATGTTTGCGACGCCAAGTCCCTGCTGCCAGTGGCCAAAGTCCTGTCGATAGTGGAGCGGGTAGCGCAAGCCCTGGCGTACGCGCATCGGCAAAACGTGGTGCACCGCGACATCAAGCCCGCCAACATCATGTACGAGCTGGACACCGATACCGTCAAAGTAACGGATTTCGGTATTGCCCGCATTACCGGGTCCAGCCGCACCAGGACCGGCTTGGTCATGGGCACGCCCAGTTTTATGTCGCCAGAGCAAATTGCCGGTAAAAAGGTTGACGGTCGCTCCGATTTGTACTCCTTGGGGGTGATGCTATTCCAGCTACTCTCGGGGGCGCTGCCGTTTCGTGGCGACTCGATGGCCCAGCTCATGTACCAAATTGCCAACGAAAACGCCCCCGACATACGAACGGTGCGCGCAGACGTGACTGAGCGCGTGGCTCAGATAGTCGCCACATCGCTCAGCAAAGGGCCCGAAACGCGCTTTCAAGATGGGGACGCGTTTGCCGCAGAGCTCCGGCTGGCCGCCGCTGAGCTGGCCACCAGCGGGGTTACAGCGAGCGGCCATACGGACGACTTTGCCGCAACACAAAAAATGGCCCCGCCGCCCATGAACTTTGACAAAAGTGTGGTCTCGGATCCTCGAAATTCAGGAACAGGCAGCTAAAACTCGTTATAGTAGGCTTCGTCTTTACCATGATGTACCAATTTTATTCACATACCGATCCTGGCCTGACACGAGACAATAACGAAGACTCGGTGGCTTTTGACACACCCACGCAGTTGGTGGTCCTGGCCGACGGCATGGGCGGCTACAACGCGGGCGAGGTAGCCAGCGGCATGGCCACCGCGTTTATCAAGTCGGAGCTGAGCCGGTGGCTGGCCCAGGTGGGTAAATCGGCCAACGCGCGGGAAGTGCGCCGCGCCTTGGAGATCTGTGTTGACAACGCCAACCGCTCTATATTCAATGCCGCCAACTCGAACCCGCAGTACGCCGGCATGGGCACCACCCTGGTCATGGGGGTTTGCCACGAGGCACGGCTCATGGTCGGGCACATCGGCGACTCACGCTGCTATCGCCTGCGCGGCGAAGAGTTTTTGCAAATCACCAAAGACCATTCCCTGCTGCAAGAACAGATGGACGCGGGCTTGATCACGCCCGAGCAGGCGGCCATATCGCTGAACAAAAACCTGGTGACCCGCGCACTCGGTGTTGAAGACAGCGTGCTGCTGGAAGTCAACGAGCACCGGGTGGAGCCAGGCGACATTTACCTGATGTGCTCCGACGGATTGTCTGACATGGTGGATGATGCGGGTATTGCGCAAATTCTGCTGTCTGCAGATCCTACACAGGAGAAGGCGCAAGCCTTGGTGGCGGCAGCGAATGCCGCTGGCGGCAGGGACAACATTACGGTGCTGCTAATTGAGGCACAAGAAGGCTCCAACAAGCGGGGTTTTATGTCGCGCTTGCTGAGAAAGTAAAATCGATGAATAGCTATATCAACAGGAGCCGGCCATGCCGAAAATGATCGTATCGATCGACGGTGTCGTCATCAAAGAAGTACAGCTCACCAAAGACCGTACTACGCTGGGACGCAGACCCTACAACGACATCGTTATTGACAATTTGGCCGTCAGTGGCGAGCATGCTGTCATGCAAATGTCGGGTAACGAGGTCCATCTGGAAGACCTCAACAGCACCAACGGCACCTATGTCAACGGCAAAGCAGCCAAGAAGCAGTTGCTGGCAAACAACGATATAGTGGAAATTGGCAAGTACAAGATCAAATATATCAACGAGGCTGCAAACTCTGGTTTTGAACAAACCATGGTGGTCAAGCCCGGCGCCGCCGGGTTGATGCCTGCGCCCGCCCTTGCACCGGCCGCAGGCGCGCCGATCACCGCCACCAGTGCGGCGGCCATCAAAGTACTGTCTGGCGCCGCCGCCGGACGCGAAGTACCGTTGGTCAAAGTCGTCACCACTATTGGCAAGCCGGGTGTCGCAGTGGCTGCCATCACCAAGCGCCAGCATGGTTTTGTCATTGCCCACGTTGAAGGCGCTAACCGGCCTACGCTCAATGGTTCCCCCATTGGCGCCGAGCCGATGGTGCTCAAAAACATGGACCTCCTTGAGCTAGCTGGCACGCAAATGCAGTTTGTACAAAGCTAATACCCAGCCTTTAGGTGGGTGACGGTATGGCCGCGCTGTTAAAACACTGGCCACGCATTGCCGTCACGCTCGTCCCGCTTGTTATTGCCTTGTTGCATGCAAGCTCGATCCTGCCGATCAATGTTTTTCAGCGCCTGGACGACATCATCTACGATGCCCGTCTGCGCGCGACCATGCCCAAAACGCCGGACAACCGCGTTGTCATCATCGACATTGATGAAAAAAGCCTCGCCGAGGTAGGGCGTTGGCCATGGGGACGCAACAAAATGGCCAATCTGGTCAACGAGTTGTTTGATCGCCAGCACATTGCCATTCTGGGTTTTGACGTGGTGTTTGCAGAAGCAGACGACAGCTCGGGCCTCAAAATGTTACGGCAGTTAGCCAACGACGAGCTGCGCGACCAAGCGGGTTTTGCCGAACGCCTAGGGCAAATCCAAAACAGCCTGGACTACGACGCGATGTTTGCCAAGTCGTTGGAGAATCGGCCCGTGGTGATGGGCTACTACCTGACCAGCGACCGCGATGGCCGCACCAGCGGGCGCCTGCCAGCGCCTGTGATGCAAAAAGAGGCGCTAGTCGGGCGACCCATTAAATTCACCAGTTGGTCGGGCTACGGCTCGAATATCGAATCATTGGCCAAAGTCGCACCCATGGCAGGGTTTTTTAACTCCATTACCGATCTGGACGGCGTGGTGCGCTCTATTCCACTGGTTGCGGAGCACAAAGGCCAATACTACGAGTCGCTGTCGCTCGGCGTATTTCGTCTGCTGACTGGCTTGCCCAGCGTAGCGCCAGGGTTCCCACAAGAACGGTTTTTATCGCGCAACTACCAGGGGCTGGAAAGTATTTTGCTGCGCCAGGGCGACAAGTCATTGGCGGTTCCCGTAGATGACCGGGTTGCCGCGCTGGTGCCGTTTCGGGGTGCCGGTGGGGCTTCAGGCGGTTCGTTTAAATACTTCTCCGCCGCTGACGTGGTGGCGCAGCGCATACCGCCAGGTGCCCTCAAAGACAAAATAGTGTTGCTGGGCACCACAGCACCTGGCCTGCTGGACCTGCGGGTGACACCTATCGGCGAAGTCTACCCCGGCGTGGAAGTGCACGCGAACATGATCTCTGGCCTGCTGGACGGACGGGTGGCGGTTCGTCCTGACTACGCCCTTGGGTTTGAGGTGCTGGTGCTGGTTTTAGCTGGCTTAACCCTGGCCATTGCGCTGCCGCTTTTGTCGGCCACCAAGGCGGTAGCGCTAAGCCTGGCGGTCATCGGTGCGGTAATTGGCCTTAACTTTTGGATGTACCTCGGCTTGGGCTTGGTGCTACCCCTGTCCTCAGCGCTGGTGATGGTGCTGGCGGCTTTTGCGCTCAACATGAGCTACGGCTACTTTGTAGAGAGCAAGTCCAAGCGCCAAATCGCCAACCTGTTTGGCACCTATGTGCCGCCCGAGCTGGTGGACGAAATGGTGAAAGACCCCGACAGCTACAGCATGAAGGCGGTCAACAAAGAGCTCACCGTGATGTTCTGCGACATGCGCGGGTTTACCAATTTGTCGGAGAACATGGAGCCTACCGAATTGCAGGCCCTGCTCAACAACCTGTTTAGCCGCTTGACCGAGATCATCCAGGCCAACCGCGGCACCACCGACAAATACATGGGCGACTGCGTGATGGCGTTTTGGGGCGCCCCCGTGGACACCCCCAACCACGCCCACTTGGCCGTCAAAGCCGCGCTGGAGATGTGCCAAGCGGTGCGCAAACTGAACGCGGAGCACCGCAGCCAAGGCATCCCTGAAATCGGCGTCGGCATTGGCATCAACACGGGCACCATGTGCGTGGGTAACATGGGCTCGGACATTCGGCGCAGCTACACCGTCATTGGCGACGCCGTTAACCTCGGTTCGCGCCTGGAAGGTTTGTCTAAAAACTACGGCGTAGAGATAGTGGTGAGCGAGTCCACCCGCAAACTGGCCACAGATTTTGCGTGGCAAGAGCTGGACAAAGTACGGGTTAAGGGCAAAGAGCAAGCCGTATCGATCTTCTTGCCTTTAGCGCCAACCGAGGCATTGCCCCAAGACCAGGTCGACGAACTTAAAACCTGGGCAGCACTACTTAAGGCTTACCGACGACAAGACTGGGAGCAGTGCGATGTGCAAATGTTGAACTTGCAACGCCTAAATGCCAATAAATTCCTTTACCAACTGTACTCAGAGCGTGTAGCCTCACTACGGTTGCTGCCAATTGACCCGGCATGGGATGGCGCAACCAATTTTGAGACCAAATAAAGGGATATTGCACGATGAAAGTACGGGTATTAGGCTGCTCCGGAGCCATCGCAAAAAACTGCCGTACCACGTCATTCTTGATTGACGCTGACCTGCTGGTAGATGCAGGCACGGGCGTAGGCGATTTAAGCCTGGACGAGATGCGCAGCATCAATGACGTGCTGCTCACCCATTCGCACCTCGACCATATTGCCGCCTTGCCCCTGATGCTCGACGCCGTGGCCGCCCTGCGCAGCGCCCCCCTGCGCGTACACGCCCTGCCAGAAACCATCGCCGCACTGCAGCGGCATATTTTTAACAACGCCATCTGGCCCGATTTCAGCAAAATCCCCTCGGCCGAAGCACCTTTTCTCAGCTTTCACCCCATTACCACCGGCCAAACGCTGCGCATTGCCAATAAAACGGTAGAGGTACTGCCCGCCGTGCACACGGTGCCCGCCGTAGGCTACGCCATCAGCGCAAGCCTTGGGCAAGCCTGCTGGGTGTTCTCTGGCGACACCGAGCGCAACCCCGCCTTCTGGCACCGCGTCAACCAGCTACCGGTCGCCATGCTGGTGATAGAAACCGCCTTCAGCAACCGCGAGGCCGAGCTAGCCAAACGCAGCCTGCACCTGTCCCCCACCGCCCTGGCCGACGAGCTAGACCACATCGCCAAAGACAAGCACTTTCCCATCTACATCACCCACACCAAACCCGCTGAGACCGCCCTCATCATGGAAGAAGTGCAACGCTTTGACCAAGCCCAGCCTTTGGGCTCGGACGTGACGCACGATATTCGGTGGTTGAGTGCGGGGCAGGAGTTTGAGGTTTAGACGTGGCCCAAAGCGTCACTTTGCACGACTAGACAAGCACTTTTGACATTTTTGTCATCCGAAAAACGACGCTTTTAGCTTACCAGCCCAGAATGCACACCCGGCACAGGGTCAAAAAATGCACTTTGTCACGTTTAGCCAAGCTTGCACACCGGCACAGCTGCTTGGCACACCGCTTGCAACAGTTAATGGCTTTCTTAACCTAACTGGAGATTTTTATATGAAGCGTACTTTGCAAAAGGGTTTTACCCTGATCGAATTGATGATCGTTGTGGCGATTATCGGTATTTTGGCTGCTATCGCATTGCCTGCTTACCAAGACTACAACCAACGAGCCCAAATTGCTGAGGCGCCTACCTTAACCGACGGCGCAAAAGCTGTTTGGATTGAAAACTTAATTGGCACCAGCTGCCCAGCTAACTCCACAGCAGCAGCAGCAGGCACCCCCAATCCATTGCCAATCTCTACTGATATCAAAGGTAAATACGTTGCTAGCGTGCTCTTCGGTGGCACTATGGCAAACACGGCAGGCGTAATTACGGGCTGTACGGCACTTACCACGATGAATACCGCCACCACAGGCCCTGGCATCTCCGGCAAAGCGATTGTTTATGAAATCGTTGCCAATGCAGCTACTGTGAACTTTAACTGCCGCACCGGTACAGGCAATGCCTCCACCACCGTGCCAGATAAATACTTGCCAAAGACTTGCAATTAATCATCGCGTTGCTCCAAGAGAACTTCAAGAAAGAGTGTTTAGGCACTCTTTTTTGCTTCTTAGCCGCGCTAATGCTTGCGGGGATACTAAACAACAAGGCACGAGTTTTTATGAAAAATACTTACTCCAAAGGTTTTACCTTGATCGAGTTGATGATCGTGGTGGCCATCATTGGCATTTTGGCTGCGGTGGCACTGCCTGCTTACCAAGACTACACCCAACGCGCACAGACCGCCGAGGCCATACTTTTAACGTCCGGGTCAAAAATGCGCTGGCTAGACAATTTGGCAGGGTCCAGCTGCCCAGACAACACCACGCTGGTCAACTCAGCCAATCCATTGCCTATTTCTACAGATCTAAACGGCAAGTATGTGGGCAGCATACTGTTTAATGGAACCCTTGCTAATAATAATGGGAACATTACGGGTTGCAAAGCGCTTGCTACTTTTAACACAACGACGACTGGCCCAGGCATATCTGGTAAAGCGATCTACTTCGATATCATTGCCAACACTGCTGGCGTGAGTTTTCTTTGCAAAACATCTACCAGCAATGCCGCCACCACAACGCCAGATAAATACCTACCCAAAACGTGCACCTAGTAAAGTTAAGATCAGAGGTGCTGATTTTTGCAGTGCTTTAAGTGTCTCTCTTTAATTTATGCATTTCTCCACCCGTTTTCGCGCAGCATTCAAAGCCACGCTGACGCATCTTCTGCTAAGCGCCTTGGTAGCGGCATTGGCTGCAGCGCTTGTATTTGGCATTTGGTACCCTACGCCCTACAACGCACTTTTAGGTGGTAGCCATCTTTTTTTCTTGGTTGTGATCGTAGACGTAGTTTGTGGCCCACTGCTTACCGCTGTTCTTTTTAATCCTGCCAAACCGCTTAAAACACTGATGGTGGATTTGGGTGTAGTAGCGCTGATACAACTGTCTGCGCTAGTTTACGGGCTTTATTCTGTTGCTTTAGGACGACCTGTTTACCTGGTATTCCAAGTCAATGATTTTCGTGCGGTGGTCGCTGCCGAAGTAGATACCAGCGAGCTGCATAAAGCGCCTGCCGCCCTCCAAAGCCTGCCATGGTGGGGGCCGCGAGAGATAGGTACAAGGGCACCTCTTGATGCTGCTGAGCGGATGAGCGCAACACAGTCCGCCTTAGGGGGACTGGAAATTTCTATGCGCCCATCGTGGTGGCAAGATTACAGCTTAAACCAGTCGGAAGTTTTAAAGTCTGCAAAACCCATTAGTCTGTTAATTGAGCGCCAGCCGTCCCGAAAGAGCGTGCTGGAAACGGCCATCACAAAAACCGGTTTCTCTGATGCAAATCTTTTGTGGGTGCCTTTGGTGAGCCGCCAAGGCATGGATTGGGTGGTACTGGTTGACAAAACAACTGCTGCCATCCGAGGAGTTGCCCATGTCGATGGCTATGAGATCGAATCAGGAAACAAATAGGTAAACTAGCCTGCCGACGTTTCACTTTGCAAACTTCAAGTTATATAAAGAATTCCTTTTGAAAAAAGTTATATTTTTTTTCCTACTAGCTGTTCCCTGGCTTAATCCCTTTTCCGGCATGCATTCACCGCCCGTAATGCCTTGGTTGGTGTCGCTGGCCTGTGTGGGGCTCGCATTGTGGGCTGCTCCCGCTGAGCTACGCCTAAACAGTGTGTCGCGGAAAATGTTGGCATTTTTTGGACTCAATGCGGGCTACCTTGCTCTCCAAATCCTGGGGCTCACTTCTGCGCCGGCCGCATTGGCAGGGCTCATAGCTTGGAGCGCGGTTCTGGCGATGGCCTATGTTGGCGCCTCAATGCTCGTGGCTGACCAGGCTGCGTCCTGTGTTCGTGCACTTGCAACTATGTGGTTAGTAGTCGCCTTGTTAAGCGTGGCTATGGGGCTGCTTCAATACATGCATCTTGAGCAATGGTTCAATCCCTGGATAAGCCAGTCGCCACTTAGCGTAGCCTTTGCCAATTTGCGCCAGCGCAACCAATTTGCTACTTTGTGCGGCATTGGACTTCTGGCCTTGCTGTATCTGTGTCAAAGTAGTAAATCGACAGTCAAAAAGCTTGTCGGTAACACCACGCCCACCGAGCAGGGATCGCCCGTCGTTTCTGACTACTGGAATATGGCTTGGCCTTGGTTAGCAGTTTTCGCATTAGCCTTAGGTAACGGGTTAAGCGGCTCTCGAACTGGCGCTCTTCAATGGCTGATTATTGGCACTTCTGTGGTGTGCTGGCGCTCTAGTTTGCATAGCTCTGTAAAGCGCCTGGGGTATGGTTCGCTCCTGCTGTATATCTTGATACAGCTGTTAACGCCTTGGTTTGCCGGTGTCGTTGGCAATGAAAATTCTGGTTTGTGGGGACGCGCGCTACAGAGCGGGACTGGTAATAGCCGATTATGGTTGTACAGCAATGTATGGGAGCTAATTACACAAAAGCCCCTGTTGGGTTGGGGTTGGCAAGAGTTACCGTATGCGCAGTACATTTCTCATTTTGACCGACGGTTTACGGAATTTTTGGACAACGCGCACAACCTTCCACTGCACTTAGCTGTTGAGTTGGGTTTGCCTTATGCCATTTTGTTTTTTACTGTCGTGCTCGTATGGATCGTGCGCGCTGCCCCTTGGCAGGAGCGCAACGCTACGCGCCAACTGGCTTGGGGCGTGTTGATGCTGATTGGCGTGCACAGCATGCTGGAGTATCCGCTGTGGTATGGGCCATTTTTGATAACCTTGGGACTGTGCTTAGGGTTACTGCAGCAGCAAGGCATTAAGGAAAACGTCACCGCAGCTCGGGCAGAACTTGCACAGGCTGTGAACGTCTTTTTGATCGGTGTTTTTCTGATCATTACGGTTTACGCCACCTACGACTACTATCGGGTAGGTCAGCTCCTACTTAGCCAGGAGTCCCGAATCAGCATGTTTCGCTACAACACCTGGTCTTATGCAAAAAAGAGTTGGCTGTTTAAGCGCAAAGTGCAGTTTGTAGAATTAATGAACACGCCAATCTCTCCGCAAAATGCTTCACAAGTGTTTGAGCGCGCCTCAGAATTGATTCATTTCTCTCCCGAACCACAGGTAATTCAGGCGCTCATACAATCCGCAGCCCTGCTACGCAAAGATGATGTAGTTTTGTTTCACATGTCACACTACAAAGAGGCTTTCCCCAAAGAGTATGAGGCTTGGATGGCTTCAAAGTAGCTTATCCAAGCGTTCGAAAGATGCGAGTTAAAGCACGCTTTGGGTAGAGTAAAGCTATGCCCAACATTGTCTTGTGCGCTCTTATCGCCAGTTTGAGTCTCCCCTGGCTTAACCCATTTGCGCTAGGCCCATCAGCGTCGATGCTGCCTTGGTTAGTATGCTTGGCTTGCGTGAGTGGAGCGCTATGGCTGGTCGTTTCACCAGCGGTAGTCATTAGCTGGTCACACAAAATGATCGCATTTTTTGCGATGGTTGCTGTGTATTTTTTGTGGCATGCGGTGTGGTTCAGCCTGAATGCCGAGGCGATTGCAACCTTGTTCGCCTGGGGTAGCGTCGCCCTAGTTGCTCTTGTAGGGGGGGCGCTGGTACGGCCAAGTCCCGACCCTACACGCTCTGGGCGTGAACACAAATATGTTGCAGTGAATATAGCAGCGTCTTTGTACTTGCGCAGTGGACAAATGTTGACCTGGATGTGGCTAGGTGTAGCGCTGTTCAGTGTATGGATGGCGCTCTGCCAGTACCTGCGCATCGAGTATTGGTTTGCCCCGTGGATCAGCCACTCTAGCGACGGGGCGGCGTTTGCTAATTTGCGTCAGCGTAACCAGTTTGCTACGCTGTGCGGGATTGGCTTACTGAGTTTGTTGTTTCTGCGGCAGCTTATCGCAGTCAAAGGCGACGTGCAGGATGCTTCAGGCTTGGATACTAGCGGGACTGTTGTTCTAGGCACTATGCATGCGAGCCATGGCAATGCAGATCGCCGCCATACCGCTGAGCAGCGCTGGCAGGCTGCATGGCCTTGGCTGACGGTCATAGCACTTGCGATAGGCAACGGCCTAAGCAGTTCGCGCACGGGTGCCTTGCAATGGTTGCTAATCGCGGCGGCCGTGCTGTGCTGGCGCGCCAGTTTGCATCGCAAGGTGGTGCAACTGGGCCTGGGCGCATTGGCTATTTACGCCATAGTGGTGGCGCTGATGCCGTGGTTTGCCCGCCTGGTGGATAACCCGTCCAACGGCCTATGGGGCCGGGCGCATGAAAATGCGGGTAGCAGTAGCCGTTTGTGGCTTTACAGCAATGTACTGGAGCTGATTGCGCAAAAACCTTGGCTGGGCTGGGGTTGGCGGGAGCTGGCGTATGCGCACTACAGCACGCATTTTGATCAGCGCTTTGGGGAGCTGCTGGACAATGCGCATAACCTGCCGCTGCACTTGGCGGTGGAGCTAGGGGTGCCGTTTGCTGTTCTGTTTTGTGGTGCGGTGTTGTGGTGGATCGTGCGCTCTGCGCCCTGGCGGGAGACGGACCCTACGCGGCAGCTGGCTTGGGGGGTGCTGATGCTGATTGGGGTGCACAGCATGGTGGAGTACCCGCTGTGGTATGGGCCGTTTTTGATGACGCTGGGATTGTGCATTGGCTTGCTGCAGCCGGTAGATCTAACACCAGTAGATTTAATACCGAATAGGACTGTAACCCAATGGAATATTGCGGTAGCGGTTATTAAATGCGTAGCGGTTTGTATGCTGGCGTTTGCTGGCTATGCGGCCTATGACTACCACCGCGTGAGCCAAATTTACCTCAGCCCCGAGTCGCGCAGTGCGCTGTACAGCGGCGATGCGCTGGGCCATGCGCAGCGCAGTGTATTGTTCAAGCGCCAAGCGCGGTTTGCAGAGCTGGTAACCACGCCGGTAACGCCCGCTAGCGCGCCGCGTGTTTTGACCTTGGCGGCAGACTTGGTCCATTTTTCACCCGAACCCCGGGTGATTGAAGCGCTGATTGAGTCGGCCACCATGCTGCACATGGACGACGTGGCCATGTTCCACCTGGCGCGGTACAAAGAGGTGTACCCCAAAGACTATGCGGCTTGGTCGGCTTTGAAATGAGCTAAGCGCCAATGGGCATGGTCAAGTCGACCGACAGGCCGCGTTGGTTTAAGCCTGGCGACAGCGCCACTTTGCCGCCGTGCAATGCCAACACCCTTTTGACGATGGCCAGACCCAAGCCGCTGCCCTGTTGCTCGGTACCACTGATGCGAAAAAAGCGTTCAAATACCCTCTCATGCAACTCAGGTGCAATGCCTACACCGTTGTCGGCCACGCGGACACACACGGCATCTTTGCCTATGGGTTCGATAGACACTTTGATTTGCCCCTTTACGGGGGTGTACCGTATAGCGTTGTCCAGCACATTGTCGATGGCTGAGACAAAAGTCTCCCGGTCTAGCTGCGCAAAGCACTGTAGCGGCGCTTGCAGCTCCATATCGATATCTTTGTGCGCGGCCAATACCGACAGCACGGCGATACGTTCTTGCACGAACGATACGAGATCTGCTGTTACGAGCCGCGGTAGGTAGTTTTCACCACTGACTTTGGCTGTGAGCAAGAGCTTTTGTATCAAGCTGGCGGCGCGCACAATGCCCATATTAAGTTCATCGGAGGCGTTGGTTTTTTCGGCTTCGCTCTGGGCGTGGCGCAGCACATGCACCTGCGCCTGGATGACTGCCAGCGGGGTGCGCAATTCGTGCGCTGCATCCGTCAAAAAAATGCGCTCGCGGTTGAGCGTCGTGTCCAGCTTGTGCAGCAGCGAATTGATCTCCTCTACCAAGGGCTTGGTCTCAGTGTGCTTTGCCACATAGTCCAGTGAGCTCAGATCGCCCATTGTGCGCTGCGCGATTCGATGGGCCAGCTCCTTAAGTGGCCGCAAGCCGCGCCTCACCACCAAGCTGCTGGTGATAATAGCCAGCGGCAAAAACCATAGCAATGGCCACAAGATATAAGTTTGTACCAAACCACACAGCTCAGCGTCCACATACTCGGTGCTATGGGCGATCTGCACCACCACCTTTTGCTCTGTGGCACGGTAGTTCAGCCCACGCCACTCGCGTCCTTTGTAATTAAAACTATAAACAGCCGTTGCCTGTGCGTTGGTCGGCATATCGCCATAGCTCTGTGTGGCATAAATTTCCCGACCGCCGAGATCCGTCACGCGCATGGCGTAGGCAACCGATTGGGGATCACCGCCTTTGTCTTTCATGATCATGGCAAACGTTTCGTTGGAGGCAGTACCCAGTGCACGCAGTACCAAATTCGCCTCTTGTGCAGTCGTGGTCTCTCCGTGCAAGACCAAGGCAGTAGCCTTGGCTGAGTACAGCAATTGTTTGTCGAACTCGCCTTCACCTTGCCTGCTATATTCCCACAGCAAATTGCCTACCAAGAGTATCGAGAACACGATCACAGAAAGCACCTGACCAATGACCATGCGCTTGGTCAGACTAGGGACAAAAAAGTTCATGCTTGCTCCAATAGTAGATAACCGACACCGCGAATCGTCTGTATCCGCTGCGCGCCCAGTTTTTTGCGCAGATGGTGAATGTGCACTTCCAGCGCGTTGCTTTCTATGTCTGTTTGCGTGTTAAACACCGCTTGCTCTAGTTGGCTGCGCGTCACGTAGCGGCCCGCGTTTTTGGCCAACTCCAGCAACAAGGTGTATTCGCGCAGCGACAACTCCAGCGGTGTACCGGCCATGCTAGCTCTGCGCTTTGCGGGTTCCACGCAGAGATCTCCAATGCGCCAGACTTCTTCAGCAAAACCCGCGCTGCGTCTGCTGACAGCACGGATGCGCGACACCAACTCGGGTATCGCAAAAGGTTTGGGCATGTAGTCGTCAGCCCCCATGTCCAAGCCCTCGATGCGGTCGTTGACAGTGTCGCGGGCGGTGAGCATAACGACGGGAACGGTGCGGCCTTGCTTGCGAAGCCACGCCAGCACATCCAGACCCGAACCGTCTGGCAAACCAATGTCCAAAAGCACCACGGCATATGACTCTGTGGCAAGCAAAACTTTGGCCTCTTGCACGCGCCGCACCCACACGATGTGAAACTCGCTTTGCTTGAGCGCGGCTTGCAGAGCTTTGCCTAATTGCAAGTCATCTTCCAAAAGTAAAAGACGCATGCTGAAAAATGTAATCCATGTTTGCTTAAGCCAGCATTAAGTCTTTTTAAGCTAATACCAAGATATCTTCATCTGCATATTCATACGATGGCGATCTTACTTTTTTGGAGTTATTCATGCCACGTATTTCTAAGTCTGTTGCACATCACGTCCCTTTTCCGACATCTCGCCCACGTGCGTGTTTCGGTGTGGGTTTCGGTGCGGTTTTTGTCTTGGCACTGTCTGCCCAGCCAGCTGGGGCGCAAAGCAGTGAGAAAAAGGACGCCGGCCCCTGGGACCTTTCAGTGGGCGCATCCGTGGTGTCCACTCCTGAGTACGAAGGCGCAAAAAAATCGACCAGTTCGCTAGTACCAAACCTTAGCCTAAGTTACAAGACCCAAGGCTATGGCACCTTCTCTCTCGGTGGCAAAGGCCTGGGCGCAGCCTGGACGATCATCGATAAAGAGGACTATTCTTTTGGTCTCAGCCTGGGTGCCAGCCAAGGCCGCAGCGATGCCAAAGACGGAACCGCACTGCGCCCCGGCAGCAAGCGTCTAAAGGGCATGGGCGAGATCAAGCCTGCTGCGGAATTGGGTGTGTTTGGCCATGTGAATGCAGGCCTTCCCATCATGCTGGCGGTGGTAAGGGGCTCGGGCGACGGCAAGGCCGACACCAAAGATCGCAGCGTACGTGGCCACGGTGGCACACGTATCGAGCTGAGCACCGAGTTTCCTTGGCAGATCAGCAGCAACTTTGGCTTGTCTTTCTCGCCCAATATTGTGTGGGGTGACAAGAAATATAACCAAACTTACTTTGGTGTGACCAGCGTGCAGGCGGCCAACAGTAGCTTCAAGGCTTATGACGCGGGTGCAGGTATCAAAAGCGTCGGTTTGGCCGTAGGCGCAGAGTACAAATTTACCCCCAATTGGTCTGCCACCGCCGCATTGGCCTTGAACCAGTTACAAGGCGACGCGGCCAAAAGCCCCTTGGTACAAAAGAAAGCCCAGACCACCGTGGCTGCGGGGGTGAGTTACAAGTTTTGAGCGGCGCGATCTGCCACGGCGAAATCCTGGGGTTACTTCGCCTGTGTTTGATTTTCATCTTCTTACAACTAAGTTAATCAATCGATTGATCTAATTGATATACTGCTTTGATGCGTATCACCAAAACCCCCGCCAGAATCGATGGCGAAGAATCTCGCCAGCGGCTGCTGCAGGCTGCTGTGCAGTGCTTTGCCGAGCACGGCTTTGCCAAGACCTCTACCCGCAGCATTGCCACGCAGGCGGGCGTGAACATCGCCGCCATCAGCTACTACTTTGGCGACAAAGCGGGCCTTTACCGGGCGGCGTTTACCGAGCCGATGGGCACGCCGCAGGACGATATTGTGTTGTTTGCGGGCGAGGCGCTGCCCTTGGGCGATGCCTTGCGGGGTTTGTACAGTGGCTTTATTGAGCCTTTGAAACAAAACGTGCTGGTGCAGCAGTGCATACGCCTGCACATGCGCGAGATGGTGGAGCCCACGGGCCTGTGGGAGGAAGAGATTGACCAAGGTATCAAGCCCTACCAGCTGGCCTTGGCCAAAGTGCTGTGCCGTCACTACGGTGTCAAAAAGGCGGACGATGATATCCACCGGCTGGTGATGTCGATTGTGGCGCTGGGCGTGCACTTGTACGTGGGGCGTGAACTGAATTTGAAGCTGCATCCACGCCTGGTCACCAGCCCCAAAGCCTTGGACACCATGGCCGAGCGCCTGGTGATGTATGCCCACGCCATGATTGACGCCGAAGGCACGCGCCGCTGCGCTGCTGCCGCTTAAGAACGCCATTGCCATGAACTACCCCCACACCCTTTCTGCACCCATCGCCGCACGTAGCGCCACCCTACGTGCCACCACCGCACGTGCCGTCATCACGCAGGCCGCCACATTGGTGGCCGCACTGGCACTGGCACTGGCACTGGCAGGCTGCGCCAGCACCGCCAAGCTACCCGATGCACAGGCTACCCAAGCCGACAGCCGCGTAACCGCCCCCGCCGCATGGCAAGCCGCTGTGCCCCACGGCGGCAGCACGGCCACCCTGGCCAACTGGTGGGCCCAGTGGGGCGATCCTGTGTTGGTAGAGCTGGAGGCCGCCGCGCAAAAAGAAAGCGCCACCTTAGCCAGCGCACGCAACCGCATCGCCCAGGCGCGCGCGGCACTGACCGGGGCGCAGGCTGCGCTGCAGCCGGGCGTCAACGCCACGGCACAAGCCAGCCGCAGCGTGCAGGTACCCAAGGCCCCTGCCGCCACCAGCCTGAGCGCGGGCCTGCAAGCCTCGTGGGAGCTAGACCTGTTTGGCGGCAATCGCGCCACCAGCAGCGCCGCGCAAGAGCGCCTGGGCAGCGCCGAGCTGGGCTGGCACGAGGCCCGCGTGGCCGTAGCTGCCGAGACCGCCGCCACCTACTTTAGCCTGCGCTATTGCGAGAGCAACGCCGCCCTCACGCAAAGCGACGCCGCCTCGCGCGCCGAGACCGCCCGCCTGGCCGAGCTGAGCGCCAAGGCTGGGCTGAACGCACCGGCCAACGCCGCCCTGGCCCGCGCCAGCGCCGCCGACGCCGCCAACACCGTGCGCGCAGCCCAGGCGCAGTGCAATGTGCTGGTAAAAAGCCTGGTGGCCTTAAGCGGGCTGTCAGAAGACGTGTTGCGCGATAAATTGAAGGCAAATCAGGCCCCAGCCCAACAGAACATAGCACAAACAGCTAGCTTTTCAATAGCATCATTGCCCGCCGACGTGCTGGCCCAGCGCCCTGATATTGTGGCCGCGCAGCGCGCCGTGCTGGCCGCCAGCTACGACGCCCGCGCTGCCGACGCGCGCCGCCTGCCCGTGCTGTCTTTTAACGGCAGCATTGGCGGCGCAACGCTGCGCCAAGGCGGCGCCACCACCGAGGGGCTCACCTGGTCGCTCGGGCCGATAGCCGTGTCGGTACCGCTGCTGGACGGTGGCCGCATCGCTGCCAACACCCAGGCTGCCGTTGCCGCGTACGACGAGGCCGTGGTGCTGCTGCGCGCCAAGGCCCGCAACGCCGTGCGCGAGGTGGAAGAAGCCTTGGTGAACCTGGACAGCACCGCGCAGCGCAACGCCGACGCGCAGGCCGCTGCTGCTGGCTACAAGGCCGCGCTGGACGCCGCGCAGGCGCGCTACCGCGCCGGCCTGGCCAGCCTGGTAGAGCTGGAAGACGCGCGCCGCACTGCCGTGCAGGCGCAGCAAAGCCTGCTGGGGCTTGAGCGCGACCGCATCGCTGCGTGGATCAGCCTTTACCGCGCGGCGGGCGGCGGCTGGACAGCGCAAAGCCCCCTGGGTGGCAGCGGCACGCCATAGCCCCCTTGTTCAGCATCATCGAATTGGTCAAATCACCAAAAACAATGTCAGGAACTTCGCATGAAACTACCTACCCGCCTCACGTCATATACTACTGTTTTTATAGCAGCTTGTGCTATTACAGTAACGGCTTCAGGCCTTTTTACCTCCAAAACATGGGCGCAGGACGATAAAAAGGCCGCAGCCCCGGCCAATGGCGCCAGCAGCGCCAAGGCCGCCCTCACCGTCAGTGCCGTCAGCCCCAGCAACGGCGCGCTGGGCTTGCAGCTAGTGGCCAACGGCAACGTGGCCGCCTGGCAAGAGGCCAGCATTGGCGCCGAGGTCAATGGCCTGAAGCTAACCGAGGTGCGCGTCAACGTAGGCGACGTGGTGAAGAAGGGCCAGGTGCTGGCCACCTTCAGCGCAGATTCTGCCAATGCCGATGTGCTGCAAGCGCAGGCATCGCTGGCCGAGGCACAGGCCACTGCCGCCGAGGCCGCTGCCAACGCCGCCCGCGCCCGCACCCTGCAAGACACGGGGGCCATCAGCGCCCAGCAGATCAACCAGTTCACCACGGCCGAGACCACGGCCAAAGCCCGCGTAGAAGCCTCACGCGCCCTGCTGTCTGCCGCGCAGGTGCGCTTGAAGAACGGCCGCCTCACCGCGCCAGACAACGGCGTCATCTCCGCCCGCAGCGCCACGGTGGGCGCGGTAGCCGGTGCGGGTACCGAGCTATTCAGGATGATCCGCCAAGGCCGCCTGGAGTGGCGCGCCGAGGTGACCAGCATCGAGGTGGCGCGCATCAAGCCTGGCACCGTGGTGTTGGTAACCGCCGCCAGCGGCACCCAGGTGCAAGGCAAGGTACGCATGGTAGCGCCCACGGTAGACCCGCTCACCCGCAAGGCCCTGGTGTACGTAGACCTACCGCAAGACCCCGGTGTGAAGGCCGGCATGTTTGCCAAAGGCGAGTTTGCACTAGGCAGCACCAATGCGCTCACCCTGCCGCAGCAGGCCTTGGTGCTGCGCGACGGCTTTACCTACGCCATGCGCATTGAGGCCAGCAACAAGGTCAGCCAGGTCAAGCTGCAAACCGGCCGCCGCATGGGTGACTCGGTAGAGATTACCCAGGGCGCTAAAACCGGTGAGCGCTATGTGGCCAGTGGTGCGGCGTTTCTGGCCGATGGCGACACCGTGAGGGTGGTTGCGGCCCAAGCAAATACTGCACAAGCAGCTTCTAAATAAATAGCACCCAGCTGGAGAACCCCCATGAACGTATCTGCCTGGTGCATCCGCAACCCGATTGCGGCAATCATGTTTTTTGTACTGCTGTGCTTTGCCGGCGTGCTGGGCTACCAGAACATGAAGGTGCAAAACTTTCCTGATCTGGATGTCCCCAACATCACCATCACCGCCAGCCTGCCCGGCGCGTCCCCCGCGCAGCTAGAGACCGATGTAGCCCGCAAAATAGAAAACGCCATTGCCTCACTGGAAGGCCTGAAAAACATCTACACCAAGGTGCAAGACGGCGTGGCCATCATCACGGCTGAGTTTCGCCTGGAGAAGGCCTCGCAAGAGGCGCTGGACGAAGTGCGCTCTGCCGTGCAGCAGGTGCGGGCCGACTTGCCGTCTGACCTGCGCGACCCGGTGGTCAACAAAATCAATATCTCCGGCTCGCCCGTGCTGGCCTACACCGTTCGCAGCAAACGCATGGACGATGAGGCGATGAGCTGGTTTGTGGACGATACCTTGAGCCGGCGCATTTTGTCGGTCAAAGGCGTGGGCTCGGTCAGCCGTGTGGGCGGCGTGAACCGCGAGGTGCGCATTGCGCTGGACAGCGGCAAAATGCAGGCACTGGGCGTCAGCGCGGCCACCGTGTCGCGCCAGTTGCGCCAGGTGCAGATGGAAACCGCCGGAGGCCGTACCGACCTAGGGACAAGCGAACAGCCCGTGCGCACGCTGGCCACCGTCAAGTCTGCCGCCGAGCTGGGCGCGCTGGAGCTGGCCATTGGTGATGGCCACAAAGTGCGCCTGGACCAGGTAGCGCAGGTGACCGACACCATTGCCGAACAGCGCTCTGCGGCCTATCTGAACGGCGTGCCGGTGGTGGGCTTTGAGATTGCGCGCAGCAAGGGCGCCAGCGAGGTAGAAGCCGGGCGCGGTGTGCGCGCCGCGCTCAAAGAGCTGCAGGTGCAGCACCCTGATTTGGAGCTGACCGAGGCGTTTGACTTTGTCACCCCCGTGGAAGAAGAATACAAAGCCTCACTCACCCTGCTGATTGAAGGCGCCCTGCTGGCGGTGCTGGTGGTGTGGCTGTTTTTGCGGGATGTGCGGGCTACCTTTGTGTCTGCTGTCGCGCTGCCGCTGTCGGTGGTACCGGCTTTTATTGGCATGAACTACCTGGGCTTTTCCATCAACGTGGTGACCTTGCTGGCGCTGAGCTTGGTAATTGGCATTTTGGTAGACGACGCCATTGTGGAGGTAGAAAACATCGTGCGCCACCTGCGCATGGGCAAAACGCCTTACCAGGCGGCGATGGAGGCGGCAGATGAGATTGGCCTGGCGGTGATTGCCACCACCTTCACCTTGATCGCCGTGTTTTTGCCCACCGCTTTCATGAGCGGTATTGCAGGCAAGTTTTTCAAACAGTTTGGCTGGACGGCGTCGCTGGCCGTGTTTGCATCGCTCATCGTGGCGCGCATGCTCACGCCCATGATGGCGGCCTACATTTTGAAACCCATCGTCGGCTACACCGGCAAGGACGGCGCCGTCATGCGCTGGTACATGGGCGCCAGCCGCTGGTGCATCAAGCACCGCTGGATCACCGCGCTGGCTGCTGGTGCGTTTTTTGTGGGCTCCATCATGTTGATTCCGCTGCTGCCCACGGGTTTTATCCCGCCGGACGACAACAGCCAAACCCAGGTAAACCTGGAGTTGCCGCCCGGCACCCGGCTGGCCGAGACGCAAGCGGCGGCCGAGACGGCGCGGCTGCTGATAACCAAAGTAGAGCATGTGAAGTCGGTCTACACCACCATTGGCGGCGGCGCGGCGGGTACCGACCCGTTTGCACCCGGCGGCGCAGCCGAATCACGCAAGGCCACGCTGACGGTGCTGCTGGCTGACCGTGGCACGCGGCCGCGCAAGCAAGGCATTGAGAACAACCTGCGCAAAGCGCTGGAGACCCTGCCCGGCGTGCGCACCAAGGTGGGCCTGGGAGGTTCGGGTGAAAAGTATGTATTGGCTTTAACTGGCGAAGACCCTGTCGCCTTAGCCGCTGCGGCCACTGCACTGGAAAAAGACCTGCGCACCATCCCCGGCCTCGGCTCGGTGGCGTCCAGCGCGTCCCTGGTGCGCCCCGAAGTGACCGTGCGGCCCGACTTTGCCCGCATGGCCGACCTGGGCGTCACCAGCTCCAGCATTGGCGAGACCTTGCGCATCGCCACCGTGGGCGACTACGACTCGGCCCTGCCCAAGCTCAACCTGTCGCAACGCCAAGTGCCCATCGTCGTGCGCCTGGCCGACAATGCGCGCAGCGACCTGGGCACGCTGGAGCGCCTGATGGTGCCCGGCGCGCGTGGGCCCGTCATGCTGGGCCAGGTGGCTACGCTGGAGCTGTCGGGTGGCCCGGCGGTGATAGACCGTTTTAACCGCGCACGCAATGTGCAGTTTGAGGTGGAGCTGTCCGGCCTGCCGCTGGGCGACGTGACGGCTGCGGTGCAAAAGCTGCCCGCCATTCAAAGCCTGCCCGCAGGGGTCAAGCAAGTCACCATTGGCGATGCCGAGGTGATGGGCGAGCTGTTTGCCAGCTTTGGCCTGGCCATGATGACGGCGGTGCTATGCATCTACATCGTGCTGGTGCTGCTGTTCAAGGACTTTTTGCACCCGTTCACCATTTTGGCGGCGCTGCCGTTGTCGCTCGGCGGTGCGTTTGCGGCCCTGCTGATTGGCGACAAGAGTTTTTCGATGCCATCGTTGATTGGCTTGATCATGCTGATGGGTATTGCCACGAAAAACTCGATCTTGCTGGTCGAGTACGCCATCGAAGCCCGCCGGGGCCGACCCGCCACAGAAACGCAGGAAGCCGTGCCACCCATGAACCGGCTGGATGCGCTGCTGGATGCTTGCCACAAGCGCGCGCGCCCCATCGTCATGACCACCATCGCCATGGGCGCGGGCATGATGCCGATTGCTTTTGGCTGGGGCGCGGCCGACAGCAGCTTTCGCAGCCCGATGGCCGTTGCCGTGATTGGCGGGTTGATCA
>JAYUHM010000129.1:0-12951 GCA_043766985.1 Polaromonas sp.
GAAAAACGGCGCGTTTCGCAGCGTGCGCGTAAACCTGGACTACCGCGCATTGGGCATTCCCGTGGACGAGGGGGTGCAATGGTTTTGGATCGGTAGCCATGCGGATTACGACAAATTATTGGCTTAGCCAGCTAGGGCAAACAAGTTGAATCGCAGCCCAAGGTCACCCAAATTGCAGAACCCCTATCCCGTGAAGGCTTTGGTACACCCATCAACCCAACTGCGCTTGCAAAGTCAACCGCTGCCCCACCGCCCGCACACGCTTCATGCGGCCGTGACCGGGTAGCACTTCTTCCTCCACGGAAATCAAGCCTGCCAAGGCCAGCTCGTCCACATCACGCTTGACCGCGCTGCGGTCGCGGTTTAGACGGGTGGCGATGCCGGTGATGGAGTCGGCTTGCGCCAGGATGGCGCGAAACAAATCCAGGCGCGCGCTGGTGAGCACGCGCAGCAAATCCGCAGGCTCTTCAAAGCTGATAACGGTTTCGCGTGGCAGACGTTTGCCTGCGTCGGCTGCTTTGGCTATGCGGCGGCCACGGGCAAAAAAGTCTTGCTCGGTGGCGGTTTTAATCATGACGTTTTTCATACAGAACTCCTAAGTGCCAACCAATCTGATTCAAACTGGTTTTCTACCTCTTCAAAACTCACAAAAGCCACGGCGCTTACGTTGCCAAAATAGTGGCGGTGGTGGTAGCCATGCTGGTTGTCGTAGCCCACTACACGACCGTTGTCACCATTGAACAGCGCGTGGTTGACATACGCCAAGTTGTAGCGCGTGATCTCGCCTTTGGCGTTCCCCCACACTTCACGGCGCAATTGCCCATTGCCACGCTTGCCTGATATTCGGTGTACTTCGTCAATAATTTTTGTGGCGGCTTTGGGTGCAGGCATGATGTATTATGTCTTGTCTGGTACCCAATATCAAGTGGCTCTTTGGCTCTTCGCGCCGATGTCGCGTCTGGCATGGACGAGTTTGACGTCTTTGTCAGCCATGGTGAAACCCACAAGCGATACCAGAAAGTATGTATAACGTATATACTTAATGCATATTTCATATACAAGGTTGCACCATGTCTAAAGATGCCGTGTTCACCATGAAGCTGGAACCCGAGCTTCGCGCGGACTTTATGGCCGAGACGGAGGCCGCGCACCGGCCTGCGTCACAAGTTTTGCGTGAGCTGATGCGTGAGTTTGTAGTGCGCCAGCGTGAAGCAAGGGCCTACGATGATTTCTTGCGCAGCAAGGTGGAAGTAGCGAGAGCTTCTATGCAGGCGGGCTTGGGAAGATCGAACGATGACGTTGAGGCAGAGTTTGCACAGCGTCGTACGGGCATCCTGGGCCGGGCATGAGGGTCATATGGACTCCTGATGCATTGCAAGACCGTACCGATATTTGGGACTACATCGCAACAGACAATCCGACAGCCGCAGCAACTATGGATGCTCTTTTTAGCGACGCGGCCAATAGGCTGCGTGACCATCCCAAAATGGGCAAACCGGGGCGCATTGCCGGTACCCGCGAATTGGTGGTGCATGAAAGCTATCGCTTGGTGTATGAAATTCAAAGCGAGACGATCTGGCTGCTGGTACTGATTCACACAGCCCGGCAGTGGCCGCCCGTGAAGCGCTAAATGACTGCTAAAAATATGACCCCCTACACCGCCCAAACCCTCTGGCTCCGTGGTGAGCAAAACTTTTTGGACAACCGCTACAGTCGCAAGCATGTGCTGCGCTTTGATGGTGGGGTGGAGGTGGCTGGGTCATCGTCACCGCATGTGGTGCGCTTGCCTTATTCCGACGCAGCAGCGGTGGACCCGGAGGAGATGTTTGTTGCCTCACTCTCAAGCTGCCACATGCTGTGGTTTTTGTCGATCGCGGTGGAGCGCAAATTTCTGGTGGACCGTTACTTTGATGCGGCTTCTGGCATTATGGAAAAAAATGCGGATGGCAAGCTGTTCGTGTCCGTTGTTACGTTGCGGCCCGAGGTGCAGTTCTCGGGTGAGCACCTACCCACGCGCGCAGAGCTAGATGCCATGCACCATGCGGCGCACCACGACTGCTTTATTGCCAACTCGGTGAAGACGCGGGTGCTGTGTGAGCCGGTGTATACAGCGCAAGACTGAAGTTTGCAGCAAAATACCAGCTTGTTGAACCGAAAACCCCCCCATGAGCAAACCGATTACCGCCAGTTTGGTGTCAAGCATTGCACCACCCGCTACCAACCCTATGGCGAGCCATGTTGCCAGCACACCGTTTTGGGTAACGGCTTTGCTCAATCTGGCCCATGCTATCGACCATATGTTCTTGCTGATCTTCGCCACGGCGGTGGCCAGCATGGCGGCGGATTTTGGGTATGCCCGCTGGGAAGACCTGATGCCTTGGGGCGCTGGGGCTTTTGTAATGTTTGGTCTGGGTTCCATCCCCGCCGGGCGCTTGGGCGACTTTTGGGGACGGCGCCAGATGATGCTGGTGTTTTTCTTTGGCATGGGCTTGTCGGCTTTGCTCGTCTCTGTGGTTCAGTCGCCGTGGCAACTGGCGCTGGCGCTTACGCTAATGGGCACCTTTTCGGCCATTTACCACCCGGTGGGCATTCCCATGCTGGTGCAGCACTCGGCAACGCCGGGTGCCACGATTGGCTTTAACGGTTTGGTGGGCAACTTGGGCATCGCCATTGCGGCATTGGTCACCGGGCTGCTGGTCAAAGCCTTCGGCTGGCGGGTGGCTTTTGCGCTACCGGGCTTGGTGTGCATCGCGGTGGGGTTGTGGTTTGTATGGGTGTGCCCGCGCGAAACCCTGGCACCGGCCAAGCGTGGTATCAAAGCCAAAGTAAGTCTGTCGTCCAAGCAGTTGGCGCGCGCTTTCGCGGTGATGACGACGGCTGCAGCCAGCGGCGGGCTGCTGTTTAACATCACCACCAATGGCAATACGCAAATGCTGACCGAGCGTTTTCAGGGTGTGATGCAAGACCCGGCCAAGCTAGGTCTGCTGCTGGCATCGGTGTACGCCGTGGCCTCACTGGCCCAAATTGTGGTGGGGCGTTTGATTGACCGCTTTCCTATTCGCAACCTCTACCGCTGCGTGGTGGTGATGCAGATTCCTTTGCTGCTACTCGCCGCCACGGCGCAAGGCTGGTGGCTGTATGCGGCGCTGATTGGGGTGATGGTGTCGGTGTTTGGTGCCATTCCGTTTACCGACGCGATGATCGTGCGCTACGTGGACGACCATATGCGCTCCCGCGTCGCGGGCATGCGCCTGGCGGTGTCGCTTGGCATCAGCTCGGTGGCGGTGTGGGCGCTGGGGCCGCTGGTGAAATCGGTCGGTTTTGGCAACGTGTTTATGCTTTTGGCGGGTGTGGCAGTGTTCACCTTTTTGGTGGTGAGCTGGCTGCCCGACGACCCTGTGCGCGAGTAAAGCACCATCATGACAATAGCTTTATTGCCCACGCGGTGACGACATAGTTGCTGTGCGAGCCGATGCGGGATGCTTTAGGCTGATTTCAGCGCCAAATTGGCCACCAGCCCAACAAAATATAGCACGAGAAGCTATTAAAATAATAGCTACTTGATTTTCAATCCACTCAGTTTGGGATCATCGGGCGGGTAGGTCAACCCCAGCGATTTGAGTTTGTCGTGCACCAGGGTGGCGATCATCAAGTTGCGATGGGTTTTAGAGTCGGCAGGCACCACGGTCCATGGCGCGTGGGCCGTGCTGGTGGCACCCAGCAGGGCTTCGTAGGCTTTTTGGTACTCTGCCCACTGCTTGCGCACCGCAAGGTCGCCAAAACTGAATTTCCAGCGTTTGGTGGGGTCATCGATGCGCTCTTGCAGGCGTTGGCCCTGCTCCTCAAAGCTGATGTGCAACATGAACTTCATCACCACGGTGCCGGTCTCGGTCAGCATGCGTTCAAAGTCGTTGATGTGTTGCATGCGCTGGCGGGTTTGCTCGGGGGTGATCCAACCGTTCACTACGGGTACCAACACATCTTCGTAGTGGCTGCGGTTAAAAATCATCACCTCGCCTGCGGCGGGTGCATGCTGGTGAATGCGCCACAGGTAGTCATGCGCCAGCTCGGCGTCGGTCGGTGCCTTCCAGCCGATGGCGTGCACGCCCAGCGCGGTGGTGCGGCCGAACACACTGCGTATGGTGCCGTCTTTGCCCGCAGTGTCGATCCCCTGCAGCACCACCAGCAGTTTGTAGCGGTGGTCGGCAAAAAAGAGGTCTTGCAAAACATCGAGCTCAATAGCCAGTGCCTCTACGGTCGCTTTGTCTTTGGCTTTGTCGCCGCTGGAAAACGGTTTGGCATTAGGGTCGCAGTCTTTCAGCGAAAACGCTTTGCCCTTGCCCCCGGTGGGCGGCTGCCAGGGGGCCAGCAACGCGTCTTGCTTGTCGGTACTTTTGGGCATGGTTCGTATACTTTACACGGCCCATAATTTAAAGCAAGCGGTGGCTGGCGCTACCCCGGTTCAGTCCTGCTTCAGGCCTTCTTGTACGCGCGCACGACTTGGCGCTGCTCACCCAGGCCTTCAATGCCCAATGTCATCACGTCGCCCTTTTTCAGGAACTGCGGCGTGGGTTTCATGCCCATGCCTACGCCGGGGGGCGTGCCGGTGATGATCACGTCGCCGGGCAGCAGGGTCATAAACTGGCTAACGTAGCTGACGATTTTGGCAGCGCCGAAAATCATGGTTTTGGTGTTGCCGGTTTGCATGCGCTTGCCGTTCAGGTCCAGCCACATGGCCAGTTTTTGCGGGTTGGTAATTTCGTCCGTAGTCACCAGCCAAGGGCCGAGAGGGCCGAAGGTGTCGCAACCCTTGCCCTTATCCCACTGCGGGCCGCGCTCCAGCTGGAACTCACGCTCGCTCACGTCGTTGGACAGGGCGTAGCCTGCGACGAAATTTAGAGCATCCTTTTGGCTGACGTACTGCGCTTTGGTGCCGATGACGATGGCCAGTTCGACTTCCCAGTCGCCTTTGACCGAGTTTTTTGGCAGCATCACATCGTCGTTGGGGCCCTGGATGCAGCTGATGGCCTTCATGAAAACGATAGGCTCTTTGGGGATGGCCATGCCCGCTTCTTTGGCGTGGTCAGAGTAGTTCAGGCCAATGGCGATGAACTTGCCGATACCGGCGACGGGGCAACCCATACGGGGCGTGCCGCGCACAGCGGGTAATTTATCGGTTTTGACTTTGGCAATTTTTTTCAGCGCTGCCTCGCTCAATTGCGCAGCGCCGATATCGGGCACCACAGAGCTGAGGTCACGCAGTACACCCTGCGCGTCGATGATGCCGGGTTTTTCTTTGCCGGGGTTGCCGTAGCGAACGAGTTTCATGGTTGTCCTTATAAAGTAGTTGGTGGAGGGGGAAGGGGAAAAAGCGGACTTGGCCGGACGCAGAGGACGCGAAAGTTACGCAGAGGACGCAAAAGAAAACCAAAAAAGAATGTAAAAACTACTTGGCTGTTCTTTGGTATTTTTTTGCGTTCTTTGCGTAATCTTTGCGTCCTCTGCGTCCGGTATCTCTCTTCGTTTTGTATTCTAAGAGCTAATAAGTCGCGCGGCCGCCCGACAAGTCGAACACCGCGCCGGTAGAAAACGAGCAGTCTTCGGTGCACAGCCAGGTAACCATGGCGGCAATCTCGTGCACTTCGCCAAAGCGTGCCATGGGGATTTTGGAGAGCATGAAGTCGATGTGGTTCTGCGTCATCTGGTCAAACATGGCGGTTTTGACGGCGGCTGGCGTGACGCAGTTGACGCGCACACCCGTGGCAGCCAGCTCTTTACCCAGTGATTTGGTGAGCGCGATAACGGCGGCCTTGCTGGCGCTGTAGGCGCTGGCGTTGGGGTTCCCTTCTTTGCCAGCCACCGAGGCGATGTTGACAATGCGGCCATAGTTGCGCTGGCGCATAAAGGGCGAGATTTCGCGGCAGCAGTAGAACAGGCCGTGCACGTTGATGTCGAACACGCTTTTCCAGTCGTCCACCGGGTAGTCGGCCAAGGGCATATTGGGGCCAGTGATGCCTGCGCTGTTGACCAAAATGTCCACTGGCGCGTGCCGCTCGCTGGCGGCGGCGGCGCGGGCTACGTCGGCATGGTCGGCTACGTTGACCAGCACGGTGTGCACCTCTTTGCCGAGCAGCTCTTTTGCATTTTGCAGAGCGGCATCGCTCACGTCCCACAGGGTCAGTCGCGCGCCCGATGCCTGCATGCGCTGCGCAATCGCCATGCCAATGCCAGAGGCGCCGCCGGTAATCACCGCGTGGCGATTTTGTAAGTCAAGCTGGTTCATATCGTCATGCCTCCGTCAATGGAAAACAGTTGGCCGGTGGCAAACACCGACTCGTCACTGGCCAGGTACACCACAATGGGCGAAATCTCGTGCGCCTGCGCCAGGCGGCCCATGGGCTGGCGAGCGACAAAGTTTTTGCGCGCCTCCACCGGGTCGGCGTAGCTGTTGATACGGTCTCCCAGCGAGGGCGTATCTACCGTGCCGGGGGCTATCGCATTGCAGCGGATGCCCTGGCCGACAAAGTCTGCAGCCACCGATTTGGTCAGCCCCACCACCGCCGCCTTGCTGGCACCGTAGGCAAAGCGGTTGGGCAGGCCCTTGAGGCTGCCGCACACGCTGGCCATATTGATGATGCTGCCGCCGCCGCCCGCCAGCATTTTGGGCAGCGCGGCCTGGATCATCCAGAACTGGGCGCGAACATTGAGGTTAAAGGCAAAGTCCCAGTCGGCATCGGTAGCCTGCAAGATGCTGCCGTTATGCACAAAGCCTGCGCAGTTAAACAGCACGTTGAGCGGCGGCGCGGCGTTGATCACTGCGCTAATAGCCGCCTTGTCCAGCACGTCCAGCACCTGGGTGCGCACGTTGGCCACGCCTTGGTAGCTTTGCAGCAAAGCCGGGTTGACATCTGTCGCAATCACCTGCGCGCCCTCGCGCGCCATGGCCAGTGCGCAGGCTTGGCCAATGCCTTGGCCGGCGGCGGTGATGAGGGCGGTTTTACCTTGCAGTCTCATGGGGTACAGCCTGTGTTTGGAATGATGCATATCATAGTACCATTAGAAATGCCCGCCGAAGCGTGCACGTCAGCGGGCCCCAATTTTTGAGAAAGCGCTGTACCTTATGAACGCATTTATTCAGCTCCACCCTGCCGACGACGTGGTGATTGCGCGCGCGCAAATTGTGGGCGGCACGCCGCTCAATGGCATCACCACACGCGGGCTGATTCCTGCCGGGCACAAGGTGGCCGTGCACGCCATCGCCGCAGGCGCGCCGGTGCGCCGCTACAACCAGATCATAGGTTTTGCTACCAAGCCGATTGCCGCTGGTGAGCATGTGCACACGCAGAACCTGGGCATGGGGGACAACAAGGGCGACTTTGCGCGCGACTACGCTTTTGGTGCGGATGTGAAGCCTGCCGCGCCGCTGCGCGATGCCAGCTTCATGGGCATCAAGCGTGCCGATGGCCGCGTGGCCACGCGCAACTACATTGGCATCCTCTCCAGCGTCAACTGCTCGGCCACCGCAGCACGCGCCATTGCCGACCATTTCAACCGGCAAACCAATCCTGCTGCGCTGGCAGGCTTTGACAATGTGGACGGTGTGGTGGCCCTTACCCACGGCACCGGCTGCGGTATGGATACCGAGGGCACCGGCATGCAGATTTTGCAGCGCACGTTGGCGGGTTACGCCACGCACGCCAACTTTGCAGGCATCTTGGTGGTGGGCCTGGGGTGTGAGTCGAACCAGATCAACGCCTGGCTGGCCAACAGCAGCCTGCGCGAGGGCGACACGCTCAAGGTCTTCAGCATCCAGGACACGGGAGGTACGCGCAAGACGGTGGACAAAGGCATAGCGCTCATCAAAGGCATGCTGCCCAGTGCCAATGCAGTCAAGCGCCAGCCGTGCAGCGCCGCGCATATCACCATCGGCCTGCAGTGCGGCGGCAGCGACGGCTACAGCGGCATCAGCGCCAACCCGGCCCTGGGCGTAGCGGTGGACTTGCTGGTGGCCCATGGCGGCACGGCCATCCTCTCGGAGACGCCAGAAATTTATGGCGCCGAACACCTGCTCACCCGCCGCGCCGTGCGCCGCGAGGTGGGCGAAAAATTGATCGAACGCATCAAGTGGTGGGAGCACTACACCGCCATCAACGAAGGCGAGATGAACAACAACCCGTCGCCGGGCAACAAAGCGGGTGGCCTGACGACGATTCTGGAAAAATCACTCGGCGCAGTGGCTAAAGGCGGCACCAGCAATCTGCAAGCCGTAGTCGAATACGCCGAATCGGTCAAAGACAAAGGCTTTGTTTATATGGACACGCCCGGCTACGACCCGGTAAGCGCCACAGGCCAGGTAGCGGGCGGTGCCAACATGATCTGCTTTACAACAGGGCGCGGCAGTGCCTACGGCTGCGCGCCTTCGCCATCGCTCAAACTGGCCACCAACACGGCGCTGTGGCAGCGCCAGGAAGAAGACATGGACATCAACTGCGGCGAGATCATCGACGGCGCGGCCAGCGTGCAAGAGATGGGACAACGCATATTCGATTTGGTGCTGGCCACGGCGTCGGGCGTACAAAGTAAAAGCGAAAAGCACGGCTACGGCCAAAACGAGTTCGTGCCTTGGCAAGTGGGCGCAGTAATGTGATTAATGTGATTAATGTGATATTTATATGACAAAAACCCTTCAAGTCCAGCATTTAATAGCACAAGCTGCTAGTATATTTATAGCGGCAGGTAGCACCGATAACGAAGCGCAGGCGGTTGCCAGCAACCTGGTGATGGCCAATTTGAGCGGCCACGACTCGCACGGCGTGGGCATGATCGCGCGCTATGTTGACGCGGTGCTGGAAGGCGGCTTGCATCCCAATACGGGTGTGAAGGTGCTGCTCGACATTGGCTCGATGCTCAGCCTGGACGGGCAACGCGGCTACGGCCAGGTGGTGGGCGCACAGGCCATGCAGCTAGGCATAGCGCGCGCCAAGCAGCACGGCAGTTGCATCATGACCCTGGCCAACGCCCACCACCTGGGGCGCATTGGCCACTGGGCAGAGATGGCGGTGGCAGAGGGTTTGGTGGCGATGCACTTTGTTAACGTGCTGTCCCGTCCGGTGGTGGCCGCGTATGGCGGCACCGATGGCCGCTTTGGCACTAACCCCTGCTGCATCGGCGTGCCGCTCAAAAACCAGCCCCCCTTCATTTTGGATTTTGCGACCAGCCGTGTAGCCCAAGGCAAGATGCGCGTGGCGCACAACGAAGGGCGGCGCGTGGAGCCGGGCTTTTTGATTGACGCGCAAGGCAAGCCTACGACCGACCCCGGCGTGGTCGTCGTGCCGCAGCCCAATGCCCAAGGCGTGGTGGAGCCCGGCGCGGGCCTGCTGGGCGCGCTACTGGCCTTTGGCGAACACAAAGGCTCTGGCCTGGCCGTGGCCTGCGAACTGCTGGGCGGTGCGTTAACTGGCGGCGGCACCTGGCACCGCCAAGGTGATGCCAAGCGCGCTGTGATCAACGGCATGTTGACGGTACTCATTGACCCGCAAAAGCTCGGTACCCAAAGCGCCTTTGAGCTTGAGGCCTCGGCCTTCGTAGATTGGCTCAAAGCCAGCCCACCGCAAAGTGGTTTTGACGCCGTGCAAATAGGCGGTGAGCCCGAGCGCGCCTACCGTGTGGAGCGGGCGCGTGATGGCATCAGTATTGATGCGGTGACGTGGCAGGAGATAGTGGATGCTGGGCGCAAGGTGGGTGTGCAGATTGCGGGCTAACGCTTCCCCGAGATCATTCCCAAGTGGCTTCTGACAGAGAAGCGGCTTAAGGCATCACGGTGCCGTGAAGTCAATCTTCAAAGTCAGGCGTTTATTCATCTCGATCTCCTCCTGGATGACCTTGGCAAACTCCGCTGGAGTCGAACCCACGGCAACAAAGCCCTGCTCAGAAAAGCTGCGTTTCACCTCGGGGTCTTGCAGCGCCTTGGCCACTTCATTGCGCATGCGGGTCACATACTCGGGCGGCGTGCCTGCTGGGTACCACAGGCCGTACCAAGGGGTGTAGACAAAACCTTTGAGCCCCGCCTCGTCCACCGTGGGTACGTCGGGCAATTGGTCCCAGCGGGTCTGGCCGGTAATGGCCAGTGCTTTAAGCTTGCCAGCCTTGATCATGGGCAGCAGCGCGGTGGCTGCGCCGAAGGTGATCTCCACGCGCCCAGCCACTAGGTCGGTGATAGCCTGACCCACACCCTTGTAGGGCACATGGGTGATCTTGGTGCCCGCGCTGGCATTGAACGACTCGGCGGCGAACTGCATGACGTTACCAACGCCGGCCGACGCATAGTTGTATTTGCCGGGGTGGGCCTTGGCGTCAGCAATAAACTCTTGCAAATTGCGCGCTGGTACGTCTGGGTGGGCCGCCAAGATGAAGCCGACGCTTTTGGCTACCAGGGTGATGGGTGCAAAGTCTTTGACCGGGTTGTAGGGCAGCGACTTGGACACCACCATCAGGCTGGCGTGGCTGGATGAGGTGTTGAGCAGGGTGTAGCCATCGGGCGCGGCCTTGGCCACCACGTCGGTACCCAGCGAGCCACCCGCACCCGCACGGTTATCCAGCACAAAGTTCTGGCCCAGCGAGGGCGCTACCTTCTGCCCCAAAGTGCGGCCAATAAAATCCATTGGCCCGCCTGCCACATAGGGCACCACCATACGGATAGGTCGGTTCGGATAATCCGCAGCAGGGCTTGACTGCGCAGTGGCAAGCTGTGCATGGCTGCCAAGCAATAGCGCGCACACGCTGGTTGCCATTTTGAGATGGAAGAAGCGCATGTTTGTCTCCAGAGAGGTGTTACAGCAATACCGACAGACTGGATTCCAAATGCTCGGTGGGCATGCGCTTAAAGCCCGAGCGGGCATAGCGGTGCAAGCGGCCAATGCAAAACGCGGTGAGGGCGGAGGCTCTGGCCTGTGCGTCTACGCTGGGGGTGGCCGAGCCAGCAGCGTCTGCGGCTTCGCGCAAAGACTGTTTGAAGCCAGACTCCAACTTGTCAAACAACTGGTTCATGCGCTGTTGCAGGCGTTCGTTTTCAAACACCAGCGCGTCGCCCACCATCACGCGCGTCATACCAGGGTTTTTTTCGCCAAACTGCAGCAGCATGGTGATAGTTTTGCTTAGGCGGTTCGCCGGTTGTGTTTCGCGCTCGGTAATCTGGTTAACCAAACCAAAGACGGTTTGCTCGACAAACTCAATCAGGCCTTCAAACATTTGCGCCTTGCTGGCAAAGTGGCGGTACAGCGCGGCCTCGGACACATCCAGCTTGGCGGCTAAGGCAGCGGTGGTCACGCGTTCGGCGCCAGGCTGCTCCAGCATCGTGGCCAAGGCCTGCAAAATTTGCAAGCGCCGCTCGCCCGGCTTGGGGCGCTTGCGGGTGGCGGATTCTAGGGCTGCCTCATCGGTGGAGGACGCTTGGGTTTCGGGGGAGTTGGTAGTTACTTCGGACATGGCGTTGCTGATATTTACAATGATTCTCTCACAGCCATAAGCCAATGGTGCGCACTACGGCGCACGAATACCCCGGGTAAACGCGGGTGCGTTGTGGGCCAGGTAGGGCGCGGGGTAAAGTTTGTCAGTGCGACCGAATCATCGTGCCATAGGCTTGGTCGGTCAAAATCTCCAGTAGCATGGCATGCGGCACCCGTCCGTCCACAATATGCACCGCGTTCACGCCGCTCTTGGCGGCGTCCAGCGCACCCGCTATCTTGGGCAGCATGCCGCCCGAGATGGTGCCATCGGCAATCAGTTCGTCAATCTGCTTGGCCGTCAAGTCCACCAGCAGCTTGCCCTGCTTGTCCAGCACACCGCTGATATTGGTCAGCATCATTAGCTTTTCAGCTCTTAAAACAGTAGCTAACTTGGCAGCCACCACGTCAGCGTTGATGTTGTAGCTCTCATTATTTTCGCCAAAACCAATGGGGCTGATGACGGGGATGAAAGCGTCGTCTTGCAGGGCCTTGACCACGCTGGGGTCAATACTCTCAATATCGCCTACTTGGCCTACGTCGTGTTCAATGCTGGCGTCTTTGTTGTCCAGCATTTTGAGCTTCTTGGCACGGATCATCCCACCGTCACGGCCCGTGAGGCCCACGGCCTTGCCACCCGCTGCGTTGATAAGGCCGACGATGTCTTGCTGTACCTCGCCCGCCAGTACCCACTCCACCACCTCCATGGTTTCTGCATCGGTCACGCGCATACCTTGGATAAATTTGCCTTCTTTGCCCAGGCGCTTAAGCGCGGTTTCAATCTGCGGCCCACCGCCATGCACCACCACGGGGTTCATGCCCACCAGTTTGAGCAGCACCACGTCTTCGGCAAAATCCGCTTGCAGGGCCGGGTCGGTCATGGCGTTACCGCCGTATTTGATGACCAGGGTTTTGCCATGGAATTTGCGAATGTAGGGCAGCGCCTGCGCCAGTATCTCGGCCTTTTCGCGCGGGGTGATGTGGGACAGGTTGACGGGCTCTTGGGTTGCAGTGGTCATGGTGGTGGCCTTGGGGTAGGGTACGTAAGGACTGCGGAAAATTTCTACGCGAAATAATCGCTTATGTGGCGATTATTACAGGTGACGGCGGGTGTGTACGCACGTTGGGTGTTTGTCGCCCAGTTGGGAGTTTGCACGCTCAGTTGGGAGTTTGCACGCCCATGCGCTTGGCTTGGACGGCTACGCGGCTGTCCCCCGTGCCGGCCTATGGCCGAGCACTCCTCCTTTATGCCGCTACGCCGTCCAAACCAAGCACCTGGGCACCGAACGGGGTGGGTTCACAGCGGTGGAATACCCGCTGCTGCAAAGAGAGTGTCTGCACCGGCGGTGGAGCGCCAACCACACTGGAAAGATCAGGTCGGCGGCGCTACTTCTGCGTAGCGGCATAAAGGAGGAGTCGCTGGCCCTAGGCCAGCACGGGGGACAGCCGC
>JAYUHM010000130.1:0-1793 GCA_043766985.1 Polaromonas sp.
ATGATGCAGCAGTACTTGGCCATCAAGGCCGAGTACCCGACCACACTGGTTCTGTACCGCATGGGCGATTTTTACGAGCTGTTTTTTGACGATGCCGAGAAAGCCGCGCGGCTGTTGGACATCACCCTCACCGCGCGCGGCAACTCTGGCGGCAAGCCGATTGCGATGGCGGGCGTGCCTTTTCATGCGATTGAAAACTACCTGGCCAAGCTCATCAAACTGGGTGAATCGGTGGCGATTTGCGAGCAGATTGGCGAAGTCACCGGCAAAGGGCCACGCGAGGGCGTCAGCCCGAAGGGGCCGATGGAGCGCAAAGTGGTGCGCATCATCACCCCCGGTACGTTGACTGACAGTGCGCTGTTGAGCGACAAAACCGAATCTGTCCTCCTAGCCGTACATCAAGGTGCGCGCAATGCATGTGGACTAGCCTGGCTCAGCGTCATGCAAGGCGAGGTGCATTTGGCCGAATGTCCGCCTGATGAGTTGGCTGGCTGGATCACCCGCATCGCGCCCAGCGAGCTGCTGTTCAGCGCCGATGTAACGACTAAGTTTGAGGCGAACCTCAAAAACGCGCAACAAAACAGCACGACAAAGTTCAACCTGACCCGCCGCGCCGAATGGCAGTTTGACGCCGCTTTGGGGCAGCGCAAGCTGCTGGAACTCTTCAAAGCCGCCAGCCTAGCGAGCTGGAATGCCGAAACCTTGACGCAAGCGCACGCCGCCGCCGGTGCGCTGATGGCCTATGCCGAGCACACGCAGGGCCGCGTGTTGACGCATTTGCAAAGCATCGTCGTGCAAAAAAGCGATGCACTGATAGACCTTCCACCGACCACACGGCGCAACCTAGAGCTGACGCAAACCCTGCGTGGTGAGGACTCGCCGACGCTGTTTTCGCTGCTGGACACCTGCATGACCGGCATGGGCAGCCGCTTGCTCAAAGCATGGCTGCTCACCCCGCTGCGAGACCGTACGGTTGCAGCGCAAAGACTAGATGCGATTGCGACCTTGCAAGCCAGCCAATCCTGGCAAGCACTGCGCCTCGCCCTCAAAGGCAGTGCCGATGTGGAGCGCATCACCGCCCGCATAGCGCTGCGCCAGGTACGGCCACGGGAGCTGGTGGGACTGGTCAATACGCTACAAAAATCAGAGCTACTCAGGCAACAAATACGCCGGCTGCATGCAGATTTTACACCTGATTTAGAAGAATTTGATCAAAATTCAGTCAATCTGCTTGTCAAAATCGCTAACAAGCTCGAAGCACCACCTGCCTGCGCGGAACTGCTGCAACGCGCCATCCTGCCCGAGCCCTCCGCCATGGTCCGCGACGGCGGCGTGATTGCCACCGGATTTGACGCCGATTTGGACGAACTGCGCGCTATTGCCGAAAACTGCGACGCCTTTTTGCTGGATCTCGAAACCCGCGAAAAAGCCCGCACCGGCATCGCCACGCTGCGGGTGCAGTTCAACAAAGTGCACGGTTTTTACATCGAAGTCAGCACCGGCCAGGCCGACAAAGTGCCAGACGACTACCGCCGCCGCCAAACGCTGAAAAATGCAGAGCGCTTCATCACGCCCGAGTTAAAAGCCTTTGAAGACAAGGCCTTGAGCGCGCAAGATCGGGCTTTGGCGCGGGAAAAATGGCTGTTTGAAGGGGTGTTGGACGAGCTGCAAGCCTTCATCGCCCCGCTGTCCCAACTCGCCAAATCGATCGCCACGCTGGACGCGCTGTGTGCGTTGACCGAGCGGGCGCTGACGCTGGGCTGGTGCGCCCCGCAGTTTGTCCGCGAACCCTG
>JAYUHM010000131.1:0-4864 GCA_043766985.1 Polaromonas sp.
AGGCCACGGCGGCGGCAGCTTTGACTACACCATCGCCGAAGCCGCCATCCAGCAAGGCTGCCCGCCCGACACCATATCGAGTGACGTCCACGTCTTCTCCGCCAACACCCCCGGCATGCCCTACCTGCCCTGGGTCATGAGCAAGTTCATCGGCATGGGCTTTAGCATGCAAGAGGTCATCAGCATGGCCACCACCGCGCCCGCCCGCGTGATTGGCCGCATACCCAAGCACGGTACGTTGCAGGTGGGTGCGCCAGCGGATTTGTCGATTCTGGAAATCGTCGAAGGTGCGGTGTCCTTTGTGGATACGCGCAATAACAAACGCGATGGCAAGGTGTTTTTGAAGCCTGTTGGTACGGTGGTAGCGGGAGTTTCGTCTGGACGGCCTTACCAGTCGCCGTTTACGGTGCGGTGATTGATCCGTCGAAATATGGCCATTTGCATTCACGTTTGCATCGTCCTATAATGGCTTATCGCTTACCAACGCGACTAGGGTTTCACGCGTCGCAGTGGATAGATGCCGCTCTCGGAAGTCTGGTGTCTGGTCTTTTGCGGTGAGGTATGCGCGGTGGTGGGCGATGGTTGGGTGACTTCTGCAACTAACCGCGTTGGAGATTGCCATGTTCAAACATATCCTGATACCTACTGATGGCTCTGAGCTGTCGAAAATTGCCATCCAAAATGGCGTGCAGTTTGCCAAAGAGGCGCACGCCAAAATCACGGGGCTGACGGTGACCAAACCGTTTCACTATGCTGGCCATGACTCCCTGCTGTCTAACGATTCAGTCGAGCAGTACACCGCCGAGATGAAGACGATGGCGGACGCCTATTTGGGGGTGCTGAAAGAAGAAGCTGCCAAGGCAGGGGTGGACTGCGAAGTGGTGCAATGCACCAGCGAGCACCCGTACGAAGAGATTGTGAAGACGGCCGAAAGCCACCACTGCGACGTGATCTTTCAGGCATCACACGGCAAGCGTGGCATCAGTGCGTTGATATGGGGCAGTGAGACCCAAAAGGTGCTCACCCACTCCAAAATTCCGGTGCTGGTGTTTCGCTAGATTTTGGGCGTTGCGTTGCGCTCAGTGCACCCCTTCAACTGTGATGCGCAGCATCAGCGTTAATGGTGCAACGGGTGACTGGCTAAATCCGTGCTTAAGATAAAAAGCCTTGGCTGCATCGTCGATGGCATGCACCAGGAGAGCGCGCACCCCCACCTCTTGTGCTACGCGCTTTGCCCGTAGCACGGCATCTTTGAGCAATGCCATGCCCAAACCTTTGCCTTGGTGATGGATATCGATGGCCAGACGCGCTAAGACCAGCACGGGGATGGGGTCAGGCATATTGCGCCGCACATTGCCGGTCGCATAGCTTGCAGCCAATGCACCTGCGGATAGCGCGTAGTAGGCTAGTACCTGGTTGGCATCGCACACCACGTAGCACCGCGAGGCAGCGCTGACGTGATTGGCCAGCGCGCGGCGGCTTAGCCAGTCGTTCAGGATGGGGTTGCCACAGTCAAACGCGCTTAGATCGTGCGCAGGGTGAATAGGCTCGGGCGCTCGCACAGGGTTGCGCGCTTACGCGGTCGCTACAACACGGGCGGTGGGTGCGCGTCGCGCAGTGCGCGGCGCTGGACTTGGTTTTGCAGTGCGCAAAGTTTTAGCCGTTGATTTGGTTGGCACTTTGGTGGCCGCTTTAATTGGCTCGTCCCAAGGGCTTACGCTGGCCATGAGGCGTGCCAATGCGGGGTTAGGCTTGGCGGGTGCATCACACAAAGCGGCAAACCGGGTAAATGCCTTTTCATCCAGCGTAAAAAACGTCTGGTCTAGCAACACATTTTGTGCCTTCTCGCAAGCGGCCTCTAACAAAAAATCAGAGCGGTTGCGGCCTAGCTGGCTAGCAGCACGGTCAATGAGGTCGCGCTGAAAGGCCTGAGCGCGCAGGTTGATGGCAATATCTCGCATAGTGGCTTACACGCGGCAAGTGAGTTGCCGCGTGTAAGCCGTATTGTATAGCAGTTGTGTATACGCTGCAAACAGCACTGTTAAACCAAGAGGGCGTTCACCCGCTTCACATACGCTGCCGGGTCATCTGGCAAGCCGCCTTCGGCCAGCAGGGCTTGGTCGAAGACGATGTGGGCCAAGTCGTGGAAGTGCACTGCGTCTGTGTTGAGCTTTTTAATCAACGCATGCTCGGCATTGATTTCCAAAATCGGCTTCACATCGGGCGCGGCCTGGCCGGCTTGTTTGAGCATGCGGGCTAGCTGGGTGCTCATGCCGTGGTCTTGCACTACCAGGCAGGCAGGGCTGTCTACCAGGCGGGTGGTGACGCGTACGTCTTGGGCTTTGTCTTTCAAGGCTTCTTTGAGCTTGGCGATGAGTTCTTTGCTGCCTTCTGCTGCTGTCTCGGCAGCTTTCTTTTCGGCCTCGTCTTGCAGGCTGCCCAGGTCAACTGCGCCTTTGGCTACGGATTGCATGGGCGTGCCGTCAAAGTCGTGCAGGTAGTTCAGGCTCCACTCGTCTACCTTGTCGGTCATGCACAGCACTTCGATGCCTTTCTTTTTAAAGACTTCGATGTGCGGGCTGTTTTTGGCAGCAGCCAAGGTGTCGGCGGTGATGTAGTAGATGGCGGCTTGGCCTTCTTTCATGCGGGCTTTGTAGTCTTGCAGACTTACCGTGGCCGTGTCGCTGGATGTTGAGGCATAGCGCAGCAGTTTGGCCAAGCGGTCTTTGTTGGCGAAGTCTTCGCCCAGGCCTTCTTTGAGCACCGCGCCAAACTCGGCGTAGAACTTGGTGTACTGGCCTTGTTTGGCTTTGTCTTCGTCGCTGAGGACATCGGTCACCGCATCGGCTGTGCCTTCACCGGCGCTTGTTGCAGGCGCAGCCGCTTTGTCGTACTTGGCCAGGTCTTCCAGCATGCCCAGCACGCGCTTGGTGCAGCCTTCGCGGATGGCTTTGACGTCGCGGCTTTCTTGCAGCAGCTCACGGCTGACGTTCAGCGGCAAATCGGCGCTGTCCACAATGCCTTTGACAAAGCGCAGGTAGGTGGGCATCAGCGCCTCGGCGTCGTCCATGATGAAGACGCGTTTGACATACAGCTTGATGCCGGCTTTTTTGTCGCGGTTCCACAAGTCAAACGGGGCGGTGCCGGGGATGTACAAAAGCTGCGTGTATTCGGTGCTGCCTTCCACGCGGTTGTGGGTGTAGGCCAGCGGGGGCTCTTGGTCGTAGCTGATTTGCTTGTAGAAGTCGTCGTATTGGTCTTTGCTCAGATCTTTTTTGGCGCGCGCCCACAGCGCGGCTGCTGCGTTGACCTTTTCCCACTCGCCCGACTTGACCATGCCGCCACCTTTGGTGCCTTTGCTGGGGTCGGCAGCGTCGATGGCTTCGCCTTCTTTCCATTCTTCCTGCTCCATCATGATGGGCAGGCTGATGTGGTCTGAATATTTGCTGATGATGCCTTTGAGCTTGTAGCTGTTGGCGTACTCCAGCGCGTCGTCGCGCAGGTGCAGGGTGATGCTGGTGCCGCGCTGGGCGCGGGTGATGTTTTCTACCTCAAACTCGCCCGTACCGCCGCTGATCCAGCGCACGCCTTCTTCGGCCTTCATGCCTGCGCGGCGCGATTCGACGGTGATTTTGTCGGCCACCATAAAGCCCGAATAAAAACCCACGCCAAACTGGCCGATGAGCGAGCCTTGGTCTTTGGCGTCGGCCTTTTGCGCATCTTGCAGCTTGCCCATAAAGTCTTTGGTGCCGCTTTTGGCGATGGTGCCCAAATGCTCAATGGCCTCTTGCTGCGTCATGCCAATGCCGTTGTCGGCAATGGTCAGGGTTTTGGCGGCTGCGTCGTAGCTGATGCGCACTTCCAGATTCGGCGCGTCTTCGTATAGGCCGGTGTCGTTGATGGCCTCAAAGCGCAGCTTGTCGCAGGCGTCAGACGCGTTTGACACCAGCTCGCGGACAAAGATTTCTTTGTTGCTGTACAGGGAGTGGGTGACAAGGTGCAGGAGCTGGGCGACTTCGGCTTGGAAGGAGAGGGTTTTTTTAGTCATAGCAGTAGGTTCAAATTATCAAATAACAACGCCCCATACATCGGGGCGTTTAGCAATGGTTCAAGGTGTATTTTACCCAAGCAGCACGGCGCAGCGTGGCAGATTGAAACGCTCAAAGTCGCGGTCAAAGGTGACCAGGCGCATGCCGCTGCTTTGCGCCAGCGCGGCCAGATAGGCGTCAGTCCACAGCCGGGCAGGCAGGGCACCTTGTGCGCTGAGCAGGGTTTCAATAGCTGCGTCGCAGTCCGCCGGGTCGGCCAGCAGGTCGATGAGGGGCAGAGCGCGGAAGCTTTGGTACACCGCCCAGGCGGCGGGCAGGGCCAGCGCGCCCTCGCCCACCACGTTGGGCTGGCATAGCAGGCGCACCAAGCCCAGCATGGTGGTGCGGCAAAAGTAGATTTTTTGGGGCGCGGTATGGGGTGTGCTGTGCATATCCAGTTGCACACCCTCCCAATACCGTTTTGCTGCCGCATGGTGCGGGTGCTCTTGCACAGCCAGGGCCAACCACACGTTGATGTCGGGCAAATCGCCTTGCGGCTTGCCCCATGCGGTGCCCAACGAACCTAACGCGGCGCTGTCGCGCACGGCCATGGGCACTTGCATGGCAGGAACATGGACTTTGGGTGCTTTAACCAGCTTAGTCATCGAGCAACGCACTCAAGTTGGCGTTGCTCAGCGCGGCCGCACCTAGCGCCATGGGCGCGCCTAAACGCACGCTAGGCAAGCTGCTGGTGGGCGGCGTGATGGCTGGTGCTGTCATGCCCCGCTCGATCAACGCCAACACCAAGTCGCGCAGGCTGGTGCCCTCCATCGCGG
>JAYUHM010000132.1:0-65364 GCA_043766985.1 Polaromonas sp.
AGCTTCACCCATTTGGTGACCCTCGCAAATCCGTTGAAATTGGCTTGTAGTCTAGCTTGCAGACGGTTTATGGCCTTTCAACTGCCGGAAATAGGTTCAATACGATGCGATAGAGCAATGCCCCGGAGAGGTTATTGCCGACATTCACCGCTATATATGCGGCCAGGTGGATACGCCCCTGCTGGAAGAGCAATTGCAGCGCTACGACAAGCACAGGCTGCAGCAGTGGCTAACCGATATGCCGCTAGGCGCCGACACGGTGGACATTGGCTTTAGCTATTACGACAAAGAAACATTCTTCCATCGTCGGCATATATCGGCTAACACTGCTGAGCTAACGGTGGCAGATCAACTGAAAATCCGGCAAGCTTTAGTGGAGTATGTGGACGAGACGGGTGCATTTGTTCGTGATTCACAGCGCGCACAAATACGTTACCTGAGTGAATCTACTTTTTGATAAACGGCTACCGTCTCGGCCGCGCAGCGCTGCCATTTGTAGCTGGCAGCCACACGGTAGCCCGCGGCAACAGCTGTTTGCTGCCATGCGATGTCTGTGAGCCCCTTTTGCAGCACGTCGCAAAACGCCAGCGAGTCGTCCGGGTTCACCATCAGAGCAGCACCTTGGGTTACCTCGGGTAAGCACGATTGGTCAGACACCACCACGGGTACGCCGCAAGCCATAGCCTCAACAGGCGGCAGGCCAAAACCCTCGTAGGTTGATGGATACACAAACAGCGCCGCACCCGCATACAGCAGCGGCAAATCTTGCTCTGGCACATACCCTAGGCGCTTTACCCAGCCTTGCGCCTCGCCTTGGCTAATCTCTGCTTGCAGTGCCTGGCTTAGCCACCCGTTACTGCCTACCAGCACCAGCGGGTACACCTTACGCAGCCCACTGGGTAGCAAGCGCCAAGCTGCCAGCAGCTGGCCTACCTTTTTGCGCGGCTCTAGCGTAGACACACACAGCCCATAAGCCCGGGGGGTTAGTCCATACTTTTGCAAAGGTAACGCCATCTCATGGTCTGCCATAGGCTTAAATGCGGCAGCTATGCCCAGTGGCACCGCAGTTACCCGGCTGTCAGGCAGCCCCGTAAACGCCATCACCTCAGCGCGGCTGGTTTGTGAATCGGTTATCACATGCGCAGCCCGCGCCACCGATCGCGCAAAGTCCCGCTCAAACTGCCTCAGTCTGTCAGCAGGGTGCGTTTCTGGAAATTTAAACACTGAGAGGTCATGCACCGTAATAACCCCTTTGTCAGCGCATGCTGGCAAAAAGAAATTAGGCCCATGAAAAACACTGCCACGGCAGGCAATAGCCATACCCCAGTCGCGCACGCGGCGGGGCAGTTTAAGGCGTATGGCCGGGGTGTTCTGGGCCAACGCGGCAGGTACGTCTAATAAGGTTTTCGGGTTGTTTACCCAGCGGCCATGGCGGTAAAAGCGCACGTCTGACAGCTGCGGATGGGTTGGTAGCCTTTGCGCCAGCTCCCACGTATAGCGCCCTATGCCCGTAGGGTTGGGCGAGAGCGCCTCAACAGACAAAACCACCCTCAAGCTTATGGCTCCAGCATCCAGCGCAGAGTGTCTTGTAGCGCAATGTCGGGCACCACACCCACAGCAGCATTTAGCTTGGAGCGGCTGCCCAACAGGGTTTTTACCTCGTTTTGGCGTACAAAGGCGGGGTTTAGGCGCACCTCAAAATCGTGGCCCGAAATCTCGCGCACCATGGCTAGCACATCGTTCAGCGTCCACGCTTTGCCAGCGCATACGTTAAACGTTTGCCCCACCGCAGCCGGTGTGCTTAGCAAGCGCTGGTATAGCTGCACCACGGTGCGCACATCAGAAAAGTCTCGTGCCACATGCAGGTTGCCCAGCTCTATCAGGGGCGCACGCCTGCGCACATGGCTAACTATTTTGGGAATCAAAAAGCTTTCTGCCTGGCCCACGCCCGTGTAGTTAAACGGGCGGGTAAGCACTATGGGTAAGCGGTCTGTATACAAGCGGGCCACATATTCCATAGCCAGCTTGCTTACTGCGTAGTCGTTTGCGGGGGCCGGTGGGGTGGCTTCATCTAACACCCCGCCTACAGAGTTGCCGTACACGTTGGCGCTACTGGCCAGCAGCACAGACTGCAAGGGCGCTTTGCTATTTGCTAAAGCCTCAAGCAGGTTGCGGGTGCCCACCACATTGGTGGCGTAGATGGCGGCCACATCGCCATGGGCTACAAACGATATAGCAGCCAAGTGCGCTACCTTGTGTGGCTGCACATCGCGCGCTACAGCCGCCAGCCCTGCGGCATCGGCCAGGTCTGCTACATGCAAAGCGTGTACGCCCGCGATGGTGCCCACTATGGGCTCGCGTACCAGGCCATGCACCTCGTGGCCTGCTTGGTGCAGGGCGGCTGCGAGGTAGCGGCCGGTAAAGCTGTCTGCCCCGGAGATTAAAACTTTGCTCATATTTGCCTAGTTTGTAGCGCTATGCGCTACGCCTTTTCGAAGGTTAAAACGAAAAACCAGCTTGGTTACGGCGAATGTCAGCATCTACCATCATTTGGCAAAGTTGCTCTAATGTTGTGGTGGGCTCCCAGCCCAGCTTGGCCTTGGCTTTCTCGGGGTTGCCTATCAGCAGCTCTACCTCGGCAGGGCGGTAAAACATGGGGTTAACACGCATAACCGTTTTACCGGTTGCTGTGTCTACCGCAGTTTCGTTTTCAGCCGCGCCTTTAAAGTCCACCGCTATGCCTGCACCCTTAAAAGCCATACGTACAAAGTCGCGCACGGTCTCGGTGCGGTTGGTGGCCAGCACAAAGGTATCTGGCTCGTCAGCCTGTAGCATGCGCCACATGCCTTCTACATACTCTTTGGCATAGCCCCAGTCGCGCTTGGCGTCTATGTTGCCAAGCTCCAGGCAGTCTAGTTGGCCCAGTTTTATCTTGGCTACGCTGTCGGTAATTTTACGGGTTACAAATTCACGGCCACGCAACGGGCTTTCGTGGTTAAACAAAATACCACTGCTGCCAAAAATACCGTAGCTTTCGCGGTAGTTAATAGTCATCCAGTGGGCATACAGCTTGGCCACACCGTAAGGGCTTCTGGGGTAAAACGGGGTGCTTTCAATCTGTGGCACAGCCTGCACCTTGCCAAACATCTCTGAAGTACTGGCTTGGTAAAAGCGCACCTTGGGGTCGACAATGCGAATAGCCTCTAGCAGGTTTACCGGGCCAAGGCCGGTAATCTCAGCCGTGGTGACGGGCTGGTCAAACGACACGCCTACAAAGCTTTGTGCAGCCAAGTTGTACACCTCTGTGGCGCCTGTGGTTTGAAGGAGGCGAATACTTGCAGATAAATCGGTCAGGTCATATTCAACCAAATGCAAGTTGGGGTGCTTTGCTACCCCTTGTTCTTCAATACGCCAAAAGTTGACTGAGCTGGTGCGGCGATAGGTGCCGTAGACTTTATATCCCTTAGACAGTAGGAGTTCAGCCAAGTAGGCACCGTCTTGGCCAGTGATGCCAGTAATAGTTGCAGTTTTCAAAATTAGTAACTCTCTTCTTGAATGCCTGCTAGATTTAAAAAAACCGTTAAGAAAAACTCGTTGAACGGCAATTTAAATTTAGAAAGCTGTTTTTTAGGCCTTAGAAATGTTTTCGCCTACTCTTTACTCAAATAATTTACCAATTAAGGTTTTAAAAATTGTCTATTTGAGTTCAGGCAATATCAACGCCGGTAGCCGCATCAAGCACGCGGCTATGCTCAAGACTACCGTTTTCAATTGCCAAGCACATAGCGGCACCTCTCGAACCGAATCCAATATGTTTTATCGGTTGGAGTTGAGCTTCGTTACAAATATGGTAAAGACCTGCAAGCGTTGGAGCCCACTTATTTGACGCGTCATTATTCAATGAATCAGAGTAATAAAAATTCCAGATTGGTAATGAAACCAATGATCGGGTTTGCTCATTGGAAAGGCCTAAACCAGACATTTTTGATGTGAGTTCTGCGTCTGCTACATGTGATTCGATCAGAACGCGAGTGTTGGGTTTTGACATCGACCTGACTCTATCGAGTGCCAATAGTGGATTCCTTAGGTGATACAGAACACCAACGAAAATCACAAAATCGAAAGTGCCGTATTTCTTGGGGGACAAATCATAGACGTTAGCCACAACATGCTTGACCTTGCTATTTAAAATTTCAGCTGCTACTGCAAAACCTGATGCAGTAGGTAGCCTGTAATCAACTGCAACCACCTCAGAGGCACCTCTTTTCTCTGCAAGAAAGGATAAGTAACCGTCTGCGCAGCCAATGTCTAGCACTCGCTTCCCGGTTAGGTTTTCCGGGAAACCCAATTTTTCATATATCGAAAATGTGTCAGCTGAATTGTTGATACCCGGAGTTACTGATCCGTCTGGCATCGTAATTTGATGATACCAGTGTGGTACCGACGCTATCATTTTTGAGATGCTTGCCGAGTGTTGTGTTTTCATTGGTTTCTACTTTCCATTAAATAATACTATTTTACACATGCGGTGTAACAAGTAAGATTGTTTGACTGCGTAAGTTTTTAGACGGTCTTGATTGCGTCCGCGCTAATGCCTATCGAGCAATGCAAGCCGCGCCCGATATTGACGACCGATGACTTCTGGCGACAGCTGCTCGCGTATCGATTTTTCGGCATTTTTTCCGATAGCGCTAAATTTATCTGGATTACCAATTAACAAAGTAAGGCATTCCGCAGCGTGGCCTACATCTGCTTCAGCCCAATTTTGTCCGCCTTCGTACACTCCCATTGTTTTGTCCAGCTGCTTCAAGGTGTAATGCACTGGCAGGGAGTTCATGGGTGTCATAAATTCCATATTTGCCGACCAACCCGTTGCTATTACCGGTTTACCGAGATACATCATCTCCGCCAATGCCAAGCCAAACCCTTCTGCCCGATGTAGCGATATTAATGTGTCGCAACAGCTTTCCAGGTTATACACTTCCTGCCGTGTCAGGAATTTATCAAGAAAAACTACATTTTTCATATCTGCAACGGATGCGCGAAGGAGGGCATAGTCCTCAGGGTGTTTGTCAGCATTTATGGTTTTAATAACCAGCGACACATTCGTCTTGTTCGCTGCGGCAATGCGGAAGGCGGCCACTGCAGCTTCAGGATTTTTTCTGTATTGGTATGAATGGAAATCGTACATTACCAGTACTAGAAACCCGCTGTGAGGGAGTCCAAAGTCTCGTCTGCTGGTCCCAGGTGTCAGTGAAAAATCAATGGCGTGCGGTACTTTATAGACTGGAATTGGCGAAATTTTTGCCACCGCATCTTGCACAAAAGCGGACGGTGTCCACACCTCGGTCAAACCTTCGAAAGCACTTAAATAGCTATTGGGTAGTTTCGGCTGCTCCCAGTGCCAGAAGCCAATCGAAAAGCGCGACTTGTGATTAATAGACTTCAGATGATCCAAAGTTCGCGTCGTTTGATCTGCATTTACGTAAACAATATCAATGTCAAAGTGTTCGTCAGTAGCTACTGCAAAAGCTGATTTGTCGCGTTGCAAATTTGCGTTCTGATAACCAACATCAACAATTGAGTAGGGTATGGCACTCGCATACGCAGCCTTAGCGAACAACCGTGCCGCTTCACCAACGCCAGACTCTGCTGCCAGATACCCAACTAAATTGATACCCGGTGCGGGTAGATATTCTTCTTGCGGTAGAAAAATCACCGGGCGTTGTGTATTTACTATGGTTGCGTCACCGATGACAAACAGTTTTATCCGCCACGCAAGTTCCCGCTCATCCAAATTTAGCCCAATGTCTTTTGGGACGAAGTATTTGCTACATTGGACATACATTTTCTGCTGGCTAACATCCGTGGAATCTGGTAGCTGAAATGAATGTGTGAACTCTCCTGATGTACGAAGCACGAACTCTTCGACAATGGCGTTTCCTACCGTAATAGTCATCGTCGCATTGCTATCACCGTTTTGCTTTTCAATAAAGTCAGCCAAATACACGCCTTTTACAGTCACTGTATGACCGATGCGCGCATTGAATGGCAACACAATCTTGCTTGAAACCCACAATCCATTGTGTTCTGTATCAGCGTCTTGCGCATGAAAACCCGAATACACCGTTGCATTTGCAGCAGGGTTCGCCTTTGCTGGCTTGGTTGGTGCGATGTAATCAGGAAGTGCAGAAATAGCGTGGTAGGTCTTACTGGATTTAGCAGTAATCGCCTTTAGCATCCGCAGTGGAAGTTGAGCCTTCTGGCGGCTTTCTTTCGATGTGGAAATGTCGCGCCATGCGCGAATAGTCCCGAGTGCGGTCTCGCACATGGGTGCATAGTGCTCAATGGCTGACGGTTCTGGAGGTCGTTCGAGCAGATTTTCAAAAAACGAATACACGCGAGCAGTGCCTCTGTCGCTATAAGTACTCGGCTGCGACCGAACCACCGGTTGTGACTCAATCTCACCATGCGATAGGAGAAAATTATTCAATATTGTGTAATGCTGCGCTAGCACGCTTGCTGAAAAGTAATTTGCACCATCATGCAAAAACCAACGATAAAACTTGACGATGGAGTCTTGATCGGTAAGGTTAAAGACTTGTTGTAAATCTCGACGAGCATTCCACACGGCTCGCAAAGAATATGTAAGCGCGAGATCGGATTTAGATTTTGATGGAATTAAAAAACACAGGGCCTCCGGGCACGCAAACGGATCGTTTCCGACCATGGTTCGCAATACGTCATCGTTGCGGAACTCGCTGCGAAAAATATCTGGTACTGGCGTGCCGTCGGCAAATAACCCGTATCCGTATTTCATCTTGGCGTATTCCACAGCGCCGTTTGCAATGAGTGCCGCTGCATATGCGCGGGCTAGCTCCCCTGCTGGGCCAAGTGACGAAAGCGTGTACCGATTTTGATGCTTGGAAAAAGGCTCGGGTTTAACAGGATTAAATCCGCTGTAATGAAAGAATACGAGCGGTTGGCCATTGACGATCCAATCACTCTTGTTCAGCCGCTCAACTTTACGTTGCGCAATATTCCAGTAAGCGACGTTGTAGCCGGGATGACGCAGAACAGAAACTTTGTCGAATAGTCCTGGAACGAGGTCGATCCAGCTTTGGTCAACAAAGATACCTTTTTCAAGATCGACGACGCAATCGCGAGTCAGTTTGGACTGCCACCAATGCAAAAAATCATAAGTATTTTGCGCCTTGCGAACGGCACAAAACCCGAAATTGTATGTGCCTGACCGCCGTATATCTAGTTCGCTGGGTGTCTTCTCGTCTGTTATCGGCGCAAGCAGGTGCGGTGTAACCACAATATCAGAGCCCTGGCGCAAGAGGTCTACCACTTCGTTTAACGGCCTATAAACATATATATCTGGATCGATATAAATAACATTTTCATATCCTTTATCAAGTAAATGTTCTATCGCCCAAGGCTTGACCGCAGTATTCAACTCCAGGACGGTGTATTGAAACAGGAAGCTTTTACCGCCTGGCAAGGCTAAATCACCTAACGAAATTGTGTTAAAGCTAGAAGAAAATTTATTGGCTTCAGCGAGATCAGTATCTACGATCACGCAATAGACGCTGCAATCAGGGTGTGCTAGCTTTGCGCTTTGAAGCAGCGTTCTCGCAAAATGAAGATAGTTATTGGAAACAACAGTAAAGATAGCTTTTTTACTTGTCGCACCCACTGCGCGCTGAGAGATTTTCTTTGGGAGTGAATTTGAATTACTCAAGTTCTTCTTTTTAGATTTCATCATTACCACCTTAATAGCATTTCCTGTTTCATGTTCTAGTACGCTTAGCAATTAGGAGCGCTTTGACGCTCTAATACTCAGCTCGCTTTGCGCGAATGGTTCCAAAGGTTTTACCTGTTCATCACGCGATACAGATATCTAAACGGAGATGTAATTCGCCAAAATATCGATGCGTGAAGTGACTTCAACTCGGTTTCTACGGAAACAAAGCTTTCACTTTTCTCTGTAAGCTTGTCACTCAACTCTCTGATGCTGCCGCGAAGCCGAGATTCCGAATTTTGAGTTTCGTCAATAACTTTTTGAAGACTACTCTTTTCTTGTGTAAAAAAGTTCTCGCGTTCAATGGATTCAAGTTTGAGCTTTTCTATGTCGCTTACTGCCGTAGTCAGGGCTTCGCTTAGCGCTTTGAGCTGATTATTTTTCTCGCGTAGTACATTGCTGGCAGCGACATTCTCTTCTCGGAGTTCTGCGTTACCCTGCTCTGATGCTTCAAACTGCGACTGCAGTAGTAGTACACGTTCATGGATGGTTTGAATTTGCGTCTGAAAATGCGCAATTTGTTGATTGAGCTCCTGTTCCCGCTCTAGGTATCCGTGGTAGTTACTTTGAAGTGCAGTTTCAGCGGCGCGCAATTCCTGCTGTAGATCATTTTGGTGTGCGAGCTGGCTGCTCGCAGAGATGGATGTCGCTTCAAGAGACTGACGCATCGTGGCGCAATCTGCCAAAGCGGTGTGCAACTGCTCACTAATAGATGCTTCACGTCTACTGGCGTTGTCCAATTCTTGCCGCAGGGTATTGTTTTCAGTAACTACAGGATGCGTGCCATCCAACAGCTGTTGCTGCAGGCCGTGCAGTCGGTCCTCGGCAGTTTTTAATCTAATAGCATAGTGCGATTCACGATCCGCTTGACGATTTAGGAGTTCGTGAATTTGCGTGCGTGTATCAAGACTGACTTGTTCGTTTTTTATGTGCTCAAGCAGTTGATTGTTCAACTCAAAAAATCCTCTGACTTCTTCAGCCAAACCCAAATTGAATTGGCTAATTTGAGTTGAAATATTTTGAAGTTTTTCCTGAGCAAGAATGTCTTCATTGTGGCTCAGGGCAGTTTTCTCAACTAAATTGCGTTTTAACAATTCAATTTCAGCAATTCGCAGCTCTTCTTGTATATCAAAGCCACTTTGAATTTGAAAGCAGTATGGCGTAGTGCCATTCAGGAAAAAACGATCGAAAATGTTAGGGGGCAGACGAAAGCTTTTGGCAAGATCAGCACGGTTTTCGGCAACGTAAAAACGGTTAAGGCCATCGAAATAGACCATCGTGTAGCCACGCTTCAGTAGCAGTGGCTCCCACTCTTCATGGTTTTCAATTTGACTATTTGGCAAAGTACTTTCTACAACTACAACCCAGGGTAACGCTTTCGCCTCTCCCCATCCGGAAATCACACGCATTTCCATGCACTCGACGTCGATTTTCAGCCAATGAATGTCTTTTCCACCCGCTTGGTCAAATACGTCGGCAAGGGTAATGCTGGGCACTGTCAGCGTGCAGACGGTGAAGCCCTGCGCCTGGTGGCTTTCAGCGACTGCCTTATCACCGGTGGAAAGTCCTGTACCTACTACTTCGTAGAATTCCAATATCCCAGGCTCATGCGACAGTGCAACTTGTAAAACGGTTTCATCTGGCCGATCTTGCCTTAAGAGAGCCGCATTACTCGGTATCGCCTCCACGTGTATGCCACGCCAGCCGTGCTCATAAAACGCTTTACTCACCGAATCTATTACTGGGTGTTGCGCCCCAACGTCTATGTAAAATCCGTTTGGCACATGTCCGAGCGCGCGCCAAAGCATTACATCCTCAAAATTTTGAGCGTAAGAAACAATACTCACGCTAAAGTCTCCAGTAGGCTGGAATGCTGCGGCGCTAGACTCGCAGGCTGTAACGACGTGTGGTTGGTTAAACCCAAGATTTGAATTACTTGCATTGCTGCGAGTTGCCAAGTAAACCGCGACGTGATGATGTGGCCGGTGGCCGAGGTGGTGGAGTTTTGCAACCACTGGGCAATCGCCATTGCTAAACTGTCGGGTTGATCGCCTTTAAAATAGGTGACATTTTGCAAGTTGATTTCTCGAAACACAGCGAGATCGCGCGCTAATACAGGCTTGCCGTGCAGCGCTGCCTCTATCACAGGCAAACCAAATCCCTCAGCGCGTGACGCCACAAGCACACCACGACTTGCACTATAAAGAGTTACTAAAAACTCATCACTCGCATCTTCAAACCAGAAAAGTCGTTTTCCGGCTTGCGGGTGCGTTTGCAGTTTTTGCCGCAGGGAATCCGTTTTCCATCCGGGGCGCCCCACTATTATCAACAATGGCGCGGCGCTGTCCTGAAGCCAAAGCAGCTCAAACGCAGCGATGGCTTGATCGTAGCCTTTGCGCGGCTCCAGCGTTCCAACCATCAGTACTGCAGAAGTATTCCGCAAGCGAGCTAATAGAAACTCTGCGTCTGGCGGCAATCCCACGGTTGGTGAGCTGGCGGCGATGTCAGCGCCCAACGTAATACTGCTGGTAGGCAAGCTCGTCGACGGCATGTCAAATTTGGCAGTCAACCAAGTGGATAGCTCCGCTTTAACCGATTCTGAAATGCATATGGCGCTATCGGCATAAACTGCTAACCATTTGATCCAGCGTTTAAAGTTGCGTGTTGTTTTAGGGTTAAACCACTGGGGATGTTGTAACGGCAACAAGTCGTACACCATCATATGCACTTTTACCCCGTTTCTCTTCCAGCCAAGCAATTGCGCGTGGTGACGTGGCAAAAGATGGGCGGCGAGATCGAGACCTAAAAATAAGTCACCAGGTTGCGTTTTCACGACCGTACCAGCGCTTTTATTGACGGACGCGGACGTATCAATAAAATCTTGATTGGCGTATTGGTATCCGTGTTGTCGCGTAGCAAAAACTGGGCGCACCTGATAACCAATTGGCTTCGCAGCGAGCAATTGAAGTAGTAACGAGCGCACCACGCGCTGAATACCGGTACGCGCGTCGCTTTGGTGTATGACCGACACATCCACCAGTAGTTGTCTAACAGACTCCGACGGTAATGAAGTTGTTAAGGAGCAGTCGGATATGCACAGACGAGCGAGTCGCGCTGGCAAAAGTATAAGTAACCATGCTGGTATATAGCGGATGAATTGGGGCATGGTTATGTTGGGTTTACAGGTTTACTCGCGCACATCACGCAAAGGTTTCTGCGTGCGTTAAGCTACTGCCAACTGCATCTTTCGCCGATACAGAAGGATCCGTCGTAATCGGCCATGAAATGCTTATCTCAGAGTCATCCCAGCGAATGCAGCGCTCAAACGCTGGAGCCCAGTAGTCAGTGGTTTTATACAAAAACTCTGCGGTGTCCGACAGGGTTACAAACCCATGGGCAAAGCCAGCGGGTACCCAAAGCTGTTTTTTGTTGTCGGCCGATAAAACCACCCCTACCCATTTACCAAATGTGGGTGAGCTTTTGCGTATGTCGACGGCTACGTCAAAAACTTCGCCTTGCACCACGCGTACCAGCTTGCCCTGCGGTTGTTGTATCTGATAGTGCAAACCGCGCAAAACGTTGCGCGTAGACTTGGAATGGTTGTCTTGTACAAATTGCACCCTTTTCCCCACGGCGTCTTCAAAAATACGTTGGTTAAAGCTTTCAAAAAAGAAACCGCGATCATCGCCAAATACGTTAGGCTCAAAAACAATCACATCAGGGATAGCAAGGGGAGTAAATTTCATGGTGCAGGGTTCACGGTGGATTATAAAATTTGCTCATTAAGGATGCGTTTCAAATATTGACCATATCCGTTTTTGGCCAAAGGTTGGGCCAGCTTTTCTAGTTGTTCGGCGCTTATCCATTTTTGGCGCCATGCTATTTCTTCAGGGCAGGCTACCTTTAGGCCTTGGCGATGCTCTAGCGTGGCTATAAAGTGGCTGGCTTCCAGCAGGCTGTCGTGTGTGCCCGTATCTAGCCAAGCGTAGCCGCGCTGCATAATTTGTACATTCAAGCTACCTTGCTCTAAGTAGGCTTGATTAACAGTGGTAATCTCCAGCTCACCGCGTGCACTGGGCTTGATAGATTTGGCGATGTCTACCACTTGATTGTCGTAAAAATACAAGCCAGTCACGGCGTAATTGCTTTTGGGGTTTGCGGGCTTTTCTTCCAGGCTATTGGCCTTGCCTTGCGCGTCAAATGCCACCACCCCATAGCGCTCTGGGTCGCCCACGTGGTAGGCAAACACGGTTGCACCATGTGTTTTGGCATTTGCGTTGGTCATTAGTTGGGCAAAATCGTGACCATGAAAGATGTTGTCGCCCAGGACTAATGCGCTTGGCGCGTTGCCGACAAATTTGTCACCCAATATAAAAGCCTGCGCCAAGCCGTCCGGGCTGGGTTGCACGGTGTATTGCAGGTTCATACCCCATTGGCTACCGTCGCCTAGCAGTTGCTCAAAGCGCGGTGTATCTTGCGGGGTGCTGATGATTAATACATCGCGTATGCCTGCAAGCATTAGGGTGCTTAGCGGGTAATAAATCATTGGCTTGTCATACACCGGTAAAAGCTGTTTGCTAATACACAGCGTAGCTGGGTGTAGTCGGGTGCCGGAGCCACCGGCCAAAATAATACCTTTACGTTGCGTCATCATATATTTTCTTAAGGGTATGGTTTTGAGAGTTACGTAGTTGTGGTGCTCGTGTCAATTGGTCGCGGGCGCATAGTGGGCTTGCACCCAGTCGCGGTACGCACCGCTCTGCACTTGGGCTACCCACTCAGGATGGTTTAGATACCACTGCACAGTCTTACGAATGCCCGTTTCAAACGTTTCCTCTGGCTTCCAGCCCAGTTCGCGCTCAATCTTGCTCGCGTCTATCGCGTAGCGGCGGTCATGGCCTGGCCGGTCTTTTACATAAGTTATTTGATCGCTATAGCTTTTGCCGTCCGCACGGGGGCGCATTTCATTTAGCAGGCTGCATACAGAATGCACAATACTCAGGTTAGGCTTTTCGTTCCAACCACCTACGTTGTAGGTTTCACCCAATCGGCCGGCGTCCAGCACGCGCCGTATTGCACTGCAATGGTCTTTTACGTAAAGCCAATCACGTACTTGCTGGCCGTCGCCATACACTGGCAGAGCTTTGCCAGCCAATGCATTCACAATCATTAACGGAATCAATTTTTCTGGAAAGTGATATGGGCCATAGTTATTAGAGCAATTGGTGGTGAGTACTGGCAAACCATAAGTATGGTGATAGGCACGCACTAGGTGGTCACTGGCCGCTTTGCTGGCGCTGTAGGGGCTGTTGGGCTCGTAGCGATGGGTTTCGGTAAAGGCTGGGTCATCTTTGGCCAATGATCCATAAACCTCGTCGGTAGATACATGCAAAAACCGAAAACTCTGCTTTGCTTCATCTTCAAGCTGGCCCCAATACCCGCGCACAGCTTCGAGTAGTTTAAACGTTCCCACAATATTAGTATTGACGAAGTCCTCGGGCCCGTGGATAGAGCGATCTACATGGCTCTCCGCGGCAAGGTTCACTATGGCTCGGGGCTGGTATTTATGCAAAAGCGAGGCCACCAACTCAGCGTCACCAATATCGCCATGCACAAAAATATGCTCTGCGTTACCGTCAAGAGAGGCTAAGTTTTTTAGATTACCAGCGTAGGTTAGTTTGTCCAGATTCAAAACTGGCTCACTCGATTGGGCAAGCCAATCAAGTACAAAATTAGATCCAATAAAACCAGCGCCGCCTGTTACCAAAATCATAAAAACGTCCTGAGAAAATCGTTACAGAAACTAGACCATTTGCGATTGATAAAATTCAAAGGCGTTATCTACTTGGTCGAAGCTAGTGAGCTTTCCTTGAACCAGTACCGCCGCATGTTGGCAGTGCTCTTTTATGTAGCCCGGGTCGTGAGAGACAATAATCATTGCGCGGTCTTTTCTTTTTTCGAAAAGCTCAACGCGGCATTTTTCGTGAAATCTCGCGTCGCCCACTGCGACGATCTCATCAATCAAAAAACAATCAAACTCAACCACCATGCTGATAGCAAAAGCAAGCCGTGCGCGCATCCCCGCCGAGTAGGTTTTAACGGGTTCGCGTAGGTAGCGGCCCAATTCTGAAAACTCTTGTACAAACGCGATTTTGTCTTCTGTGCTGGTGCCATACACGCGGCAGATAAAACGCAAATTGTCTAAACCGGTAAGGGTGCCTTGAAAGGCACCACCAAATGCTAGCGGCCAAGAAACGGTCATGTCGCGGTGAATGCGACCTTCACTAGGCCGCTCTGCACCGCTAATGAGGCGAATGATGGTGGACTTACCAGCGCCGTTGCGGCCCAAGATACCCACCTTTTCACCTGGTTTAACCGTGAGGTTGACGTCATCAAGCACAGTTACCGCGCCATGGCGCGTGCTGTAGCGCTTTGTGACATGTTCGATGTGGATCATTCGGGCATCACCGTTCGGCTAATCTGGCGGGTTTTGGCTAGGCCTAGCAATGTCAGGCCCGTACATACCAATGCCATGTATGCAACACTGTAGTGGGCTTTAAAGATAGAGCCGAAGTAGCCTTCACGTAATAGCTCTACGCCGTGCACCATGGGCAGCAATAAGATTATGTCCTGCGCAATTTTTGGCAGAGCGTCTACCATAAACGCTGCGCCAGAGAGGGGAAATAGAAGATACGAAGCAGGCCCCCACAGCTTTTCAACAATCTCAGACTGTTCGCTCCAGGCACCCATTAGCACCGCAAGGGCGCAACCGAACCACGCCAACATGAACCAAGCGAACAATACTTTGCCAATGTCCTCGGGTGGGTTAATCCATCCAATGGCAGAAAAAAACAGGCTGAGCACTACAAAGGAAATAGTGGCTCCGCCACCCTCTAATAGCAATCGAGCCACAAAAATGTCCATGACTTTGACGTGCCGGTGGTACATAAGGGCTAAATTGGGGCCGATGGCACTGATACACCTACCGGGCATATTACGCCAGAGTAAAACACTGGAATACCCCGTAATGGCAAACGCTACGATAGGCAAATTAGAACCATGAGATGCTCCTGCCAGAGTCCAAAGCGTTGTCACGCCTAGAGTGAAGATCATAGGCTCCACGAAGAGCCACAAAAAGCCAATATTGTGCCGGCCGAAGCGCGTTAGTACCTCGCGCATAAGCAGCGCACCAACTACCCTACGCTGAATTGCCCATGAGGTGCGAAATGACGAATGGCCTTGCATACGGTGCCCAAGCTAGTCTTGGTGCTCGCGCACGCCAGCCAGCAGCATGCTCAAAATGCCCCACGCTACCAAACCCAGTGCCAAGGTAGACAAAATATTGCGTACGCGTCTGGGCTCTAAGGCCATGTCGGGCTTGTTGGGCTGCACTATGCGTTCTAGGTACAGCACTTTACGGCGGGCTTCGTTCTTGGCGTTTTCTAGCGACGTCATGGCAGAGGCTAGTTGTCGGTCGGCAAAGGCTCTTTCCAGGCTGAGGCGCTCAAAGTCTGCGGCTTTGTTGGTAAGCGAATTGCCACCCGTGCCCGCAATCTTGCCCATCTCGGTGTCCATCTCTTTTTGCAGGGCGGCGCTGCGCTTTTGCAGCACGGGTATTTGGGGGTTATCTGGTGACAGTGCCGTTATCTGCGCTAGCTGCATTTTTGTGGCAATCAACTCGTCTTGCAGCTTGCTAATTTGCTGGAGCTGTATGGCTGATTGGCGGTCAGGGTCAAACACCGACCGTTGATTGCGGTAAGTGGCCAAGGCCACGGCAGCGTCTTTGGCCTTGCGTTCTGCGTCTGTTACTTCGGTTTGGGCATACTTTACCAAGTCTTGGCGGCCACGCTCGTTTATTTGGTTTACCAAGCGCTCGCTCATGGTAAGCAAAAGCTCGTTGATGGCGTAGGCTTGCTCAGCGCTAAAAGCGTGCACGCTAAGCAGGCTGATGTTGGAGGTGCTGTCGTGGTTGATGGCTACCTGCTTGCCATAATATTTGTGCAGCTCTTCAAAACTGTCGCCGCTAAACCAGCCTGGAAACCGAGACACAAAGTCAACGGTGTTGGCACTGTAGGCTTTGCTTAGTTGCAGTTGGTCTTCCAACACGCGCAACGCGTCGCGCGACATGACAAAGTCGTGCACCGAAAACGCATCGTCTTGCGAACGCGCAAAACCAGAGCCAGACAATATAGAGCCCAGCACGCTGCTGCTTTGCTGGCGCTGCGGGCTGCGCACCACAAAGCGAGATTCTGAGGTGTATACGTCAGACGCTATAAAACCAAAGTAAATGCTGCTTAGTAGCGTAGGCACCAAGACGGTCAACAAAAACAGAGGGTTTTTAAGTAGCTTGAATTTGGATTTGATGTTGGCAATCACTTACGCACGCCCATATATATCGTCATAGCGAATGATATCGTCTTCGCCAAGGTAGCTGCCAATTTGTACTTCTACGATGGCAACGGGTTTTTGGGTAAGGTTCTCCAGGCGGTGCTTTTGCTCGCGCTGTATAAAAACATGGTCGCCCACGGCATAGGTGGCCCTGGTGTCGCCCACGGTAATGGTGGCGTCGCCCTGCACCACCACCCAGTGCTCGGCACGGTGCAGGTGCGACTGTAGCGACAGGCGCCCGCCAGGTTCCACCACAATGTGCTTAATTTGGTGCTGCGCGCCTTGGTCTAGCGCCTCATAGCTGCCCCATGGGCGGTTAACCTTGGCGTGAGAAGCCACCAAGTGCGGTTGTTGTTGGGTAAGCTCTGCCACCACTTGGCGCACGTCTTGCGTTTCGTCGCAGTGCGATATCAACAAGGCGTCGGGGGTGTCTACCACTACCAAGTTGCTTACGCCTATTAGTGCCACTGTTTTTTGGGCGTGTACGTAGTTGCGATGGGCGTTAACGTTTACCACTACAGCTTCAGCTGGGGCGTTGTTCATCTCGGCCACCGCTGCCCACGAGCCTAGGTCGCTCCAGGGGATGTTCAGGGACACCATGGCCACGTTCTCACTGCGTTCAAACACGGCGTAGTCCACGCTGGTAGAGGGGCAGTCTTTTAACGGATCTAGCGCCAGGTGCACAAACTCTTGCTGCATTACAGCCTGCTGCACGCTGGCGGTGCAGGCGTGCGCAATCAGCGGTTCAAAACGCTCCATCTCAGCCAAAAAGCGCCGTGCACCCATCACAAACATGCCGCTGTTCCAGCTGTAGCCGCCGTGGGCGAGCATCTCTTGGGCGCGTTCGAGGTTGGGTTTTTCTACAAAGCGCTTGACTTGGAAAACGCCCTTGGTCTCCAAGGGGTTGCCCATTTCCAGGTAGCCAAAGCCGGTTTCAGGTTTGGTGGCCGCAATGCCAAAAGTGATCAAGTAGCCATTATTGGCAGCCACTATGGCGCTGGACACAGCCGCGTTAAGTGCTTTTTCATCGGGCATGTGGTGGTCAGACGGCAACACCAGCATGCATGCATCGGGCGCGCCGCCGCGTTGCAGCAGGTAGGTGGCCGCGCAGGCAATAGCGGCCGCTGTGTTGCGGGCTATGGGCTCTAGCAAGTAGGTGATGGGTTTTTGGGTAAATGGTGCGCAGTGCTTTTGAACCAACGCTTGGTGCGCTGCGCTACACACAATCAACAGTTCATCAATTTCAGGCAGGGCATTGGCGCGCAACACGGTTTGGGCCAGCAGCGAGGTGCCGTTGCTGAAGGCTTGAAACTGTTTAGGTTCGGAAAGCCGGGAAAGCGGCCACAGACGCGAGCCCGCGCCACCCGACAAGATAACTGCAATGTTTTTCATACTTAAAAAAATGATGACCGCATGAACTACACGAAGTGTAAGTAATCCTAACTAATTATCGCTGATAACCATGACAGCAAGGTTACTGCGCCAAGGCCGCAACCACCTTCACTACGCAAAGCGTGATTTGTAGGACGTAAATACTTGGGTGGGTTGTAAATTACCCACTGCCACTGGGTTACTTGGTTAGCTGGATGGTGCTGAGCACCGGTGAGGCGATCGTAAAAATGAGGTTGGCAAATTTCTGTATCTCGGCGGCGGGGGCGTTGGAAATATAGAGGAGGTCTTTGTTCTCTATCGCAAAGCTTTGCGCTACAAAAAAGCTAGCTGGTTCTTTAAGGTTGATGCGGTAAATGACGGGAATTTTGCCTTCCGGCGTGGTGGCAGCAGGCATTTGCGGCCATGTAAGTGCGGTTGGGTTCTCTAGCCGGAATATAAACACGCCTTGGGCGTCGGCCCGAGCGTCTTGCAAGCCACCCACACGGCCAAGAGCTTGGGCTAATGTAATACCTTGTGCCTCAAAATTAATCTCGTCGTTTCTACCAGTGGCACCCAGCGCGGTAAAAGACAACGGTTGAAAAACTGCAGTCAAGATGTCGCCAGCCTGCAACACTATATTGTGCTGCGGCTCCCTAATGATGCTGTCGAGCGACATCGCTGCGGTGGTGGTGCCCCGCGTGAATTGGATGGTCGTTTTATGCACGGGTTGTTTAGAGCCACCGGCAGCCGCTATAGCGTCAAGCAGCTTTTCGCCCCTGGCGGTAAGCGGTACGCGGGTATTGGTGACCACCTCGCCCACCACCGTGGCCAGCGACGAGTTGTTGCGCAGCAGGCGCACCAGCACTTGCGGCTGGTTGGCTTTGCCTTTAAGCTTTTGCACAATCTCGGTTTCAATCTGATTGGTCGTGCGACCGGTGACGGCAATGCTGCCCGCGAAAGGGATGCCAATGTAACCCGTGGTGCCTACAATCTGCTCGGGCAGGGTGGTGCTGCGGGCCGGGCCTAAGGCGCCCGCGCCGCGTGCCACGCCCTCGCTGGCGCCAAACAGAGTGGCAGGCGGGGCCTCCCAAATGCTCACCTCAATGGCGTCGCCGGTGCCTACCAGCACGTCGCGAGCGCTGCCAGCGGTGGCGGTAGTGCCAAAAGCGCTGCTAAAGCCAAAAGAAAGTTTTTGACCAGCCAACTGGCGGGCCACTTGGGGGGTCACCTCTACCAGCTGTAAGCCTGCGGGTAGCGAGGCGGCTTGGCTTTGAATGTCTGATGAGCTGGGCCCCGACTTGGGTAGCGAGCCGCAGCCAATAGTGGCTAAGCTAAGCATTAAGGCGGCCACCCATTTGCATACGCGGGGTACACATACAGGTTGATACAAAGAGTGGGGATACATAAAATGAATTCGTTAACTAATACTGATTTTCGCACTAACACCGCCAGATACGGCTTTTCGGTCGGTTCTGCAGGTGTAGTAAAGAGATAATGAAACCTTTAGCGGAAGTATTGCACAGATGCATTTACCACGGCAAGGCAGTTGGGCACAGTTTGCAGGCAAGAGAGTGCTGTTGCTGCAAGGCCCGCACGGGCCATTTTTTAAACGCGTTGCTAGCGGTTTGCGTGCCGCCGGTGCGTCTGCCGTGGAAAAAATTAACTTCAATGGTGGTGATGGCCTTTACTACCCGGGCCAATCGGTAGCTTACCGCGGCAACTTGGCCGACTGGCCAGCCTACATTGACGCTTTTGTGCTGCGGCACGGTATTGATTGCATAGTGGCCTTTGGCGACTGCAGGCCCATACACATTGAGGCACGCACCGTGGCCCATGCCCGCGGCATACATTACTGGGTGTTTGAGGAAGGCTATATTCGGCCCAATTTCATTACCTTTGAGCAGCATGGTGTGAATGGCTTTTCGTGCTTGCCCGACGAGCGCGGCGACTATGACGCTTGGCCCATGCTGCCCTTGTCGGATGATGCGCCTGTACCGCCCAGTTTTGGGCTGGCAGCAAAGTATGCAATGGCGTACTTTACGGCCTCCGCGTTGGCCAAGCCTTGGTTTTGGCGCTACCAGCACCACCGTGATTTGAATATGCTGGACGGCCTGTATTGGGTGCGCTCTTATGTACGGAAATTGCGCTACAAGTCGAAAGAGGCTAATGCGCTGGCCGACCTTCTGCCGCATGGGCAAGGCAAGTACTTCCTGGCTGTATTGCAGGTGGCATCGGACGCGCAAGTGGCCGTGCATTCACCCTACCAATCTGTAGCCGAGTTCATAGTCGACACGGTACGTTCATTTGCGCTGCACGGCCCAAGCGACGCGGTGTTGTTGGTTAAACACCACCCTATGGACCGGGGCTACAGCGACTACACGCGATTGGTCAAGGAACTGGCGCATACCCACCAATTGGCTGGGCGGCTGCGCTATATACATGACCAGCATTTACCTACCTTGCTGGCGCATGCGCAGGGGGTGGTCACTATTAACAGTACCGTCGGCTTGTCGGCACTGTTTCATGGCACGCCGGTAATTACCTTGGGTAAAGCGGTGTACGACATGGCGGGCCTCACATGCCAAGTAGGCTTGGAGTCGTTTTGGCGCAATCCGCAGGCGCATAAACCCGATGCAGAGTTGCACGCCAAGTTTCGCAATTACGTCACGGCGCATACGCAAATTAACGGCAGTTTTTATGTGGAACTGCCGGAGTCTGACGCCGCTGGCGTGCGTTGGCGCGCCATGCCCGCCCTGCCTGCGTTGCCCGTACCGGCCACCCGCTAGCGTGGCGCAGCCCGTTGTAATTGATATTTCGCGGTTGCTGGGACGCTACTTTGATGGGCGTTACCCCACTGGCGTAGACCGCGTTACCCTGGCTTATGCGCAGCATTACGGGCCATCGGCCCGCGCTATGCTGCGCTGGCGGGGTCGCAGTGGGCTGTTCTCACTGTCTATTTCGATGCAAGTATTTGCGCTGCTGGCGCGTTGGGATGCGGCTGACGCGCCCGCGTTGCGCATGCTGATTGCCCGAGGTGTAGTGTCAAGCGTGGGCAATGGTAATGGGCGCGGCGCTTGGCTGCTGCACACGGGGCATAACGACGCCGAAGCACCTGGGCTGTGGCGCAACATACGCTGGCATAACGTGCGACCGGTGTTTTTTGTACATGACTTGATACCGCTGACGCACCCGCAGTTTTGCCGCGCGGGCGAGCCGCAAAAGCACGCGCAGCGCGTGCGGCACATGCTGCAAGGCGCTGCTATCGTGACGAATTCGCATCACACGCTAGCGCAGTTGCGTGACTACGCACAAAATAATGAACTTACCGTTCCGCCAAGCACCGTGGCACTGCTGGCACCGCCTGCCGAATTCACTTTTAAAGTAATAGCTAGTAACCCCTTGGCTGCTGGGGCTAAAGGTGAAATCTACTTTGCAGTGGTGGGTACCATAGAGCCGCGTAAAAACCATGCGTTGCTACTTGCTGCGTGGCGCCATCTACTGGCGACTTTGCCAGTGGCGCAAGTGCCGCACCTGGTGGTGATCGGCCAGTCCGGTTGGGATTGCGAAGCGCTGGAAAAAGAGTTGCATGACACGCAGGCTTTTAAGGGGCGTTTGCAGTGGATAGAGCAGTGCAGTGATGCCGACATGCTGGCATGGTTGCAGGGTGCCCAGGCGCTGCTGTTCCCCAGCTTTGTTGAGGGTTTTGGCATGCCTTTGGCTGAAGCCTTGTCGCTGGGCACACCAGTGATTGCCAGCGATTTAGCCGTGTTTCGTGAATTTGCAGGCAACGTACCGCATTACCTGGCGCCCACTGATGCAACGGCCTGGGCTAGCGTGGTGATGGCTTATGCCCAAACTTCCAGTGGCGAGCGCGCGGCGCAGTGCGAGCGTATCGGCAACTGGCATGCGCCCACGTGGGCAGAGCATTTTTTAAAGGTGGATGCCTTGCTTGCGTCGTTGGATGCGCCCACGCAGTGCGACGCTGCTGACCGCTTGCGCCACACGTTGCAGCATTCACCCGATGCCGTGCCCACGCGAGGGTTTTCGTGGCGCAAAGGGCGCATTTTGCAGCGCTACCTGCGGGCTATGCGGCAGCCAAAGGCGCTGGGTATGCCGCTGGCGTGGGGGATGGCCGCAGCTAGCCCGGGCGTGGTACGGGTAGAGGACGGGTTTATCCGGTCGGTTGGTTTGGGGGCTGACCTGGCGCGGCCATTGTCGTGGGTGTTTGACACCCGTGGCATGTACTTTGACGCCACTGGGCCGAGTGACCTGGAGTGGCTCATTGGGCACCAAGAATATTCGAGCATTCAATTGGCACGAGCCGCTGCTTTGCGCGCGCAAGTAGTGGGCTTGGGCGTTACTAAATACAACCTTGCGGCTATGCCGTGGCGCAGGCCGCGCGGGCAAAAAAATGTGCTGCTGGTGGCGGGGCAGGTGGAGTCGGACGCGTCTATTCGGCTAGGCGCGCACTCGGTGCGCACCAATGCCCAGTTGCTACAAGCCGTGCGGTCGCGCTGCCCCGATGCCTATATCGTTTATAAACCCCATCCCGACGTGGTGGCGGGCCTGCGCGCAGGCCAAACTTTGGCCGCTATTACCCATGCGTGCGCGGACGAGGTGTTAGAGCAGGCCGACATGGCACAACTTCTGCAAGAAGTGGATGAAGTGCACGTCATCACCTCGTTAACCGGTTTTGAAGCCTTGTTACGGGGGGTGCCGGTAACCGTGTACGGCGCGCCTTTTTATGCGGGCTGGGGGCTGTGCACCGAGGTTGAGTTACCAGCCGCGGTAGCCGCTCGGCGCACCCGGCGCACCCGGCGCGTCAGCATCGACCATTTGGTGGCGGCGGCGCTGATCGATTACCCAGTGTATTTGCACCCCAAACATGATCGCCTGATGACGCCGGAGCAAGCGGTACACACTTTGCAGGCGCAGCGGGCGGCGCCAAATAAGCTTGCGGGGGGCCATGTGTTGCGCCGTCCTTTACTTGCCATGCTGGCAAAGCTAAAAAAGCGTTTTTAACGCGGGCGGAAAAGTTGAAACTGCGTGAAACTTGCAACGCTAGGCGTATTGGCGTACCGGTCTTTTAGCGAGACGTTTCCGGCGGTTAACGCAAAGTAGTCATAGTCGCCCGCAATGCGCCCGGCCTTGATGTACTGAAAATGCAGCTCAAACCGCTTTTTGCGCAGCGCTTGGTAGTCAGCAGCTGAAAATAGGGTTTGAAACCGTGGCGACAAAAGCTTGGGGGCGCACGGCCCGCGCTGGCCTAGGGGCACGGCCGCATTTACAGCATCAACCAAGGCAAAACAGCACCCGTCCGCTGGCGCTGAAAAATCTACCCACGACAAACCCTGCTGTTGCGACAAGGTTTGCAAATGCGCTCGAAATGCATGCGCCATAGGCAGACTACTGAGCATGGGCAGGCATTGCCCTAGCGTGACAAAACCCAATTGGGTGATTTTATTTACCGCCGTTGGCGCAAAGCAATGCGCCAACGCGCTGGCTGCAACAATGCAACCCGAGCTGTGCCCAACCACCAACACTTCATCATAGTCACCACTGTGCTGCGCTTGGCTAATGCTGCCAGCCAAAATGCGCAAGCGCTCCTCTAGCGCAGGCACTTGCCCCAAAGCCAGTTTGCGGGTGAACAGGTAGCTACGCATCAGCCACAGCATGTGGAACTTGTTTTCTAGCTGGCGTACAAGCCAGGCCAGCGTGATCGTGACCAGTGCCCAGAGGGTGATGAGCGCCGCAACTTGGCTTATCCAGCCCACAGCAAACCCGAGCAGTCTGGCGTCGTGCACCATTACCCACGCTAGCCAAGGCGTTACAAGCCAAATGCCTGCAGCTACAAGCACCAGCGCCAATGGCGATGCCAATGCCACCACGGGAGGCCATGCCAGCCGCAGCATCGCCAGCAGTGCACCGGTGCGCAAGTAGAGCCACTGGGTGGTAAAAAATGCGCAGGCAAAACGCCATGCTGCGTCCAGGCTGTCCAATAATCCCCAATGGGCGCGCACGATGTCGTCCCAGCGGGCAAAAATGTAGTCGGTTTGTGTACTGCCCGAGTCTTGACCATGCAGGGGCGTACTGCTTACCTCCCATGCGGCAAGATGCTCGCCCTTTTTGCGCCGCGCGCCAACTTCTATCTGGTAGCCAGTCAAGGCGGCTTGCTGCGCCGCTTGCTCTTGGTACAGCCTGTGGTAGTGTGCTGGCCCTGTCGGGTCAAAGCCCGCAAAGTAAAACACGCAGCGGCGGCGAACGGTTGCATCCATGGGCTTTAAAAAATGGTTTGTTTCTCAAGGCCTTTTTGCAGGACCAGATCAACAATCGGTTGCTCGCGTTTGTTGGCGCGCTGGCAATGGTTTTTTTGCAGTTTGTCGGTGATGCGGATCACCCATCGCGCCCACCAACGGTGCTGCTCACGCCAAGCGTGGGACGACACTGACTCCCATGCGTAGCCGTTGAACACGGTGGCATTGACAAAATGGTCCAGCGCCCGCACGCCCGCCCGGGCGCGTGCGTTTTTGCCCAAAAACCCCACCCACACCAAAATCAGATACCCCAGCACGGCCATGGGGACGATCAAGGTCATCAGTAAAAATCCGGCGAATCGTTCTTTCATGGTGAGGGCGCCACGTCAGCGTGGGGTCGTTCAGTAAGTTGAATGTAAATGCCGTTGGCAGATCGAATGGTAAGCCGTCCAACGGGCTCGGGTGTGTGGTGCGCCAGCGGGCTAATGCGGTAGCGGCGCACCAGATTGGCCAAAATAAGCGCGGCCTCCTGATGGGCAAATGCGGCGCCTATGCAGACCCGTGGGCCAGAGCTAAAAGGCAGATAGGCGTCACGTGCAGAGGCGCGGCCAGCGGTCTGGGTAAAGCGGTCCGGGTCAAATTCGTCAGGCCGCTCCCACAAGCCCCGGTGACGGTGGATGAGCCAAGGCGCGATGACGACCGAGTCGCCGGCTTTAAGGGTTTTGTCGCGCATGGTGTCAGTGGCCGCAACGCCGCGTGCAAAAAAGCCAACCGGCGGAAACAGCCTGAGCGTTTCGCGAAACACATTCCAGGTGAGCTCCAGCTCTTTGAGCTGGTGGGCTTGCAGGCTTTGGCTGCCAGCTACTTGCTGCACTTCGGCGGCCATACGCTCTTGAATAGCGGGGCTATGCGCTAAAAGGTGCAGCCCCCACGATAGGGCGCTGGCAGAAGTCTCGTGGCCGGCTAAAAACAGCATGGCCACTTGGTTAAGTAGCTCTTCACTGGTAAAGCGCTCACCCGTGGCGGTGTCGCGGGCTTGCAGCAGCGAGCCCAAAATGTCGGTGGGGGTGGTGTCAGCAACGGCGTCCCGCGCATCAAAGCGGGGTTGGATCATGGCCGCCAGCCGCTGCCGAATGTCCAGCGCCGCGCGGTTGCTGCGGCGGCGCAGCCAGAATGGCACCAGCCATTTCAAACCGTACACCAAGGGCAAAGTCAGGCGTGGCGACAGCGCTTGGTACAGCGTAAACGCGTCAAATATTTTTTTGGCTTGTCCGGTGTCGATGCCGATTGAAAAAATCGTCCTGAAAATAATATCGGCCGTCACGTGCGTCATCTCGTCTTGCACGTCATGGCTTTGCTGCAAATCCCATTGCTGTATGCGCTGCAGCATGGCGTCCGTGGCTTGCTGCATATGGTCAAAAGCCACCTGTATGCGAGCTTGCGCAAACGAGGGGTTCATCATCTGGCGCTGGCGCTGCCACTGCGCGCCATTGGTGGTAAAAATGCTGTCGCCCAACAGTGGGCGCAAGGCGTCACCCATCAGCGCGTGCTTGGGGTAGTTGGCCACGGCCTCAGACAACACGTGGTGTACGCAGGCGGGCTCGTTCACCATAAACAGGGTGGAGTTGATCAGCGAGACCTGCCCCATATGCATCGCGTAGCTACGCTCATACAGCGAGTCGAGCCAGGAATGGCGAGCGCTGAAAAACGCCTTCCAGGCGGGCGCCTTGGTTTTGCGGGGCGGCGGATAAACAGGGCAAAAAGCGGACATGGATTTAGGTCAAAGCGAACCGGTCGCCTAAATATTGAGCGCCGTAGAGCATGGCAAAGTAATCATATGCGCCAACGCGCTCGGGGCATTGCAGATACTGCTGGTGTACGCGGTATTTGTTCTTTTTAAGCGCTTGATAGGCCTCGGGGCTAAACAAGAGGTGAAACTGGGGTGATATGAAGCGTCTTACGGCCCCCGAACTTGGGGCTTGGGGCGCAAAAACGGCGATGGGATTGCACAGGGGATACGAGCCCCAGTCTATCGGCGATGTGTAGTCTACCCAAGCCATCGTGCTGCCGCTCAGAGCAGCCAAGTCTGCACGCACCTGCTGGCCTGCGGGCAGGGCGGCTGCTACGGGGACGCAGTTACCCAGCGTAAGCAGGTTTAAACGGGCGCTCTGACGGGCGGGCGCTTGCGCCACAACGCGAGCCAGCAGGCCTACCGCCAAACTGGAACCTGCGCTGTAGCCAACCACCAAGACTTCATCTACGGGGCTGTTGGCAAGGACGGCGCATACACGAATGCACCAAGCATCAAGACGACCTTCTAAAGCCGTACTTTTGCCGTTTGCAAGCGTATTGGCAAAATCGACTACCCGCAAAAACCAAGTGGTGGGCACACTTTTGAGCCCGCGCCATGCCACCGCAGCGGTCAGTGCGGCTACCACCCCCGTACCTAGGGCGGCTACCCCGTTGGAAGGGACAAACAGCTTAAGCAGCGCGTAGGCCAGCGCGCTCGCGCCGATAACGCCAATCAGCGCAAGCAACACCAACGCATAAGGAAACAGTGCTGCATACGCCGTAGCAGGCGCTAGCGCGTGCAAACGCCGGATGCTGCCACCGATGGAAAAATCCCACAGGCTGCGCAAACCCTGGCGCGCCAGCGCCATAGGGCTGCGCGCCCACAGACTTCGCACCACATCGTCCCAGACGAGGTATTCAAACACGGTGCTCACGGGCTCTGGCGTGTGCTGCGCTTGGGTGGTCCAGGTTTGACTGAAGGCACCGACGCGCTCGCGCGGGCCAAGCGTGTGCTGGATACCGCTTAACGCGCTGTAGTGGGCCAGCTCAACCCGGTGCTGCTGGTAAAAACTGGAGGCGCCTTTAGGGTCAAAGCCGCCCATAAAAAAGACATGGCGCGTGCGCACGCTGGCTTGGCTGTCCATCACGCTAGGCGCTCCAGTGCCAGGCACGCGTTGTCGATGGATGCATTGTGCGAGAGGGTGCGCACGCGCTGCAGCGCTACCGCATGTTGGGTAGTGCCCGCCCATGTGTTTAGTGCCGAGGCTGCGGCATCCACATTGGCATCGCGCGCGAGCCGCCGCCCCACGCCTAGGGTTGCCACGCAGCGGGCATTTTCAAACTGGTCGTGCGCACAGGCTTGGATAATTTGCGGTATGCCAGCGGCCAGCGCCTGCGCGCAGGTGCCAATGCCGCCGTGGTGCACGATGGCCGCGCACCGCGCTAGCAAGGTAGAAAACGGCTCGTAGGCAGCGTACAACATGCCTGCGGGCGGCTGCGCTGGCAGCTGGCCGGGCAGGGCGCTCAAAAAAATGCCGCGCTGGCCAGTGCGCTGCAAAGCGGCTTGCCAGACAGCAAACTGCCCAGCACTGTGGGCCATGGCGGTGCCCAGCATCACCACCACAGGCGCTGACCCTTGGGCCAAAAATGCCTGCACTTCGTGTGAGAGTTGCGCACCGGCGTCCAACTGGTAGCGCGGAAACTCGCTGTACTGCATCGCCGCTGGGTAATCCGGCTTGCGCGGTGCAAACCACTCTGGAAACAGCGCCAGGCTGCTCTCAGCATGCATCCAATCACCAAAAATGCTGCGGGTGTGTGGGGCGGGCACGCCCAGCTCTGCGCAAATGGCGTGCAGACGATTGCGCGCCATAGGCTCGAGTTTGTAACGGTCTATGGCCATCCAGATGGCTTGCAGCAGCCAGCGAGGCGTGCCTTGCGGCCAATGGCTGTGGGCGATGGTAATTGGCGCTGTGCAACTGCGCAGCATGCTGGGCGCCGTGTAGGCGGTGGTAAGTGGCACGCCCAGATGCAGTTGGGCCAAGCGTGCGCCCAGCATTTGGGGGCCGGCCAGCACATGCAGGGGCTGTTGGTGTTGCTGCCTGAGCTGCAATGCGCGGTACAGCGGGGCAACGCTGGGTGCCAGCAGGGTGCGCCACAAAACCCCCATACCTTTGATGGGGTGCCACAAGTTGGGGTTGGAAACACAGGCGCTGTAGTCCAGCGTGGGGCCCGCATCGATAAACTCCAAACCAGCGGCCTCAATGGCGTTTTGGTGCAAGGTATTAGAAAACATGGCCACCGCGTGCCCCCGCGCACGCATGGCGTGGCCAATGGCAATATAGGGGTGCGCATCCCCGGCGCTGCCTACACTGGCCAGAATGAGTTGCGAGCCTGGTTTCATGAGTAAGCAAGCTTATCAGAAGCGAAATTACAATCAGGGCACAACAACCCCAGGACGGTATTTCATGCAAGTGGTCAAATCCAGCTTTAAAGCCTACGACATTCGCGGCATTGTGCCTGCAGCGCTGAACGAACCTATGGCCGAGGCCTTGGGCAAAGCCTTTGGCACGGCAGCCCTGCGCGAAGGGCAAAAAACCGTGGCCGTGGGGCGCGACGGGCGTTTAAGCGGCCCGGCCCTGAGCGCCGCCTTGGTGCGCGGCCTGGTGGCGGCGGGCATTGATGTGATTGACGTGGGCCTGGTGACCACGCCGATGCTGTACTTTGCGGCCAACACGCTGTGCGAGAGCGGTATCCAGGTGACGGGCAGCCACAACCCCAAAGATTACAACGGCTTCAAGATGGTGATGGGCGGGCGGGCCATTTATGGCGACGAAATTCAGGCCCTGCTGCGCACCATTGAGGGCGAAACCTGGGTATTGCAGGCCGGAGGCAGGGTGCGCAACATCAGCATTGACGCACCGTACCGCGACCGCATTGTCTCGGACATCAAACTCAAGCGCCGCATGAAGGTGGTGGTCGACTCGGGCAACGGCATTGCCGGGGCGTCGGCACCGGCTATTTTGCGGGCCATTGGCTGCGACGTGGTGGAGCTGTTCAGCGAGGTGGACGGCAACTTTCCTAACCACCACCCGGACCCGAGCAAGCCCGAAAATTTGCAAGATGTGATTCGCGCACTGCAAACCACCGATGCAGAAATTGGCTTTGCCTTTGACGGCGACGGCGACCGCCTGGGCGTGGTGACCAAAGACGGCAGCGTGATTTTTGCGGACCGGCAAATCATGCTGTTTGCGCAAGACGTGCTCAAGCGTGTGCCGGGCGGCACCATTTTGTTTGACGTGAAGTGCTCGCAGCGCCTGGCCCCCTTCATTGAGGCGGCAGGTGGCAAGCCAATGATGTACAAAACGGGCCATTCCCTCATCAAAGCCAAGATGAAAGAGGTGAACTCACCTTTTAGTGGCGAGATGAGCGGGCATTTGTTCTTTAAAGAGCGCTGGTATGGCTTTGACGACGGCACCTATGCGGGCTGCCGCCTGGCCGAAATTTTGAGCGCCTTTGCCGACCCGTCGGCCGTGCTCAACGCCTTGCCCACCAGTTTTTCAACCCCCGAGCTCAATGTGCCCTGCGCAGAGGGCGAGCCCCATGACGTGGTTGCAAAGCTGCTTCAAACCGCGCCTTTCGCGGCGCCTGCCGTGGTCTCCAGCATTGACGGCCTGCGGGTGGACTGGCCGGATGGCTTTGGCCTGGTGCGCGCCTCCAACACCACACCCGTGCTGGTGCTGCGCTTTGAAGGCCATACCCCAGAGGCTTTACACCGTATTGAGCACGACATGATGGCGCTGCTCAAAAGCGTCAAGCCCGATGCCAAAATTGAGGCTGCGGCCCATTAAATTGAACATCCTGATCGTCAAGCTGTCCTCGCTGGGGGACGTGGTGCACACCATGCCCGCCGTGCAGGACATTCACCGTGCGTTGCCGCAGGCGCAGATTGACTGGGTAGTAGAGCCTGGCTTTGCGCCTCTGGTACAGCGCTGCGAGGGCGTGCGCCGCGTGATCCCCTGCGCCATGCGGCTGTGGCGAAAGCACTGGACGCGCGCCTCTACGCGGGCGGCTTGGCAGGCTTTTATAGCCGAGCTAGGCCAGGTGCAATACGACGCGGTGATTGACTGCCAAGGGCTGACCAAATCGGCCATCGTGGCGCGCTGCGCACAGTTGACTGCTACCGGCAAACGCTATGCGCTGGGCAACCGCACCGCAGGCTCTGGCTACGAAGCACCTACCCGCTGGCTGGCCGACGTGGCGGTGCAGGTGCCCGTGCACGTGCACGCGGTGCAACGCTCGCGTTTGCTGTGCGCGCAGGCGCTGGGTTACCCCAAACCCGATAATTTATGGTGTTTTGGGCTGCAAGCCCAACAGAATATAGCACGAGAAGCTACTAAAATAGTAGCGTTTATCCACGGCACATCGCGTGCAGACAAGTGCTGGAGCGAGGCGCATTGGGTGCAGCTGGGCAGCCGTTTGGCAGCGCAGGGCTACCATATTGCCTTGCTGCACGGCAGCGACGAAGAGGCGCTGCGCAGCCAACGCATTGCGCAAGCGATTGGCAGCGCCGCCACGGTGTGGCCGCGCATGGCGCTGGACGCTTTGACCGACCAGTTGGCCAGCTGCGCCGGCGCCATTGGGGTAGACAGCGGCCTAAGCCATATTGCAGTAGCCCTGGACTTGCCCCATGTGCAAATTTACAACTTTGACACCGCCTGGCGAACCGGGCCGCTGAACCTGCCGCGCCAGTGTAGCGTGTTTGCCGCACCGCAGCCCAGCGTGCAGCAGGTATGGGACGCCTGGTGCCAAGTGCAGGCAAGCGCCGCATGCCCAGCCTAACGCGCGCTGTTTACTCGGCCTTACTGTGGCTAGCGCAGCCACTGCTGCGCGCCAAGCTGGCGCAGCGCGCTAAAACCGAGCCACTGTATGGCCAACACGTGCCCGAGCGCTTTGGCCACTACACCGCGGGCACACCGCACGGGGCGGTATGGGTGCACGCCGTGTCCTTGGGCGAAACCCGGGCTGCAGCGATTTTGATAGCGCAATTGCGTTTATTGATGCCAAGCATGCAGCTATTGCTGACGCACGGGACAGCCACGGGGCGGGCCGACGGGGCCAAACTGTTGCAGGCGGGGGATGTGCAAGCCTGGCTCCCCTGGGATACCCGGGCGGCAACGGAAAGTTTTTTGGCGCACTTCAAGCCCTCTATTGGCATTGTAATGGAGACAGAAGTGTGGCCCAACCTGTGCGGTGCGGCGCAGAGCCATGGCGTGCCCTTGGTGCTGGCCAACGCGCGCTTAAACCCGGCGTCGGCCCGCAAAGCACAGCGCATGGCCTGGCTTGCACGGCCTGCCTACCAAGCCTTTACGCAGGTGTGGGCACAAACCGAGGATGACGCGCAAAGGCTGCGCGCTGTGGGTGCCCAGCAGGTCAGCGTGCAAGGCAATTTGAAGTTTGATGCAGACTTAGCGCCAACGCTGGTGCAAAAAGGCCGTGCTTGGCGCGCCGCTACGGCCCGCCCGGCGGTGATGCTGGCCAGTGCCAGAGAGGGTGAAGAAGCGCTGTTTTTGGAGGGTATTGCGGCTCTAGCCCAATCAAATATAGCACAATCAGCTATAAATTCAGGAGCAAATGTGGCCGACGCTGCCAACGTGACTAGCGCAAAACCCGCCCCGGTACAGTGGCTGATAGTGCCGCGCCACCCGCAGCGTTTTGACGAGGTAGCCCATGCCATCACCCAGGCCGGGTTCACGCTTTCCCGCCGCAGCAGCTGGGCCGATGCGCCGTTACCAGCAGATGTCTGGCTGGGCGACTCGCTGGGCGAAATGGCGCTGTACTACGGCCTGACCGATGTGGCCCTGTTAGGCGGCAGTTTTGCACCATTGGGTGGGCAAAATTTAATCGAAGGTATTGCAGCGGGCTGCCCTATGGTGATGGGCCCGCACACGTTTAATTTTGCTGAGGCGGCGCAAACTGCCGTGGACCAGGGCGCGGCAGCACGCGTGGCCGATATGAGCCAAGCCATGGCCTATGCGTTAGCTTTAGCCACGGACACAGCGCGCCTTACCGCCATGCACAACGCCGGCCAGCAGTGGCTGGGCGCCTCGCGCGGCGCTGCCCTGCACATGGCCCAAGCCGTGGTTGCGCTGATGCACGCCAAGCGCGCCTGAGGGCTTGCTTGCAAAAGCCCGAAACCTCGCAAATGCTTGGGCCACCGCAAGGGTAAACCCCCGGGGCTACAGGTCAACGCAGTTTCTAAAATAGACGTTGACTAAAGCAAGTCCTCCTTGCAGGCGCACCCGCTTGCAGCCGAGCTGTTCAACCGGGCTGTTAACCAAGGGTTAGCCAGCCCATTCGGAGAGAAAACAATGGATCGTCGTTCCCTCATTAAAAACGCTGGCATCGCTGGCGTACTGGCCGCAGGTGTTGCTCCCGCAGTGCATGCTCAGGCTGCTATCCGCTGGCGCATTGCGTCGAGTTTCCCCAAGTCGCTGGACACCCTGTTTGGCGTGGCCGACGTGTTTGCCAAAAAAGTGAGCGACATGACGGGTGGCAAGTTCGTCATCACCACCCATGCCGCTGGCGAGCTGATGCCCGCTTTCGGCGTGTTGGACGGCGTGTCCAACGGCACCGTCGAGATGGCGGGTACGGCGCCATACTACTTCTTCGGCAAAGATCCCACCTACGCACTGGACTGCGCCATTCCGTTTGGCCTGAACAGCCGCCAGATGACCGCCTGGATGTACGAAGGCAATGGTTTAAAGCTCACCCGTGAGTTCTATGCCAAAGTCGGTATCGTCAACTTCCCTATGGGTAACACGGGCGCGCAAATGGGCGGCTGGTACCGCAAGGAAATCAAGTCGTTGGCCGACATCAAGGGACTGAAGTTCCGCGTAGGCGGCTTTGGCGGCAAGGTGATCGAGCGTATCGGCGCAGTGCCACAAAACATTCCCGGTGGCGAGATTTACCAGGCGCTGGAAAAAGGCACCATTGACGCAGCCGAGTGGGTGGGTCCGTATGACGACCTGAAATTGGGCCTGAACAAAGTGGCACCCCACTACTACTACCCAGGCTGGTGGGAGGGCGGCCCACAGTTGTCTTTGTACGTCAACCAGAAAGCCTACGAAGGTTTGTCGGCCGAGTACAAAGCCATCATCGAGTCGGCTGCTGCCTACGCGCATACCGACATGCAAGCCAAGTACGACTACAAGAACCCAGCCGCTTTGAAGACCCTGGTAAGCCAAGGCGCCAAGCTGCATCCGTTCCCTAAAGACGTGATGGTTGCCGCGTTCAAATCCGCCATGGAAGTGTATTCAGAACTCAGCGCTAGCAACCCGGCCTGGAAGAAGATTTACGACGACTACGCAACCTACCGCAAAGACGCGAACCTTTGGTTCCGCTTTACCGAAGCCGGTTTTGACGACTTCATGCAAGCGCAAAAGCTGTAATTTGCATCGGACGAACATTGCCCCTTTGCGGGTCAATAAAAAACCCCGCCTTGGCGGGGTTTTTTTGTGGGACAAACAAGACGTCAGTTTTGTCTGTCCGGGGTTCTCTGCATCAGGGCTTTTTCGCCTGATCGTTCTTTAGTGATTCCATCAGTCCCTTCATCGGGTCGTCTTTGGAGTCGTCGGCAGCCGGTGTAGCGGGTGCACTGGCCGCGCCGCCTGCAGCAGGTGCTGCCGCGCCAGTGTCTGGCGCACTTGGGTCTTGCTTGGGTTCTGCCTTGGGTTCTCTCGCGTCATTTTGCATTTGCTGGAACACTTTATCAGCATCAATGGTGGCTTCTTTGGTCAAGCCGCTGGACACCAGACCGGGGAAGGCAATGATCAAGCCGACCATGATGATTTGAATAATCACGAAGGGCACCGAGCCCCAGTAAATCTGCTCGATCGTGACTTTGGATATCGGCTTCTTGGTGACTTTGTCGGTGTAGTCGTCATGCGGGGCCACACTGCGCAGGTAAAACAGCGCAAAGCCAAAGGGAGGGTGCATGAACGAGGTTTGCATGTTCACCGCCAGCAGTACGCCAAACCACACCAGGTCAATGCCCAACTTCTCGGCCACCGGGCCAATCAACGGGATGATGATGAAGGCCAGCTCAAAGAAGTCCAGGAAGAACGCCAACAGAAACACCATGATGTTGACGACAATCAAAAAGCCAAGCTGACCACCAGGCAAGCCCGACAGCAGATGCTCGACCCACTTGGGACCATCGACGCCCTGGAAAGCCAGGCTGAACACCGTCGCGCCGATCAAGATGAACAGCACAAAGCAGGAAAGCTTCATGGTTGAATCCATGGCTTGCTTGATGAGTGTCAGGTCAATGCGCCTGCGCGCGAGGGCCATGACCAAAGCGCCCACGGCACCCATGGCACCGCCTTCGGTGGGGGTAGCAATGCCCAAGAAGATCGTGCCCAGTACCAGGAAGATCAGCGCTAACGGCGGGATGAGCACAAAGGTGACGCGCTCGGCCATGCGCGAGAGCAAGCCCATTTTGGCGAACTTGTTGACCAACGAGGCAACGAAGGCTACGCCTACACCTACGCACATGGAGGTCACGATCAACTCGTCCAATGGCACGCTGTCCGGGCGCCATTTGGCAAAGGCTACGGCGGCGGCTACAGAGAGCGCCGTGAGTACGCCTAGGGAGCGCAGGCCTGCACTGCCATCATCTTCACGGATGGTGCGCGCCTCAGGGGGCAGGGCGGGCACCCACTGGGGGCGGATAAAGCTGATCAGCAAAATGTAGCCCACGTACAGGCCGGTCAGCACAAAGCCGGGGATGAAGGCGCCCTTGTACAGGTCGCCCACGCTCTTGCCCAGCTGGTCGGCCAAAATAATCAGCACCAACGAGGGCGGAATGATCTGCGCCAAAGTGCCTGATGCCGCAATCACGCCGCTGGCTACGCGCCGGTCGTATCCGTAGCGCAGCATGATGGGTAGGGAGATCAAGCCCATGGAGATAACCGATGCGGCCACCACGCCGGTGGTAGCCGCCAGCATGGCGCCGACAAAAATAACCGCATAGGCCAGGCCACCGCGAATCGGGCCAAACAGCTGGCCAATGGTGTCCAGCAGGTCTTCGGCCATGCCGGACCGCTCCAGTATCAGCCCCATGAAGGTAAAGAAGGGAATAGCCAGCAAGGTGTCGTTTTGCATGATGCCAAACATGCGCAGGGGCAGGCTTTGCAAAAAGGCTGGCTGGATCATGCCCAGCTCTACGCCCACAAAGCCAAAGAACAAACCGCAAGCGGCCAGCGAGAAAGCTACCGCGTAGCCAAACAGCAAAAACAGTACCAGCGAGCCGAACATGATCGGCGCCATATAGGCGATGAGGAATTCGGTCATTTGCGTGCTCCTAGCAGTGCGGCTTCACGCGCGGCAACTTCTTTTTTCAGCAAGAACTCGGCCAGCTCTTCCTCCGGGGTTTTTACCCCCTGCTTCTTGGTGGGGTCGGGCACCAGGCCTTGCAAAAAGGCGACACGTTTGATGAGCTCAGACAGCGCTTGCATGCCCAGCAGCAGCATGCCCGCAGGCAACAGCGCAAACACTGGCCAGCGCATCAAGCCGCCCGAGTTGGAGGACATTTCTTTGCTCACATAGGCACCAATTACCAAAGGCATGGACAGCTTGATGATCATAAAGACGAAGGGGAGCAAAAACGCGCAGATACCGACGATGTCGATCCAGATTTGGGTACGCTTGGAAAAACGCCCCGACAACACGTCAATGCGCACGTGCTCTTGGCGCATTAACGTGTAGCCCGCAGCCAGCATAAACACGGCGGCAAACAAGTACCACTGAATCTCCAAATACGCGTTTGAGCTCATATTGAAGGCTTTGCGCATGGCGGCATTGCCAGCGCTGATCAAAACGGCTGCCAGCACCAGCCAGCGAACCGATTGACCGATACGCTCGCTGAGCTTGTCCATGAGCCTGGAAAGACTGAGTAAGAACTGCATAGAATCTCCGCAAAAAATGGGAAAGTAAGGGAATTTTGCGTTGCAATGCACAGCCCAAGGCCACGCAGGATGTCAACACCAACCCTTTGATCGTAACCCCAAGCCGCTGAAATAAAGCGGACGAGCGCAGGGGGCCTATTAGGGTTACTACCGCTACGCTGTAGGGGCTGTCACAATGGTGCCTCTTATGACCATGACCGCGCGCACCATCAACTCTTCTATCGATGCAGTCGCCATGCGCCGCGCTGGCAAAGACGTGCTGTCGCTGGCTTTGATGGATGCGCGCAACCATACCTTGCACACCGTTGGCCAGCTTGAAGCCAGCCTGCCCCACTTGCGCTTAGCCTACGACCCATCCCAGCATGCCCATCTGGCGGCGCCGCTATGGCTGCTGGGCTATGTGGGTTGGTTTCAGGAATGGTGGATAGGCCGCAACACGCAGCGCAGCCTTGGTGAGCGCTGCCCTGCGCAACCCACGCGCTTGGCTTCCATCGAGCCGCGCGCAGACCCGTGCTGGAACCCAGCGCAGTCAAGCCGCGTGCAGGGCTGGACACAGGATTACCCAGACCTCCAGACCGTCAAAAGTTACCTGCTGGAGACTCTGGAGGGCACGTTGGAGTTATTGGAAAAAACCCAGAACCAGGACGACGCTTTGTATTTTTACCGCTTGGCCCTGGCGCGGGAAGACCAGATAGGCGAGCAATTGGTCGTCTTGGCCCAATCCCTGGGTTTGCCAATACAGTTGCCTGCCAGCCCCCTGTATGCCCCCCGCCAGCCGTTGGCGATGCCAGCCACGCAGTGGCAGATGGGCACCCCTGCGGGTGGTTTTGCCTGGGATAACGAACGGGCCGTGCACACTGTGCAGGTGCCCGAGTTTGAGATCGACGCGCAGCCCGTGAGCTGGGCGCAGTATGTCGAGTTTATTGACGACGGTGGCTACGACGATGCTGCGCATTGGTCACCACAGGGTTGGCAATGGCTGCAAGCCTGCGCCGCCTTGGATGGGCGGCGTGGCCCACGGTTTGTCGACCAAATTGGCGTGGTCAGCGGCGCGGTGTTGCTCACCCGGTTTGGCAGCGCGCAGCGCGCAGCGGGCGGTGCCAGTGCGGTGCATTTGTCGTGGTACGAGGCCGATGCCTACGCCCGCTGGGCAGGCCGCCGTTTGGCCACCGAGGTGGAGTGGGAGATTGCGGCGCACAAAGCCCAAGGCATGGGTTTTAGGTGGGGTGACGTGTGGGAATGGACCGCCAACACCTTTCGGCCCTACCCAGGTTTTGTAGCAGGGCCTTGGCTTAACTACAGTGGCAAAAACTTTGAACACTGCAAAGTGCTGCGCGGCGGCTCTTTTGCTACCCGTGCGCGCATGAAGCAACCCACTTTTCGTGGTTTTGCGCTGCCCCAGGCGGACGAGGGTTTTTGGGGATTTCGAACCTGCGCGGTTTAGCTGCCCGGCACGGTTTTAGTTGTTTAAAACCAGGTGCGTGCCTGTGGTACGGGAAAGTACCATTATTAATCGTAAAAACCATGCTAAGCCCAACAGATTAGGGCACAAGCTGCTATTAAAAGTGTAGTTTATGCGATGCCTAGTGCGCGCACACTGTGCCGCGCTAACTGTACAAGCCAGCCGAGTTTGTGTACGCTGCAACGGCATCGAAGGCACGGCGCCAACGTGCAGGCGCCCAGCGCGCACACGCATAGCGCCGGGCTCCACACAACATGGATTAAAGGACACAGCATGAGGAGTTATTTGGTAACGCAAACCGGTTCACTGGCGGTTTATTTAGGGCTAGGCGTTTTGCAGTCGGTGGCCGCACAGACCAGCCCCGACACCCCAGCTGCAGGCGCAGCAGCGGCGCGAGAGCTGCCTGCAGTCACCATCAGCGTTACGCGTACAGAGGGCAAGAACTTTGAAACGCCGGCCTCGGTAGACGTGGTAGGCCGCGCGCAAATTGAAGATGCCAAGCTGCAAGTCAACCTCTCTGAGGTGCTGGGCACGGTGCCGGGGCTGGTGGCCAACAACCGGGGTAACTATGCGCAAGACCTGCAAATATCCAGCCGGGGTTTCGGTGCACGCACAGCATTTGGTGTGCGGGGTATCCGCATTTATGTGGACGGCATCCCGGGTAACTCGCCCGACGGCCAAGGGCAGGTATCGCATATTGACTTAGGCTCGGCCAAGCAGATTGAAGTGCTGCGCGGGCCTTTCTCGTCGATCTACGGCAACTCTTCAGGCGGGGTTATTAACGTGACCACCCAAGAGGGCGGGCCAGACACCGTGGCGACCACCTCGCTGTCGGGTGGCGCTTCCAACAGCTACCGCCTGGCACAAAAAATCAGCGGGGCTACGAGTGCGTTTAACTACGTGCTGGACGTCTCGCGCTTCGCGACCGACGGATGGCGTCAGCAAAGCGCAGCGCAAAAAGACAACCTGAATGCGCGCATTGGCTTTAACCTATCCGAAGACACGCAGGCAGTGCTGGTGCTAAACCGCGTTAACCTGCCCGACGCGCAAGACGCGCAAGGCGTAACGTTGGCAGGCTTGGCCACGCCCAAGGCAGTGCCGCCCGCAGTGCTTACCTTTAACACCCGCAAGTCCACCGAGCAAACGCAATTGGGGCTGGATATTAACCACCGCTTTAACGCAGAACACGCAGTCAAACTGATGGGCTATGGTGGACAGCGCGAAGTGACGCAGTTCCAGTCGATTGCTATTGGTGCGCAAACCGCCGCAACCGCAGCGGGCGGCGTGGTGGATTTTGAACGCGACTACAAAGGCATGGAAGGCCGATATACCTTCAAACGCAGCCTGGCTAACGGGCCGCTGCTGTTGCACGCTGGCTTTACCGCTGACCGTTTGAAAGAGCAGCGCCGGGGCTTTGAAAACTTTACCGCCAGCAGTACGGTCAACCCCGATCCGTTGTGCATCAACGGTACGGTGCGCCTGTTTACCTGCGGCGTGCAAGGCAAGCTGCGCCGCGATGAAAACAATAACTTGAGGGCCAACGACCAATACCTGCAAGCCCAGTGGTGGCCAAGCAGCGACCTGAGTTTGCATGCGGGTGTGCGCCGCAGCAGCATCAAGCTGGAGTCGCAAGACAAATACATCGTGCCGGGAAACCCAAACGACAGTGGTGGCGTGGCCTATAGCGGCACCACGCCCATGCTCAGCGCGCTCTACAACCTGAGTGAAAGGGTCAACCTGTACGCCTCGTGGGGCAAGGGCTTTGATGCGCCAACGCTCAACGAAATTGCCTACAACCCGGACAGTACCAAGTCGGGCCTGAACCTCACGCTTAAACCGTCGCGCAGCCAACAGGTTGAGCTGGGAGCCAAGCTGCAAATGGCCGCCAACGCCAACTTGCAGGTGGCGGTTTTTCAGGCCAAAACTGAAGACGAAATCGTGGTACTGAGTAACAACGGCGGCCGCTCGCGTTTTCAGAACGCCGGTGGCACCAAGCGTGACGGCATTGAGCTGGCCTACAACAACCAGTTTGCCAAAGGCTGGAAAACGCAATGGGCCTACACGTATTTGAACGCGACTTATTCAGATGCTTTCAAGGCATGTTTTGTTACAACTTGCACCGGCTCCCAAGGTGTGCCGGTGGCCGCAGGTAGTTTGATTCCAGGGGTACCCAAACAAAGCCTGTTCGCCGACTTGGCCTGGACCAGTGCCGACGGTGGCGTGCAAGCGGGCGTGGAGTGGCGCGCCACCAGCAAAGTGACGGTCAATGACCTGAATACCGAGTCCGCGCCCGGCTATGGCACGCTGGCTGCGCGTGTGTCATTTACCCAAAAAGCGGGCAACTGGACTTGGCGCGAATTTGTACGCGTGGATAACCTTGCGTCTAAATCCTACGTAGGCTCGGTGATCGTCAATCAGGCCAGCGCGCAGTACTACGAGCCTGCGCCAACGCGCACTTGGCTGATGGGTTTAGTGGGCAGTTACAAATTTTAAGTAGCTTGAACAAAGGCACCGTCCTGTCACCTAAGCGCTAGTCAGTTAATTAGGTTGGTAGTCATAATAAAAATGAAGACAGCAAAGACTGTTTTCATGGGTATTTCTGGTGTGGATTTTTAACTCTAATTAGGAGATGACGATGACATTGAAGAAGCAGCGTTTTCTGTTGACATTGGGCGCCGCCCTCTGCGCAGCAACGGTAATGAGTAGTGCTTTTGCACAAGCCAACATCGACAAACTCAAGCAAATGCGGGTAGCCACCACGGATTTGAATATTCCGCTGGTACCGCAAACTGGGGCGAATGCCGATGCGATCAAAGAAAACTTGAAGCGCGTCAAAATGCCGCCAGGTTTTAAGATTTCTTTGTATGCAGTGGTGCCTGATGCGCGCCATATGGCAGTGGCTCCATCGACCAACATGCTATTTGTTGGCACCCGTAAAACTACGGTGTGGGCCGTGACCAACCGCAACAGCGGCCCCGCGGCCACCGAGGTGAAATCATTTGCGCCGTCGCTCAAATTTACCAACCCTAACGGCGTGTGCTGGACCAAGGACGGCTTCCTGATTGTGACCGAGCACAACCGTGTTCTCAACTTCCCCGCTGCCGAGTTCTTCTATGAAGGTCCAGACGTTGCGGTAATCGAGGTGGTAGGCCAAGGCAAGCTGATCCCCGTGGAGGAGGAGAGCTACAACCACGGTGCACGCGTCTGCAAAGTCGGCAAAGACGGAATGCTGTATGTCTCGCTGGGTCAACCGCACAACGTGCAACCCCGTGACAAGATCAAAATCTACAACGATGTGGGTATTGGCGGCATGGTGCGCATGAACGCATTTGACGGCAGCAAGCGCGAGGTGTACGCCACGGGTATTCGCAACTCAGTGGGCCATGACTTCAATCCGAAGGACGGCACGTTGTGGTTTACCGATAACCAAACCGACGGCATGGGAGACGACATACCGGCCGGTGAGATCAACCGCATTACCAAGGCGGGCCAGTTCTTTGGCTATCCGTGGATTCAGGGCAAAACCCGTATCACTGAGCATGGTTACGACAAAGACCCGCTGCCCCCTAATGTAACCAACCCTGAGGTGTACATGGACGCGCATGCCGCTGACCTGGGCATGACCTTCTACACTGGCAAGAAATTTCCGGCCAAGTACCAGGGCGGCATCTTCTCGGCCCAGCATGGCTCATGGAACCGCACCAACCCGGTTGGCGCGCGCATTATGTTTACCAGCCTGAAAGCCGACGGCACCGCCGACAAGACGGAGGTGTTTGCTGACGGCTGGCTGGACAACGAGACGCGCCAGTACCGGGGCCGCCCGGTCGATGTGGCTAACTTGCCTGACGGCTCCATCCTGGTATCGGACGATTTTGCTGGCGCGATTTACCGTATAAGCTATTCTGAATAAGCCATAACAAGCTTATCTGCACAGGGCGCGTGGACAAAACACGCGCCCGTTTTTTTGAATGGACGCGACTATGAAATTCCTGGGAAACTTCAAAATTCACCATGGGTTGGCCACCATGGGTGTATTGCTTGCGGCCAGCTGTAGCGCAAGCTTTGCTGGCGATATAGCCGCAGGCAAGGCCCGCGCTGCCATGTGTTCTACCTGCCACGGCCCTTTGGGTATTAGCCAATTGCCCAATGCACCGCACTTGGCGGGGCAACCCGAAATTTATACGATGGAGCAGCTAAAGCACTACCGCGATGGCAAGCGCTCTAACGAAGTGATGGCAGTGATTGCCAAAAGCCTGAGCGACAAAGACATTGAGGATTTGGCGGCGTGGTATGGGTCCATCGCATTTACAGTAAAAGAAAAGTAGCCGCGTATTGGGCGCTTTAATGAAATTGCCACCAAGGCAATGTTTGTGTCAACGATAGCACCTTACCAGAGCTTTCGTTCTCATACCCAGTGATGTTTTGCAGCTGTTCAAGCCACGCAGCGCCCTGTAGCAATTTACATAAAGTCTTGACTGGTGATTCCTGCAAGGCAGTTTTCAGGCATACCAAATCGTAGCGTTCTTGAACCAAGGGAACAAAGTCGAGACCCATGGCTGCGGCTGCAGCCGATATGCCTATGCCTACGTCGGCGCTGCCCTGCGCTACGGCATGCGCTACTGCAGAGTGCGAGGGTTCGGTGTGGCGATAGCCTGTAATTTGGTTGGGCTTGATTTCAAGTTGCGCTATCAGCTCATCTAGTAGCAAGCGGGTACCTGATCCCAATGCGCGGTTTGAAAATCGCAGGTTCTTGTCCCTGACGTCTGTAAGTGTCCTGACACCATGGGGATTGCCGGGTGCCAAGATCAGCCCTTGCGTGCGCAGTGCAAAGCCGATAATTTTGTGCAACCCTGGTTGAAGCAAGGGTTGATATGTGCGCTGCGCTAGCGTGCCTGGTTGCGCGGGAACGGTGGTGTGAAAGCCCGCCATCATGCAGCGCCCCTCGTTAAGCGCGCGAATAGCGTCTACGCTACCTGTGAAACTGATGTCTAAGTGCAAGTGCTTCGTTGCGCAATGGGCGCGCAGGCGGCTTAACGCCTCGTCATGGCTGGCATAGAGTGACAGCACCTGAGACTTAGGTTCAAACGCCATGGCAAAGCTTCGCTCCAGCTCGGCTTGGAGCGCTTCAATTTGCGGGGCTAGCCGCGCCTGCGCTTGGCGTTCAGCGTACAGCAGCTTGGTTCCAAATGGGCTCAACCGAGCTGCTTGCCCTTTGTCCCAAATCAACAAGTTTTCACCCAGTTGGGCTTCCCAGCGTTTTAGCTCACCCCATACATGACGGTACGACAAATGCAGTGACTTGGCCGCTGCGGAAATCGAGCCCTGTTCTTGCACCGCATGCAGCAATGCCATCAGGGGGTTATGAATCGGCCCACGGGGCTGGGACACAGGGTGAAGTGAGTAGGATAACTGGATGTTTTGCACAACCTCAAGTTTGCCTTAAAACTAGGGGTTTCTTGCGCTATATCCATCCCTATGCAATGGAATGCATAGCTCGTCAGTACCAATGGTCTAGCCCGGTTGCAGCGATTACGATATGCGTAGTGAATACTTTGTCTGACAGCGTGCTTTCTGCGCTACGTTTAATTGCATCTTTTGATCCCACGCTGTGGGCCATCATCTCGCGCTCGCTGGCTGTGAGCGCGCTAGCCTGTTTGCTGGCGTGTGGTGTAGGCTTGGCGCTGGGGGCGTGGCTGGGCATTGCGCGCTTTGCCGGACGAGGTGCGGTGCTGGCTTTGGTTAACACCTTGCTGGCCTTGCCTTCGGTGGTGGTGGGGTTGCTGGTGTATTTGCTGCTGTCTCGCACGGGGCCGCTGGGGTTTTTAGGCTGGCTATTTTCGTTCAAGGCCATGGTACTGGCGCAGGCCGTGCTGGTGCTGCCCGTCGTTACTGCACTGACGCGCCAAACCATTGAAGACGCCAGCGCACTGCACGGTGAGCAATTGCTGTCCATGGGGGCTGGTACAGCACTGCGCAGCCTGCTGTTGGCTTGGGATGAACGGTATGCGCTGCTCATGGTGCTGATTGCGGCGTTTGGCCGCGCTATTTCGGAGGTGGGTGCGGTGATGATCGTGGGTGGCAACATCGATGGGTTTACCAGAGTAATGACCACCGCTATTGCGCTGGAAACCAGCAAAGGCGATCTACCCTTGGCGTTGGGCTTGGGGCTGGTATTGCTGCTCTTGGTGTTGCTGTTCAACACTGCCGTAGCGGGGGTAAAACATTGGCGCGAACGGGTGGAGGCGCAGGCCCTATGACGACTATAGTGAGCTTGGAAAAGGCGTCGGTACGTTTTGGCCGCGTGCAGGCCCTGCAAGACGTGTCGATGACGGTGCGACCCGGTGAATGTATAGCGCTGGTAGGGGGCAATGGCAGTGGCAAAAGTACGCTGCTGCGGCTGCTGCACGGCTTGATCTCTCCCACCACAGGTAGCGTGGTATTCCATACCACCGCAAGGCAAGCGTTTGTGTTCCAGCGGCCTTTTGTGCTACGCAGCACGGTGCTAACCAATGTGGCGCTGGCCGTATGGCTTAGCGGCGTGCCGTGGGCTGCTGCCAAGGTACGTGCACACCACGCCTTGGCGGACGTCGGGCTGCAAGCCCTGGCCGCGCGCCAAGCACGCACGCTGTCGGGCGGGCAGCAGCAGCGGCTAACGTTTGCGCGTGCGCTGGCCGCGCTACCACGGGTTTTATTGCTGGACGAACCCACTGCCAGCCTGTCGCCTCAGGCCAAACGTGAAGTGGAGGCCTTAATGCAGCAATGCCTGCAACGCGGTATGACCTTGCTGTTTGCAAGCCATAACCTGGGACAAGTCAAACGCTTGGCCAGCCGCGTGGTGTGCCTGGATGCGGGACGCGTCGTGGTCGACATGGCGAAGGACATTTTTTTTACAACCCAGCTACCGGATGCGGCGGCGCTTTTTATCCAAGGTGAGACAGCATGACCTTATCGGTTATTCATACTATCTACCAGTCTTTTAGGCCTCTAGCCCAGCGTTTAATAGCACAAACTGCTATTATTTTTATAGTGTCTATTTCGGCCACCGGCGCAGTCCATGCTCAAAATATTGTCATGGCATCCACCACATCTACCGAGCAATCGGGGCTGTTTAGCTACCTGCTGCCTGAGTTCAAGCGCGCTACGGGCATCGACGTAAAAGTAGTGGCGCTGGGCACAGGACAAGCGATTGATATGGGCCGACGCGGCGACGCGGACGTGCTGTTTGTGCATGACCAGGTGGCTGAGGAAAAGTTTGTCGCTGAAGGTTTTAGCACCAAACGCTTAGCCGTCATGTACAACGACTTTGTCTTGATTGGCCCCAAGGCTGACCCGGCTAACGCCAAAGGCAAAGACATTACTGAAGCGCTTAAAAAGCTCAGCAATGGCAATGCGGCATTTATTTCACGCGGCGACAAGTCCGGCACGCATGCAGCTGAATTGCGCTTTTGGACGATGGCTGCGATGGCAGATAGAAAAGGCAGCGGCTACAAAGAGTGCGGCTGCGGCATGGGCCCTGCGCTCAACATTGCAGCGTCCACAGGCGCGTATGTGCTGGCTGACCGGGGCACTTGGCTGAATTTTAAAAACCGCGCCGATTTGGCGATTTTGGTCGAGGGCGATAACAAGCTGTTCAACCAATACGGTGTGATGGGCGTCAACCCGGCCAAGCATCCGCACGTCAAAGCAGCGGAGGCGCAGAAGTTCGTGGACTGGGTTGTTTCGCCTGCTGGCCAATCCAGCATCGCTGCCTACAAAATTGGCGGGGAGCAATTGTTTTTTCCTAATGCCGTCAAATAGGGGGCGCTATGAGACCATTCAAACAGCAGTGGCGCAGATGGTTTGGCAAAGTACTATTGGTTTTTAGCATGGCGCAAACTATTGCCCTAGCCTAAACCACCGACACCGCGTTTGTCTTTGCGGCGGGCAGCTTACGCGCCCCTTTGACGCAACTGGCCCGCGACTTTGCGGCGCATGCGAGCGGGATCAAGGTGGAACTGATTTTTGGCGCCTCCGGCTTGCTCAAAGACCGCATTGCCGATGGACCTGTCTTAGAACAACCTGGTGGGCGTGCTGCTCAATCCGGCCATCAAACTAGGCATCTCCACCCCCTGCGTCGACCCTCGGGTGACTACACCAGGAAAATTTTTGAAGGCATTGAGTCCGCTGGCGCAGGCCCCAAGGGTTTTGCCGAGGCGCTGAAAGCCAAGGCATTGCAACTGACAGGCGGGCCCAACTCGCCTGCACCCCCTGCATATTCATCACCTATTGCACCAACGCCGCTATCGCACGTGCTGACGTACCCGGCCTGCGCATCGTGCCCATTGCAGCAGCCATTAATGTGAGTGCCGACTACGGCATGACCCTTGCACGTAATGCGCCACCCGCTGCGCAGGCCTTTGCCGCGCATATGCTGTCACCTGCCGGTCAAGCTGTGCTGAAAAGCGCAGGCTTGCGTCCGCAAAATAGATGTACGGTCATGTTGTCTGTAGACGTTCTCACGGTAGACAATCTGCGCGCCATGCCAGCGCCCAAGCCCGCGCTGAATGGGGAAATCTGCTGATAACAGCCGCCGCCACCGACGGCCAGCCACTGCAGGCGCGTGAAGGCCGCATAGCGCTGCAATCAACGGCAGACTTTCGATTAGGTGCCCGCCATGTGCGCAATTTTCTGCGCATTGAGCTAAGCGCTGTAGCACCCTAGACGAGGCCCTCCTAGGCGCATTGGCCGCGCCAGTTGCTACGGTCTGGATTTTCCAAGCTTGCGGTAAATCGTGGAGCGGCTGATGCCCAGTTGCGCCGCTGCTGCAGCCACATTGCCTTTGAGTTGCCTGACCGTGTGCTTGATCAAATCGGTCTCGTGGTCTTTCAAAGGCTGCGCGATCACTGTGCGCTCGGCGTTGTGCATACCTTGCGACTTAGGTGCCAGCATGCCTGTTCTGCTGGCGCGCACTTGCAAATGCAAACCTGACCATAAGGGCACTGCTACCCAAGCTGCGCTGTGCTGCGCATCAAACAAATGGCCTGCTGAGACTGCAAACACTTCGTCCATGCACATGCGTTGCGGCGCGGGTTGCTGTAGCCCGAGCATCTGGCGCGCCATCGGATTCATCGCCTCTATGAGGCCGTCAGTGTCAACACAGAGTAGGCCCTCATTGTCTTTGCCGCTGTGCTGGCCCGGCCACTGCAAATGCAGCACCAAAGCGTGTGGGCGGGCTAACACCAAAGCGTTTTCTATAGCGCGGGCCGAGGTGCTGACCAAGTTAATTAGCTCTGGCCGCTCGGGCACTTCGATGCCAGTCACGTCCACCATACCTGCGCACAGGCCATCGGGCCCGATGATGGGCGCGCCAGCGCAAGAGTACCACTGCGTATCTTGAAAAAAGTGCTCCCCCCTGTGTAACCAAGTGCTGCGCTGCTCGGCCAGCGTAGCGCCGATAGCGGTGGTGCCTACGGCCAGTTCAGATAAATCTACCCCGCGACGGGTGATCAAATCAGCCCGCCGGTCACTGTGGTCGATAGCGCCTCCAGTGTCGACCACTTCGCCGTGGGCATTAGTCAAAATGGCGAAATAGCGCGTTTGCGCAATGGCAATACTCAGCTGCTCCAGGGTGCTGCGCGCGGCAGTGCGCAGGGTGCGGTTAGCCTCCAGGTTGCGTTGCTGCAAAGCCGCGCCTACGGGGTCAAAGCTGAGCCGTGCATCAGGCTGGTGCCCGGCTGCCAAACAGCGTTGCCACGACTGGCTGATCCACGGCTGTACATACTGCGTGGCAGCGTCGTGCTGACCATGCATCACAGCGCGGCGCGCCTGTGCAATACGCTCAAGTCGGTGTTGGGGTTGCAGTGCCAGCATGTGCGGATTGTGTACCATTTTGAGAATTTAACTGCAACAAATTGATCATCTAGGGTTTGCCCTAGGTGATTCATATTCTCTAAGTTCGACAATGCTTATGTAAATAAATTCATAGGCAACACTTTGCATGGGGCAGCTTTTGCAAAGCACACATTCAGGAGATTCATATGCAAAAAGTCTTGCACATCAACCCCGACAAATGCACGGGGTGCCTGCAGTGCGAAATGGCGTGTAGTTTTGAAAACTACGGCACCTACGCTACCAGCAAATCGCGCATCAAAGTATTTGACTTTCACCATACCGGCAAAAAAGTGCCTTACACCTGCACGCAATGTGACGAGGCGTGGTGTCTGCATGCGTGCCCGGTAGAGGCCATCACGATCGACAAAATAACCGGCGCCAAAGTGGTGAACGACTCCACCTGTGTCGGCTGCAAAGTGTGCACCATTGCCTGCCCGTTCGGCACCATAAACTACGTGCAGGAAACCGGCAAAGTGCAAAAGTGCGACCTGTGCGGCGGCGACCCTGCCTGCGTAGAGGCTTGCCCCACCACCGCCATTACTTTTGTTGATGCCAACTGGACCGGCATCGACAAAATGAAATCTTGGGCAGACAAGCTCGGCAATCAACCTTCTGCTTCCTAGGAGAACACATCATGTCATGGGCTGGAAAAATCCTCCGCGTTGATTTGACCACGGGCACGGTCAAGTCGGAACCTCTCAACATGCAATGGGCGCAAGCCTACATTGGCTCGCGTGGCTTGGCGGCCAAATACCTCACCACCGAGGTGTCGCCAAAAGTAGACCCGCTTGCACCAGAGAACAAACTCTACTTCACCACTGGTCCACTGACCGGCACAATGGCCTCTACTGGCGGGCGCTACACGGTGTCTACCAAGGGGCCACTTACTGGCGCCATCGCCTGCTCCAACTCGGGCGGCTACTGGGGCGCTGAGCTGAAAATGGCCGGATGGGATATGGTCATCATTGAAGGCAAGTCACCCAAGCCCGTGTTTCTGTACATCAGCGACGACACGGCCGAGCTGCGCGACGCGGCCCACATTTGGGGCAAGAGCGTGTGGCAGACCGAAGAGACCCTCAAAAAGGGCCTGCAAGACCCGCTGGCCCGCGTATGCAGCGTAGGTGTCGCTGGCGAGAACATGGTGTTGTACGCATCCATTGTGAACGACTTGCACCGCGCAGCGGGCCGCAGCGGCGTAGGCGCGGTAATGGGTAGCAAAATGCTCAAAGCCATCGCCGTGCGCGGCACCAAGGGCGTAGGCAATATCCGCGACCCGAAAGCATTTATGAAGGTGACCTACGAGAAGAAAAAAATTCTCGCCGAAAACGCTGTCACGGGCCAAGGCCTGCCCACGTATGGCACCCAAGTGCTGATGAACGTGATCAACGAAGTGGGCGCCTTGCCCACCCGTAACCACAAAGACAACCAGTTTGAAGGTGCCAAGGACATCAGCGCCGAGGCCATGGCCACACCGCGCAAGACCGATGGCAAAAAGCCGCTGGTGACCAACCAGGCATGCTTTGGCTGCACCATTGCCTGCGGACGCATTCAAACCATTGACCAAGGGCACTTTACCGTAGAGAACAAGCCGCAGTACTGGGGGGCATCCGGCGGCCTGGAGTACGAAGCTGCTTGGGCGCTGGGCGCGGCCAACGGCGTGAACGATCTGGACGCGCTGCAATACGCCAACGTGTTATGCAACGAGCAAGGCATTGACCCCATCAGCTTTGGCGCCACGTTGGGTGCGGTGATGGAGTTGTATGAAATGGGTGTGTTGACCAAAGAAGTAATCGGCATTGAAGCGCCTTTTGGTTCGGCCAAAGCATTGGCTTTCCTGGCCGAGCAAACCGTCAACGGCGTTGGCTTTGGCAAAGAAATTGGCCAAGGCTCCAAGCGCCTGACGGCAAAGTACGGTCACCCTGATTTGTCCATGAGTGTCAAGGGGCAAGAGTTCCCCGCTTACGATGGGCGCGGCATTCAAGGCATTGGCTTGGCCTACGCCACGTCCAACCGCGGTGCGTGCCACCTGCGCGGCTACACCATTGCGTCAGAGGTGTTGGGCATCCCCGTTAAAACCGACCCGTTGGAGCACGAAGGCAAACCGGAACTGGTCAAAGCCTTCCAGGACGCTACCGCCGCGTTTGACTCGTCCGGCCTGTGCGTGTTTACCACCTTCGCTTGGGGTTTGGCTGATTTGGCACCGCAAATGCAAGCCGCCTGCGATGAGAAGTTCACCACCGAAGAACTGGAAAAAATTGGCGAGCGCATTTGGAATATGGAGCGTGAGTTCAACAACGCTGCTGGTTTTACCAACAAAGACGACAGCCTGCCCAAGCGTTTGCTGACCGAGGCTTGCAAAACCGGGCCGGCCAAAGGCAAGGTCAACGAGTTGGCCCAAATGCTGCCCAAGTACTACGAGGTACGTGGCTGGGACACCGAAGGTCGCCCAACGGCAAAGACCAAAGAGCGCTTGGGTCTTTAATTTTCTGCACTAAAGGTCGAAGCGAAAAGCGGTCCTGCGTGGCCGCTTTTTATGTTTTTGGAGAATAAAAAATGCACCACATCATTATTGGCGCTGGCCCTGCAGGCGTGATAGCCGCAGAGACCATTCGCAAGCACGCCGCACATGACGAGATTACCATCATCGGCGATGAAAATGAAACGCCGTATTCGCGTATGGCCATCCCCTATCTCTTGATTGGCAATGTGGGTGAGCAAGGCACCCACTTGCGCCGCAGTGCCACGGCCTTCACTGACAAAAATATCACCGTGCTGCACGACACTGTCAAGCTGGTGGATGCCAAGGCCAAGACGCTGGCATTGGGCAGCGGCAAAACCATAAGTTTTGACAAGCTGTTGATTGCCACTGGCTCACGCCCGGTCAAACCGCCCATACCCGGCATGGATGTCGCCGGTGTGCATAACTGCTGGACGCTGGCCGATGCACGCAAAATCATGGCGCTGGCCCAGCCCAACGCGCGGGTGTTGCAAATGGGCGCGGGTTTTATCGGCTGCATTATTTTGGAGGCACTGGCTGCGCGTGGCGTCAAGCTGAGTGTGGTGGAGATGGGTGACCGCATGGTGCCGCGCATGATGGGGCCTACTGCGGGTGGCATGATCAAGGACTGGTGCGAGGCCAAAGGGGTAGAGGTGTTTACGGGTACCAAGGTTGAGGCGATAGAAGCGGGCGTACCTATCCATGTGCGCCTGTCCAACGGCCAGAGCGTCCAGGTAGATCTGGTCATCAGTGCCACCGGCGTTAAGCCGGCCATCGCGTTTTTAGAAAGCTCCGGTATCACTTGCCTGCAAGGGGTGCTTACTGACGAGCACATGCAAACCAATGTGCCGGGCATCTATGCGGCCGGTGACTGCGCTGAGGCGTTTGACAAAATTAGCAACACCACTATCGTTAGCGCCATCCAGCCCAATGCGGCTGACCAGGCCTTGGTGGCGGCGATGAATATGGTAGGTAAGCCAGCCGTGCTCAATGGCGTGACGCAACTCAACGTGCTGGATACCTTGGGGCTGATCTCTACCAGCTTTGGCAATTGGCAGGGGGTTAAAGGCGGCGAGCATGTAGAACTGACGGACAAAGCTGCAGGCCGCCACTTGAGCTTGCAGTTTGACAAAGACGTGATGGTGGGCTGCAACAGCATTGGTTGGACCGCCCATGTGGGCGCCATGCGGGGCTTGGTAGAGGGCAAGGTCAAGCTGGGGGAGTGGAAGGACACGCTCAAAACCGACCCCACCCAACTGATGGCCGCATACCTGGCTACTGCCCAGGGGCAGGGCCAATGGAACGGCGCTGCAGACATGCGCAGGCGGGGTGCCTAGGCAAGCTGTGCAGGTGCAGGGCTTAATATTTGATATGCTCCCTGCATGTGGCTGAGTGTATTTTTTGTATGGGGGTTTTTTGCTTTGCACTGCGCAGTGTGTCTAGGCCTGTGTATTTGCAATGTCGATTGATAAACAAAACTCATGAAAATCACGCTTAAACTTTTCGCTTCACTGACAGATTATTTGCCCGCCGCTGACCGCAGCAGCAATGTAACGCAGCTAGACGTTGCCCAGGACGCCAGCATTTTGCAGATCATCGAACCCTTCGGCATGCCGCCCAAGCTGGTGCATTTGGTGCTGATCAATGGCACGTACATTTATCCAGAAAAACGTGGCACACAGGTGCTTGTCGAGGGCGATGTGCTGGCCATTTGGCCGCCCATTGCGGGTGGGTAAACCATAGCCCCACCGCTTTACTATTAATTTAATAGCATAGTGTGCTATTTTCTATTGGGCTGGAGCCCCATTTCGTACCTAAATCATGCAATCGACCTACTTGGAGCAGTTTGACCGCGAAATGGGCTGCACCGTAGCGGAATGGCGCATGTGGCTGCCAGCAGCGATGGGGGAAGCCGTATGGACGCAGCAAGGCGACGCGGTGCACGCCAGCATACCCGCAGCGCCCGGTGCTACATTGCACCTGAGCTGGCGCGTAGGCGAGCCACGGCGCATCGCGCTCATGGTGATGCCGCGTTTGCATGTGCATTTCGCTTTCAGCGGGCTAGACGACGCGCAGCGCTATACGTTTATGAAGCGCTTTGACCTGTACATGCAGCGCGGCGGCGGTTAAATGGGCTGGCCTACAATGACGGTTGCGTGTTTTTAACGTCCACCACCTATGCAACCCTTTCACCTCGCTTTCCCCGTGTCCGACCTAGCCCAAGCCCGTGCCTTTTATGGTGGCTTGCTGGGCTGCCCCGAGGGGCGTAGTTCGTCCGAGTGGATAGATTTTGATTTTTATGGCCACCAAATCGTCGCGCACCTGGCGCCAGATGAGTGCAGGCCTGCGGGCACCAGCGCCGTAGACGGCCACGGCGTGCCCGTGCGTCACTTTGGCATTGTGCTCACCATGGCGCAGTGGGAGACGCTGGCTGCCAAGCTGCAAGCCGCTAAAACCAAGTTTGTGATTGAGCCCTACATCCGCTTTAAAGGCGAAGTAGGCGAGCAAGCCACCATGTTTTTTCACGACCCCTGCGGCAATGCGCTGGAGTTTAAGGCGTTTAAAGATATTGGGCAGTTGTTTGCCAAATAATGCTGCGCAGGCATTATTTATGGGCTAAACAAGCATCTAGCCCAATATAGCTATGCACGAGTAGCTATAAATAGCATAGCTGTCTTGATGCCCAGCAAGGTGAGCAGCAGCGATCCGCACAGGTGTAAAGCGGCCGTGCCCAGCGCCAATGCGTAGCGCGACTGTTGCAGCATACCCACCACTTCGGCGCTAAAACTGCTAAAGGTGGTGAGCGCCCCCAAAAACCCCGTCACCAAGGCCAAGCGCCATACGGGGTCTAGCTGGGGCAGCGCTTGAAACACCGCCACGCACAGCCCAATCAAATACCCACCGATTAAATTGGCTGCCAACGTGCCCCAGGGCAGCGCAGCACCAGGGCTGAGCCACAAACCCAAACCCCAACGCGCCAACGCGCCCAAGCTGGCGCCTGTACAAATTGCAATGACAGACCACATGGGACAAGTGTAGCGGCAGGTGAAGTCGGTCGCTACAACTAGCCGCCCATTTTTTGCGGCAGGTAGGTAGCAATTTGCGGCATGAACCACAGCAGCAGCACCATGGCCAGCATTAAGTAGAAGAAAGGCAAGGTAACGCGGGCGATGTAGGTAATCTCTTTCTTGGTCATGCCCTGCAGCACGAAAAGGTTAAAACCCACGGGCGGCGTGATTTGCGCCATTTCCACCACAATTACCACAAAGATGCCAAACCAGATCAGGTCAATTCCGGCAGCTTGCACTGTGGGCAGTAGCACGCCCATGGTCAGCACCACCATGGATATACCGTCCAAGAAGCAGCCCAGCACTGCATAGAAAATAGTCAACACGACGATCAACGCAAATGGGCTTAAGCCCAATGACGAGACAAACTCTGCCAGGTGGCGCGGCAGGCCGATGTAGCCCATGCTCAGCGTTAAAAATGCGGCGCCTGCCAAGATCAAGGCGATCATGCAGTACAGACGTGTTGCGCCCATGAGTGACTCTTTGAACGCCGCCCAATTGAGCGAACCCTGTACAGCTGACAGCACAAACGAACCCAGCACGCCTACCGCAGCAGCCTCAGTGGCGGTGGCAATCCCTGCATAAATACTGCCCAGCACGGCACCGATCAACGCAATCACTGGGATGAGATGGCGCGATTCGTAGAGCTTTTGCGTGAAGGTAAATTTCTCCAGGGTGGGTGGGATTTTTCCGGGGTTGAGCAGTGCCCACACAACGATATAGCCGCTGAACAAACTGGCTAGCAGCAGCCCTGGTATCACGCCAGCGACAAACAGCTTTGAGATTGACACCTCCGCTGTTACGCCATACACAATCATGATGATTGACGGTGGAATGAGCAAACCCAGTGTGCCCGCGCCCGCCAGCGAACCTATGATCTGGTCCTGCGGGTAACCACGCTTGGTGAGCTCAGGTAGGGTCATTTTGCCAATGGTGGCGCAGGTGGCAGCGCTAGAACCCGACACAGCGGCAAAGATGGTGCAGCCGATTACATTGGTGTGCAGCAAACGGCCGGGCAGCCAGTTAACCCAAGGAGCAAGCCCTTTGAACATGCTCTCGGATAATTTGGTGCGAAACAAAATCTCACCCATCCAGATAAACAAGGGCAGCGCAGTGAGCGTCCAGCTTGAGGCTGAGCCCCAGATGGTGACGGCCATCGCATCGCCCGCCGCGCGGCTGGAAAATAGCTGCATACCTATCCAGGCCACGCCCGACAGCGTAAGCCCGATCCAAACGCCACTACCTAAAATTAAAAATAGGGTGCCAACCAACAGCAGGGTGATAGCAATATCGTTCATAGTATGCTTGGTTCCGTTTTGGTCTTATTCGTTATGCAGCATTTCATCGCTGCTGGCGGCCACGCGCTGGCCGCGCAGCTCCAAGAAGAGCTCGTCAATAAAAGCAATCAAAAGCACTAAGGTGCCCAGCGCCATGCCAATCTGCGGGATCCAAAGCGGTGTCGCATCATTACCCGTAGAAATATCGTGGAAATCCCATGACTGGTAGGCCAGCTTGATACTGTAAAAAGCAAACAAACCCGATAGCAAAATAGCAGCCGTTAAACACCACAGCTCCAGTGCACGCTTAGCTGACCCGCGCACGGCATTGACTAACAAAGTAACCCGGATATGCTCGCCTTTTTTCAGCGTATGCGCCAGCGCCAAAAATCCAGCACCCGCCATGCAGTAACCGGCATACATGTCGGTGCCCCGAAAGTTGATAGGCACATAACGGTCTACCATACCCAAGACCACCATGGCCAGGGTGAGTACCATCATGCCCGCTGCGGCCCAAGCGGCAAGGTCGTAGAGTGTGTCCAAGCTGGAGCGTAGCGACATGGGAGGATTCCTTTTTTGCAATTAGTTTTTGCTGTAAGTGCTCAAAATAGCTTGGCCCTCGGCACCTGCTTTTTTGGCCCAATCGGCTTGCATGATGCCGCCTACTTGCTTCAAATCAGCCGCCAATTTGGCCGATGGAGGCAAAATTTTCATGCCTTTTTCGGTCAACGCCTTTTTGTACCAGTCGTTTTTCTCGGCGCTTACTTTCCAGCCGCGTTCTTCTGCTTCGCTGGCGGCTTTGGTGACCGCTGCTTGAGTCGCTGCATCCAGTGCACTGAAGGCTTTGAGGTTGACGATGATGGCGTTTTTCGGCAGCCAGGCTTGGGTGTCGTACCAGTATTTCACGCTCTCGTAGATTTTGCTGTCATAGCCGGTAGAGCCTGAACTCATCATGCTGTCCACCACGCCCGTAGCAAAGGCCTGGCTAACTTCGGCAGCTTGAATGGTGACCGGTTGTGCGCCGATCAGCTCGGCCATTTTGGCTGTAGCGGGACTGTAGGCGCGCCACTTCACGCCGCGCATATCTGCCACTGAGCTAATTTCCTTTTTTACATACAAGCCTTGGGGAGGCCATGCCACAGCGTAGAGCAGTTTCATGCCTTGCGCTCCGAGGATTTTGTCTAGCGCAGGTTTTTGCGCCGCATAGAGCTTTTTGCCATCTGCAAAACTGGTGGCCAAAAAAGGAATGCCATCTAAACCGTAGATTGGGTTTTCGTTTTCAAAGTTGACCAACAGCACTTCACCAATCTGTGCTTGGCCTCCTTGTACGGCACGCTTGATTTCGTTGGCTTTGAACAGCGATGCGTTGGCGTGCACGGTGATTTTGAGTTTTCCAGCGCTGGCTTTGTCCACATCTGCTGCAAATTGCGTCAGGTTTTCAGAATGAAAGTTGCTCGCGGGGTAGGCCGCAGGCAGGTCCCACTTGGTTTGTGCGGATGCGCAAGCTGCAGCCAATGTTGTGGCAACGCTCACTGCAAAGATTCGTGTAGTAAATGGCATAAGGGTCTTTCAATTAAAAAAGAAGGATGGCGTGACTTTACCCGCCGCGATACTATTTGATGCTAGTGTTTTCCCGTATTGTTGATAAATTGTCGATAAATTGTCGTCATAATCTAACATGACCAAAAAATCACCGCCTATTAAAAGTGCCCAATTGATCGTGTCGTCGGCGCATCTGGTGTCTCCGCGCAGCGCTGAGATGAGTGAGTTTGAGTTTGGTTTGATCGTGGCGGGCAATGCTTTCCACCGCTGGATCACTCACTGCATGAGCGCAGCAGGTTTGAAAGACTTAATGCCTCTGGACGTATTGGTGCTGCACCATGTAACGCACCGCGCCAGGGATAAGCGATTGAGTGATATTTGCTTCATCATGAATGTGGAAGACACGCACTTGATTAACTACTCGCTGAAAAAACTGCAAAACTTGGGCGTAGTGGCTGCCAGTAAAAGTGGTAAAGAAGTGACATACGCCGCTACGGTGCAAGGCCTGGCGTATGTGACGCGCTATCGCGAGATACGCGAGCAGTGCTTGATTGACGCACTGAAAGCGGACGAAACGATGAATAAAGATATTGGTGAACTGGCGCGATTGCTGCGCATGCTGTCAGGTGTCTATGACCAGGCAGCCCGCGCCGCTGCATCTATGTGATCAAACGATACGGTGAAACTTATGAATAACAATGCACGTTGGCAATTTTGGATCGACCGTGGCGGCACGTTTACCGACGTAGTGGGCAAGCGTCCTGACGGCAGCTTGGTTACCCACAAGCTGCTCAGCGACAACCCCGAGCAGTACCAAGACGCTGCTGTCGCGGGCATTCGGCATTTACTAGGCTTGAAGGCTGGTGATGCCGTTACCCCCGAGCTGGTGGAGTGTGTGAAGATGGGTACCACGGTGGCTACCAACGCGCTGCTGGAGCGCAAAGGCGAGCCAACGCTGCTGGTAACGACCAAGGGTTTTCGCGACGCGCTGCGCATCGCCTACCAAAACCGCCCACGTCTGTTTGACCGCCACATTGTGCTGCCTGAGCTGCTGTACAGCGCTGCGATAGAGGCCCACGAGCGCATCGGCGCCGATGGCGAGCTTTTGGAAACTCTGAATGAGTCGCTCCTAAAAACAGAGCTGCTCGTGCACTACTCTGAGGGGCTTCGGTCGGTTGCCATAGTATTTTTGCACGGCTACCGCTATACCCAGCACGAACTGGCAGCCGAGCGCATTGCGCGCGAAGTGGGTTTTACGCAGATCAGCGTGAGCCACAAAACCAGCCCCATGATGAAGCTGGTCAGCCGTGGTGACACTACCGTGGTGGACGCCTACTTGTCGCCTATTTTGCGCCGCTACGTGCAGCAGGTGGCAGGCGATATGCCGGGGGTGAAAGTGTTTTTCATGCAGTCCTCGGGTGGCTTGACGGATGCACATGCCTTCCAGGGTAAAGACGCCATTTTGAGCGGCCCAGCCGGGGGCATTGTGGGCATGGCCCGCACCGCGCAGCTAGGCGGCCACCACAAAGTGATTGGTTTTGACATGGGCGGCACGTCTACCGATGTGAGCCATTTTGCGGGTGAATTTGAGCGCGAGTTTGAAACCCAGGTGGCTGGTGTGCGCATGCGTGCGCCCATGATGAGCATCCATACCGTGGCGGCGGGTGGTGGGTCGATACTGGGGTTTGACGGCTCGCGCTTTCGCGTGGGGCCTGAAAGCGCGGGTGCTAACCCGGGCCCAGCCTGCTACCGGCGCGGTGGGCCACTGGCGGTGACGGACGCCAACGTCATGCTGGGTAAGGTGCAACCACGGTACTTCCCCAAAGTGTTTGGACCCAAGGCAGGCGAAGCGCTGAGCTACGAGGCCACGCTGGAGAAATTTAAGGCCTTGGCTGAACAGGTGGATAGGGCACAGGCCATAGGGGGTAATGCGCCAGCTAAGCGCAGCGTGGAGGTCATTGCCGAAGGCTTTATCCATATCGCAGTGCAGCAGATGGCCAATGCGATTAAAAAAATATCGGTCGCGCGTGGCTATGACGTCACGCGCTACACACTGCAGTGCTTTGGCGGTGCGGGTGGGCAGCACGCCTGTCTGGTGGCTGATGCACTGGGTATGACGCGCGTGTTTGTGCATCCGCTGGCAGGGGTGCTCAGTGCGTATGGCATGGGCCTGGCAGATCAAAACGTGATCCGCGAACAAGCCGTGGAAGCGCGCCTTAGCGAGCAAGCTTTGGGCGATGTGCGCAGCAAGCTGGCCACCTTGGCCGATGCCGCCAGTACCGAGCTGGAGCGCCAACAGGTCGCCAAGGGGGCAGTAACGGTGCACCAGCGCGTGCATGTGAAGTACGAAGGCACGGACACCGCGTTGATTGTTCCGCTGGGTGATCTGGCGCAGATAGAAGCCGCCTTTGCGCGCGCCTACCAGCAACGTTTTGCTTTCCTCATGCAGGGCAAGGCCTTGGTGGTCGAGGCCGTGTCGGTAGAGGCCATTATTGGTGGCGACGCCCCCAGCGAGCCGCGCCACGCCTTGCATGCGCCTCGCGACGTGCCCACGCGCGAGACGGTGCGTATGTATTCTGGCGGGCAGTGGCACGACACCGCTTTGGTGGTGCGCGAAGACCTGCGCGCAGGCGACGTGGTGCCCGGCCCGGCCATCATTGCCGAGAAAAATGCCACCACGGTGGTAGAGCCCGGCTGGGAAGGCAAGCTCACAGCCTTGGACCATTTGGTGCTGGAGCGCACAACCCAGCGCGCAGTCAAATACGCCGCTGGCACCACGGCAGACCCAGTTTTGCTGGAGGTGTTTAACAACCTGTTTATGAACATTGCCGAGCAGATGGGCTTGCAACTGCAAAACACCGCCTACTCGGTCAACATCAAAGAGCGCCTGGACTTTAGCTGCGCGCTGTTTGACACGCAAGGCAACCTGATTGCCAACGCACCGCACATGCCCGTGCATCTGGGCAGCATGGGCGAGAGCATTAAAACCGTGATCCGCGAAAACGCAGCCACCATGCAGCCTGGCAACGTGTATGCGCTGAACGACCCCTACCATGGCGGCACCCACTTGCCCGACGTGACGGTGATCACCCCTGTGTACCTGGGCGACAAGCCAGTGTTCTACGTGGGCTCTCGCGGCCACCAGGCCGACATTGGCGGCACCACGCCCGGCTCCATGCCGCCGTTTTCTACCCGCATTGAGGAAGAGGGCGTGCAGATCAACAACTTCCTGCTGGTAGAGCGCGGCGTGCTGCGCGAGGCCGAGATGGTGGCGCTGCTGGAAAGCGGCGAATACCCCAGCCGCAACCCCTACCAAAACATGGCCGACCTTAAAGCACAAATTGCGGCGAACGAGAAAGGCGTGCAAGAGCTGCGCAAGATGGTGGACACCTTCAGTCTTGATGTCGTGCAAGCCTATATGCGCCACGTGCAAGACAATGCCGAAGAGTCGGTGCGCCGGGTGATCACGCGCCTGAAAGACGGTCAGTTTGAGCTAAAGCTGGACAACGGCGCGCAGATCAAAGTGGCCATCCGCGTGAATGCGCCGGAGCGTACCGCAGAGATCGACTTTACCGGCACCTCTGCGCAACTGAGCAATAATTTTAACGCCCCCACGGCGGTGTGCATGGCCGCCGTGCTGTATGTCTTTCGCACCTTGGTGGACGACGACATTCCGCTTAACGCGGGCTGCCTCAAGCCACTCAAGGTCATCATCCCCCCAGGCAGCATGCTCAACCCCAACCCGCCTGCATCGGTGGTGGCGGGTAACGTAGAAACCTCTACTTGCATCACTAACTGCTTGTATGGCGCCCTGGGCGTCATGGCCGGTGGCCAGCCGACGATGAACAACTTCACCTTTGGCAACAAGCAGCACCAGTATTACGAAACCATCTCTGGCGGCAGCGGCGCAGGCGGCGTGTGGGACGAGAGCGGCGCGCTGGTGGGCGGCTACGCCGGTACCAGCGTGGTGCAAGCCCACATGACCAACTCGCGCATGACCGACCCCGAAGTGCTGGAGTTCAGGTTCCCCGTGCGCCTGGAAAGCTACGCCATACGCGCGGGCTCCGGCGGCGCAGGCCAGTACGCAGGCGGTAACGGCGGTGTGCGCCGCGTGAAGTTTTTGCAGGCCATGACAGCCAGCATTTTGAGCAATGGGCGCATCCACCCCGCCTTTGGCATGGCCGGCGGCGCGCCGGGGGCCGTGGGCATTAACCGCGTGGTGCGCAGCAACGGCGTGGTGGAAGAGCTCCAACACATAGGCCAAGTGCAGATGCAGCCGGGCGACGTGTTTGAGATCCACACACCCGGTGGGGGCGGCTTTGGTGCTGCACCAGTGTAGGGCGCTTGCACCGTGCCGTTTTATGCAAGAAAATACGCCGCAGCCCAATAGAAAATATTACGAGCAGCTACTAATTAAGGAGCAATGATGGAGCATAGCTTGCACGCCAACTACATCCTCATGGCCCAATACAACCGCTGGTTTAACCAGCGCCTGTACGACGCTTGCGAAAAACTCAGCGATGCAGAGCGCAAGAAAGACCGAGGCGCGTTCTTCGGCTCCATCCACCACACGCTCACGCACTTGGTGCTGGCCGACAAGATGTGGCTGCAGCGTTTTGCGAATCAAGGCGTAGTATTTACCGCGCTGCCCGCCGCCCTGCTGCACATGCCTGAAGGCGCAGACTACACCAGCGACCTGCACCCAGACTGGCAAGACCTGCGCCGCACCCGCCAGGCGCTGGACGCTGCCATCGACGCCTGGTTAGCCGAGATGCCGCCCGAGTATCCAGCCAGCACCATACGCTACGCCAACACCAAAGGCGTGCAGCGCGCGCATCCGATGTGGCAGGCGTTAACGCATTTTTTTAACCACCAAACCCACCATCGTGGGCAGGTCACCACCCTGCTCATGCAAGCCGGCGTGGACGTGGGGGTGACAGATTTGATCGCTTTGGTGAACCCGTCGCAGTTGTAGGTGCTATATATTAAATAGCATTTTGTGCTATGTTCTATTGGGCTGGAGGCACTATTTGCCAGTTAACTGGCCGATAAATGCTCTGGGCCAAAGCTGTGCGGCAAAAGCTGCTCTAGCGTGAGATTGAGCAGCACACCTTGCGCATTGGCAATGAGGATAGGCGTATCCGGCGCCGCAAACTCGCGCAGCTTTTGCCGGCAGCCGCCGCAGGGCGTAACCGGCGATTCCGCCACACCCACCACCAGCACGGCCACCGCTTTGCGCCCCCCGGCCAACACCATGGCGCTGAGCGCGCTCGCCTCAGCGCATACACCTTGCGGGTAGGCCGCGTTTTCCACATTGCAGCCCGCATGAATGCGGCCATGCTCGTCCAGTACGGCTGCGCCGACCAAAAATTTGGAATAGGGCGCATAGGCCTTCTCACGCGCAGCGCAGGCGGCGGCAAGCATTGCGTCTTGGGTGGTTTGGGGTATCTGCATGGCGGTTTCAAACTGGGAGTGATTTGGCTACAAAATTTTAAGTGGCAATCAGGCTACAGCTCTCTAGAATATTCCGGGAGTAGCTGGTAGAAAAATAGCAAAATCAACGACGACATGGTCAGCGAATGCACTCCACTTTCACGCCCACCGCCTGCGCAATTTGCAGCCAAGGCTTATCCGCCGTCAGCACCGCTGCACCTTCAGCGCGCGCCAAAGCCAGGCATGCACGGTCACCCAGCGACAAACCCACTTTGCGCGTAGCCGTGCGCAGCCAGGCCGCGTCCGCAGACTGCGCTGCGTCAAAAGCCACGATGCGCAGCTCTACCGATGTCATTACCGTGGCAGTATCTTCCGGGCTCAGGCCCTTATCCAGCAGCTTGGTTAGCACCTCGGTGTGGTTGGCAGCGCTTAGCAAGCACAGCTGCTCCAGCGCTTGCATCACGGCGTCAGCCCCCGGCTCGTCGTTAAACAGCGCCAGCAAGGCCGATGCGTCTAGCACCACGGCAGTAGCCTTTTCACCCGACTTTTCACCCGGTTTGGCACCAGTGCCAGCAACTGCCTTAGCCACGCGCCGCCTCCTGTCTGCGCTCGGCTATCAGCTCGTCAGCCAGCGACACCCCCGCAGGCACATGCTGGCGCACCAGCGCCTGCGCCTGGCGTATGCGCTGCGCCCGCGAGGTCACCCGCGCCTCGCCGTCCACCAGTGACCAAAGCACGGCATCCCCCTCCTTTAACCCCAAGGCTTGGCGTATTTCGGCAGGCATGACAACGCGGCCACCGTCTGACATTTTCATCTGCAACATGCTTAATCTCCAAAAAAATAGAGAAATTGTATTTTATGGCAAATAGTGAAGCCGCGCAAATACAAGGCAAATGCATGACCCATACGGCCGTTAGCAGGCCTCGCAGGTACCTGGTTCTAGGCTGCTCCTGGGTAACAGATAATCAAACCGAATTCGCCCGCCCACCAGGCCTGCCGGTAGAGAACCGGTTGAAACCCACCGCCGCTAACTTGCAGAACGCCAACATTTAGAACAAATACGCCTCTAGCCCAATAAAACATAGCACAAGCAGCTATCATAAATATAGTATGACAACCCCCAAAAACTTGCTGGAAACCCTGGACGGTTTAAATGCTGCGCAGCTTAAACGCCTGCTGGTAGACCACCTTACCAAACAAAAGCTCGGCCTCTACTGGGAGAGCAGCGCCATTGAGCGTGACGCAGCGCTGAACGCTCACATCGTGCTACCCCGCTTGGTAGGCGACTATTCGCACGGCTTAGCAGATGTTGCCGGGCCCGGCACCCCTAACCTCATTATCGAAGGCGACAACTACGACAGCCTGCGCCTGCTGCGCAGCACCCACGCAGGCAAAGTGCGCGTCATCTACATCGACCCGCCCTACAACACCGGCAACAAAGACTGGGTGTACAACGACCGCTACGTGGGCGCGAACGACCGCTGGCGCCACAGCCAGTGGCTAGAGTTTTTGTACCGCCGCCTGGTGCTGGCCAAAGACCTGCTCACGCAAGACGGCGTGATCATGGTCAGCATCAACGACGAAAACCGGGCGCGGCTAGAGCTGCTGATGGACGAGGTGTTTCCGGGGCGGCGGGTGGGTAGTTTTGTTTGGCGTAGCCGGACAGGCGGGAACGATGCTAAAGGCGCTTTTTTCTCTGACAACCATGAGCATGTACTGGTTTACGGGAACAGTAGTTTTCGATTCTCTGGTAACGAAAAATCTTACTCAATGTACCGTTTCGAGGAGGGGGATCGGGTGTTTCGGCTTAGTGATTTAACTAAGGCGCATGACATGTCTGAGCGAAAAAACACCTACTACCCTATTCACGATTCCAAGAACGGGATTTATTACCCCTGTAACCCGCAGCGGGTATGGGCATATGCGTCGAAGTTAGAGATTCAAAATCGATTCAAAGGTGACGAAACAGCAATAGCCTCTGCACTCAAGGGGCTTCGAGGTGATGCCATAGAGGATTTGATTGAAAAAAACTTGGTTTGGTTTCCACCAAACCAGCGTGTCGAAGTTTTTGAAACCTTAGATGCATTGCGTACCGCAGTTGCAGCCAAAGACGTTCCTTTGAGTGGCAAAACAGCCTTGCTTTTTGAAGGTATGCCGAACCTTGAATTTTGGGTAGGAAAGAAAATCGGATATGGCAGACCCCAATTCAAACGATTCAAAGAAGGTTTGAAAAATGAAAACCAGCCGATTTCGTCATGGCTCACTCCCAAGCAGGAGGACGATACCCTTATTAGCGGCGAGAACATGCCGATAGTCGGTACGACTGAGGAGGGCTCCAAAGAATTGCAAGACCTCATGGGAAGCAAAGCGTTCCCCTATCCCAAACCCCGCACCCTCATCCAAGGCCTGATCGGCCAAGCCAGCCGCCCCGGCGACATCGTTTTAGACTTCTTCGCAGGCAGCGGCACCACCGGCCACGCTGTGCTGGCGCTGAATGCGCTGGAGCCTGAGGCCGCGCCCCGCAAGTTCATCTTGTGCTCCAGCACCGAGGCCACCGACAAAGAACCTGCCAAAAACCTGTGCCGCGACGTGTGTGCGGCGCGCATTGGCAAAGTGATCACCTCAGACACGGCGCTGGCCCACAACAGCTTTGCTTACCTGCAGCTGGACAAAATTGCCCCCGGTGACGCACCGTTTGAAAGCGACTGCGCCCACGCCTTTCAGCTGCTGACGATGCGGCTGGGCAAAGTAGCCCGCCCCGTGCCTGCGGCTAGCCAAGGCATGAAGATTTTGCTGCAAAGTGTGGCCGAGGGCTCGCTTACCGTGCTGGTGCACCAGCTTACACCCGCCACGCTGGCAGCACTGGCGGCCCTGCCCCTGCACCCCAGCAGCCCGCGCCACGGCCACCTGCGGGTGTACAGCACCCGGCCCGACACCGTGCGCCAGCACTTGCAGCAGGCCTGGGACGGCACCGACAAAGTGGTCGAAAGCCTGTCGCTGCAAAAAGCTTTGCTGCATGGGCAAATAGCGCCACGGCGCAAAGCCACACCTAAAACAACACTAGAGAGTGCAGCCCAATGAGCGCCGCCCAGCAAATTACCGCGCCGCAGGGCGATGCCCGTGTACCCAAGGGTTTTCAAGAAACCATCATCAACAACCTGTGCCGCGCCCTGCACAGCCAGCCGCGCCCGCCCTGCCTGCTGCGCAGCCCCACGGGGTCGGGCAAAACCTTTATGCTCACCCGCGTGTTGCAGCGCATCAGCGCCCAGCAGCCCACGCTGTGGCTGTGGTTTGTGCCCTATGTGAACCTGGTGGCACAAACTATTGATTCGCTGGACAGCGAAGGCGCAGGCTTGACCGCCGTGCAACTTCCCATCGCCTTGAATGAAGAACCCCAAGCAGGCTTGGTGCTGGTGTCCACGGTGCAAGGCGTAGCCAGCGCCAAGGCGCGCACCTCAGGCTACAGCAGCGCGGACGATGACGAGCTGCGCAGCATGGCCGCCTACGTGGCGCGCGCCCGCAGCGCGGGGCTGGACATTGGCCTGGTGGTAGACGAGGCGCATATTGCGCTGAAAAGCACCACCGAATTTGGCAAGTTTGTGCACTGGCTGGGTGCCGACTATTTGCTGATGGCCAGCGCCACGCCGCGCGACGCGGCCTTGAACGAGTTTATTGAAACCGCAGGCTACGGCGGTACCGAGACCTTTAGCGTGAGCCGCGCTGAAGTGGTGGCTGCGCGGCTGAACAAAGCCTGGCTGGAGGCCGTGGTGTATGACCTGCGCCAGTCGATGCAAAGCGTGACCGACCTGAAAATGACGGTGCTGCGCCGCGCCTGGCGGCGCAACCAGCAGATAGAGCGTGACCTGCGCGCCAACGGCCTGGCCACCGTGCCGCTGCTGCTGGTGCAGGTGGGCAACGGCGACGAAGCCATTGCCGAGGCGCAAGAGTTTTTAATGCGCGAGCTGAAAATACCGCCGCATGCCATAGGCGTGCACAGCGCTAATGAACCTGACCCGGTGATGATGGCCTCTATTGCCAACGACACCAGCAAACAAGTGCTGGTATTTAAGCAAGCCGCAGGCACGGGCTTCGACGCGCCGCGTGCATTTGTGCTCGCATCTACCAAAGTGGTGAACGACCCCGACTTTGCCACCCAGTTTATTGGCCGGGTGATGCGTGTGCCGCACGAGTTGCAGCGTGCCTTTCCACAAGCGGTCATGGTGCCGCCAGAGCTAGACACCGCCTATGTGTTTTTAGCCAACGAACAGGCCCAGCCGGGCTTTGCCGAAGCGGCCAAGGCCATCCAAAACGTGCAATCCCAACTGGGCGGCCAGGTAGAGCAACTGGTGGCACGGCGCACTGCCTTTGGCGGCGTGGCGCTGACCAACAAACCCACAGGCCAAGTGCCGTTGACGTATGACCTGCGCTTGTTGCCCACGCGCGACTTGGACGGCACGGTGCGTGCGCCGCTGGCCAGCAGCGCTGCGCCGGGCAATTTTTCCAGTAGCGACTTGTTTGAAGCGCTGCCCACAGGTGCCACGCTGGGCTTGTTTGATGCAGCGGGTGGAGACGATGAAGGTGTGGACATGCTGTTGACGGACGATGCCACGCCCGTACATGGCAAAAAAGCGCCGCGCG
>JAYUHM010000133.1:0-12694 GCA_043766985.1 Polaromonas sp.
GCTTCACCCATTTGGTGACCCTCGCAAATCCGTTGAAATTGGCTTGTAGTCTAGCTTGCAGACGGTTTATGGCCTTTCAACTGCCGGAAATAGGTTAAATACCGTTTGGTTTGGATTAAAGACGGCCAGCGTGTCCTAGGGTTTGACAACGAACGCGGCAAAGGCGACCACTGCCACCTGGACGGAAAAGAAGTTATCTACAAATTTACCGATATTGAACAACTGTTTGCAGACTTCACCCGCGAAGTAGCCAAAAGGAGAAAGCCATGACCCAACGCCAACTCACCATTTCTCTACAGAGCGACTGGCGCACCGCCCTCGCACATGCGGGCCAGCAGGCGGCGCATGGGCTAAAAACCAGGCGCTACCAAGGCGAAACGCTCAATTTTGAATCACCTGGTGTTTTCTTCGGGCAACTTACCGAGCGGCGCTGGGCGCTGGTGCACGCGCTGCAAAGTGCCGGCGCCATTAGCCTGCGCGAGGCCGCACGCCGTGTAGGACGCGATGTGCGCCGCGTGCACGAAGACGTGCATGTCTTGCTAGACCTGGGTCTGCTGGAAAAAGACGATGCAGGCAGCCTGGTGTGCCCCTTCAAACGCATCCATATTGATATGCAACTAGAAGCTGATAGCAACATGGCCCTAGCCGCCTAACCGAAAGCCACCCATGCCCCTCAGTTGGAGCGAAATACGCGACCGCAGTGTTGCCTTTAGCCGCGAATACCGCGACGCGCAGAGTGAGAAATCCTTAAGCCAGCAGTTTTGGCGTGACTTCTTTCATGTGTTTGGGGTAGACGCAAAAAAGGTGTCCAGCTACGAACAGCAGGTCAAGCTCACCCGTGCGGGCGCAAGCTTGGGCGAGGCGGACACGCTCAGCAATGGCTGGATCGATGTGTTTTGGCGCGGCAAACTGTTGATTGAAATGAAAAGCGCGGGGCAGAACTTGGACCGCGCCTTCGCCCAAGCGTTGCAGTACTTTGACAACCTGGGCAACACAGGCATAAAAGAGCGCGACCTGCCGCGCTACATCTTGGTGTGTGATTTTCAAAACTTCAGGTTGTTTGACCTGCACACCAACGAGGACAAGCGCTTCAAACTGGCCGACCTGTCCAAAAACATCAAGGCTTTTGGCTTTATCCCCGGCTACGAAGTGCAGGCCATCACGCCGCAAGACCCGGTCAACATCAAAGCCGCCGAGCGCATGGGCCGCCTGCACGATGGCCTGAAAGCATCAGGCTACACGGGGCATGACCTGGAAGTGCTGCTGGTGCGCCTGCTGTTTTGCCTGTTTGCTGACGACACCGGCATCTTTCAGCCCGCAGGCAGCTTTAAAGATTTGCTGGACGACCTGAAAGACCCGGCCACCGTCGGACGCAACCTCAACGAACTGTTTGAGCTGCTCAACACCCCCGAGGACAAACGCCAGCGCGCCCACCAAGACAACTACGCCGCCTTCAGGTACATCAACGGCAAACTGTTTGAGGAACGCATCGCCACCGCCGCCTTTGACGGCCCCATGCGCGAGGCCCTGCTAGACGCCGCCGCACTGGACTGGAGCAGCATCAGCCCCGCCATCTTTGGCGCGCTGTTCCAATCCATCATGGACACGACAGCCCGCCGCAACCTGGGCGCGCACTACACCAGTGAGGAGAACATCCTCAAGCTGATCAAGCCCTTGTTTTTAGACGCGCTGTGAGCCGAGTTTGTAAGGGTTAAAAGTAACCGCAACCGCCTGTTTGAGTTTCACAAACGCCTGCGCCTGCTCACGTTTTTTGACCCCGCCTGCGGCTGCGGCAACTTTTTAGTCATTACCTACCGCGAGCTGCGCAAGCTAGAGGTAGAAATCTTGCGCACCAGCTACGGCGACGGCCAGCAAATGCTGGACGTGCACCAGTTCACCACCGTAGATGTAGACCAGTTCTACGGCATAGAAATAGAAGAGTTCCCCGCGCAAATTGCCCAGGTAGCCATGTGGCTCACCGACCACCAAATGAACCGCGCGCTGAGTGACGAGTTTGGCAAATACTTTGACCGCCTGCCCCTCAAAAGCACCCCGCACATCCGCCACGGCAACGCCTTGCAGATTGACTGGCAAGAGGTGCTTCCGAGTGAGCGTTGCAGTTATGTGTTGGGCAACCCTCCGTTTGTGGGTTATAGCTATCAAGGCGCTGAGCAAAAAGCCGATATGGTCACCGTGATGCAAGGCGTGGAAGGCGCTGGAGTCCTAGATTTTGTCGCGGCATGGTACGTGAAAGCCGCCCGATACATCACCAAGGAAAAGTGGGGTCAGATCCCAATTCAGGAAGACTCCGCATCCGGCGCGCGCGCAGTCATTACGAAATTGGGCTCTGACCCCACTTTTCCGCACTTACCGGAGACGGCTACCCGAGTCGCCTTCGTCTCCACCAACAGCATCAGCCAAGGTGAGCAAGTTGCGCCACTGTGGTCATGGATGTTTGCACAAGGAATGCAGATTCACTTTGCGCATCGTACCTTTAGATGGAGCAACGAGGCATCTGGTAAAGCAGCCGTGCATTGCGTCATTATTGGCTTTGGTTTAGAAGATATTTCGAATAAAACGATCTACGAATACGAAAATGTCAATAGCCAACCACATCCCGTAGCAGCCAAAAATATCAATCCATATTTGGTAGATGCCACCAATGTATTTTTGCAAAAACGCGGTGCGCCTATTAGCCCCGTACCAGCGATTCAACGAGGTAGCGATGCTACGGATGATGGTAATCTGCTTCTAAGCAACGAAGAGCGAATCACGCTGCTTACAACCAGCCCCGATTCAGAGAAGTGGATTAAACGCTTTGTTATGGGCAATGAGTTTATCAATAACATTCCGCGCTGGTGTCTATGGTTAGACGGCATTAATCCGGCAGCTTTGCGCGCCATGCCAGCTGTTAACAAACGCATTGCCGCGGTCAAAACCTTTCGCCAATCCAGCAAACGAGCTAAGACGCAACAGATGGCGGACTACCCAAGCTCTTTCAGTGAACCTCGGCAGCCTACGACCCGTTACCTAGCAATTCCCAAAGTGTCTTCAGAGCGCCGGGATTTCATACCCATAGCATTCTTAGAAGCTGATGTGATTGCGGGTGATAAGATTTTCACCATGCCCGGTGCTGGGCTGTATCACTTCGGCGTGTTGACCTCCAGTATGCATATGGCGTGGGTTCGCAACACATGCGGAAGACTTAAAAGCGACTATAGCTACTCCAACACCATCGTCTACAACAACTTTCCCTGGCCCACCATAGTAGAAAAACCAGCCAAAGACCAACAAAATAAAGCGCAAGCAGCTATTGAATCCGCAGCGCAAGCCGTGCTCGACGCCCGCGTCCAGTTCCCCGGCAGCTCGCTGGCCGACCTGTACGACCCGCTCACCATGCCGCCCGCCTTGGTCAAAGCGCACCAAAAACTGGACGCCGCCGTAGACGCCGCCTACGCGCAAGACGCAGTGCACCCCGGCAAAAAAAACCTACGCCACCGACGCCGAGCGCGTAGCCTACCTGTTTGAGCTGTACCAGCGCCTCACCAGCCTGCTACCCAGCCAAACCACGCCAAAAAGAAAGCTAAAAACAAAATGACTGAGACAAGCGCGAAGCCCTACGGACGAGATTGGGAATTGATCAAACTAATTTTCCAGAAAATAGACATATCAAACAATCCCAGAGAGATCAAGTTTGATGACTCGATTAACCAAGTTCAATTGTTTGAGCATGTTCTGATGCTCAAAGAGGCGGGATTGATTGAGGCAGCAATTAGTAAGAGTGGGTACGGTGGTGGTGGGTACTTCACTTTGCTGCGCATACCCATGGAAGGTCATGATTTCTACGAAAAAATAAAAAATGAAACGATGTGGAGGAAAATGAAAACTGTCGCGAAAGAAAAAGGTATTGAACTTTCTATAGATGCGATTGGGCAGCTTTTTTCATACTGCATGAAGCAAGTTCTTTCCTAAGGCAATTGAGAGAAGTATAAATAGCTCCGGTAATCCATATAAATAGACACTACGCAGCTATTTAATTTGCAGTAAGTTTCAAACTTTTTTCACGCTATGCCAGACACCACGAACTATGTAGTTCCCTATACAGAGCTGACCATTGGCCAGCAGCTGATCAGCGTGGGCCATGGCCCTGGCGTGTTGACAGCATTTAATGCGGAACATAATTGGTTGATTGTGCAGCATGACGGTTATCGGCGTCCCGATGTTTATGCGGCAGGGATGGCGGGTATTTTGCAGCTGCCAGACGGGCGCTGGCTGAATGGGCCACCCAATAAGCGACAGGCTAGCCGCACCCCCGTTGCGACTACTGTACCAACGTATACCGCCGATGCACCGCTGCCTATAACTGCACTGGGAGCCTGGCCACTCATGCGCTTGGCAGACGCGCCCGCCGAGCAAACGCTGCGGCAACTGGTGAAGTCTATGCCTGCTGAGCCTTTGCTACTACCGCAGGGGCCAGCACCTGACTGCGTGCATAACCCGCAGTGGCGTTGGCTTCGCGGCGACAAGTTTTTGCTGTGTGATTGGTTCTATGAAAACCGGCAGTCTGTGGCGGTGCGCACGAGGCAAGTGACGGATGAGGCAGGCCAGACTAGCATGCACTTTATGAATATGCTGCCTTATTGCAAAGAGGGTGCGCAAATTGTGTGCACCGTGGAGCACATTAGCTGCGCGCCGGACGGCACAGAGGCAGTGGCGCGGCTAAGCTGGCGTGGCGAGGCTGCGTTTTCGGCCTATTTGACCTGCTTTTATGAGCATGCGCCTTACCTGCATGTGGGGGCGCGCTATGAGTTTTTACTGTCAGGGCTAGTACTGAACATCAAGCCTTCGACGCAGCAGAGCATCAGCGTGGACAAACCGGATTGGCTGGACGCGGTGAATGCCAAGCTGCCTACGCCTATCGCTCTGGACGCGCAGGGTAAGTGGAACCTGGATGTGTCCGAGCTGATGTATTGGATGCCCATGGAGCCAAACTCCCCCTTGATGGAGTTTCGCGCGCAGGTGCTTTGGAGCAAGCCCATTGAGATAGACCCGCTGGTGCAACCCATATTTGGCACACGCGTTTATGTGTTGAATGCCTATGTGCAAAACGACAGCAACAGCGACGAGAAAATGCGCATTGAGCTGAAATGCCCAGAGAAAATTTTGCCTGGTGGCCGGGTGCCAAAAGATGGCGACTGGATCAGCGGGCACCTGTGGCTGCAGGCTTGGCTGTGGATGGCTGAGATTGTTAAACCTGCGCGCAAGACGCCTAACGCGTAGCCAGAGCGCTACCCACCGAAGTTATCAATAACAAGCGCCATTAGCCCAATAGAATATAGCACGAGCAGCTATTAAATTAATAGTGTATAACCTGCAAAAATGTACCTTATGACCGCCACGCCCACTGATATTGTTCCCGCCGCTGACCTACCCATAGGCCAAGCATTGGTACATAGGCGTTACGGCCCTGGGGTGTTGACGGCGTTTGACGCAGAGCGACAGCGCATGACGGTACTGCACGATGGCGAACGCGGCGAGTGCGTGTATGCGCTAGAGGTGAAAGGCATGTTTAAGCTGCCCGACGGGCGCTATGTGGACGGCGCGCCGCCTTGGCAGATAGATGGTGTGCCGGACGTGCCTACGGCCCCGCTACTTGAGAAGCTTGAAAAATTGATTGGCGAGTGGGAGTACTTTGCATATGTTTTACAGCACGGCTTTTGCAGTACTGGCATGTTTTGCTCGGATGTGACGACGCGTAAGGTAATAGACGAGACTTTGCAGGCGCTGGAGCAACAACTATCCCCTCTACCCCGCGTTTGGATGCACAGACTGACCGCCGCTGACGAGCAGTTTCGTGCCGCCACCCAGCCTGCTGCCGAATGTATGGTGGACTGGTGGCAAGGCGAACTGGTGCGGCGCGGCCAGGAGCCTTGGCCGCTTTGGACCTGTGGCACTACCAACCCGCAAGACCATTGGTATCTTTACCGTGAACCTAGCTAGGTTTAGCGTTACAAATAGAATAAGCTGTTGTTTTAATTGACTTTCCTCCAAAGAAAGGCCTTTGGTTGCGTAAATTTGGCACGCTAAGGCTAGAATTTGCCTTACCAGCCCACACTTATTTATGCAACACAAAGCTCATGTTCCGCCTAGGCCACTGCCACCACCTGCACCGCCAAGGCCTTCACCACAACCTACGCCTTCACGTTAATGAGTTTTGAATACTAGGAATGGCATATGACAGTATCTGAAAATCGCAGCAGTATGCTTAATGAGATTCGCTATGCAGAGCGTTTGTGCCAGCGCACGGCCCGTTTGTACCGTCGAATTCAGAGCAGCACCACCTTTCTTTCGATTGTCGGTGGCAGCGCGGCGGCAAGCGCGCTGGTGACGCATGCACCAAGCTGGCTGCCTATCGTTGGCACACTGGTTTTGGCTTTTTTTGGTGCCATCGCTATTGCTGTGCGCCCGGCTGACAAAGCTGCGCAAAACGAGTTGGATGTGAAGCGTTATGGCGCTATCCGCGCTAAATCCGGTGCGATGACTGATGATGCCTTACGTCAGGCTATTGACGATGCGCACGCTAGCGATACGCCTGAAGTTGAACCATTGCGTGATGTGGCCTACAACGACGTTGTGTACGAAGTGGGTCAACCCAGTTATGCAGTAACGCTCAAGTTTCAACAGCGCTTGATAGCCGCTTTCGCATAAATCGTTGGATATTGTGCGGCGCAGGACGCGGTGCACGCTGGAAAAAAAACTATGTCACGCATGCCGAGCGGGTAGCCTACCTGTTTGAGAAATTCCAACGCCGCACCAGCCAGCTATCCACCGAAATTACCAATAAAAGTGCCGTTAGCCCAATAGAATTTGGCGCCATAAGCTATTAACTTTATAGCGGTAAAAGCATGAAGATCACCCGCCTCTTCCAGCCCCGCAACCCCTTGTTTTGGATGATGGTGGTGCTGAACGTGTTGTCTACCTTGCTGATGTGGATTGTGAACAACCGCCCGCTCAGCACCTTGGCGATGGTTGTGGTGGTCTGCTTTGCGCTGTGCAATGCGCTGCTGGGCACCTGGCTGGCGTGGCGCTTGGTACGGGATGATTCTGGAGGAAAATAGTGCGGTTAGCCCAATAGAAAATAGCACAAGCAGCTATTAAATGTATAGTGCACCATCTAACCGAAAGCCCCACCATGACCCGCCCAATTCTGCAAGACACCCGCATCCACAGCGCCATCAGCAGCAAAGTGGCCACTTACCAAAGCAGCATTGTGCGCGAGGTGCAGGCAGCGGTGGCCGCGAATGACGTGGTGATCGTGGGCATGGGGATGAACCCGTTTCCTAAAAAGGCACGCAAAACTTTGGACGGCATTGGGCAGCCCTACAAGTACCTGGAATACGGCAGCTACCTTAACAGTTGGCGCCCGCGCGGCGCGCTGAAGATGTGGACGGGCTGGCCTAGCTTTCCGATGGTTTTTGTGAAGGGCATGCTGGTAGGTGGCGCAGACGACCTGGCGCGTTTGGTAGAGAGTGGAGAACTAAAACAGTTGCTCGCGCAATCGACTTAGCCAACGCTCCCGCTGCCATTAACTACTGTTTACAAAAATGCACCTGCTACCGGTGGTAGTTGATAACGAAATACGTCACTAGCCCAATAAAACATAGCACAAGCAGCTCTGTTTTATGTAGCAAATGGATCCACGCCTCGCGCCGTAACGCGGCACTGCAGATGCGTCTCCCAAGAGACAAGCCGACACACCGTTAGCGCGGCGTTGGGCCGCGCATTTGCCGTGGCGCTGAGAGTGAACGGCGGCTCTGCAGCACGCTAATTTGGGGCTTGCATAGTGCTTTCCCTGTAGTTATGGGGGTATCACCTACTGGTGTTGCCTGAGGTCTAGAATTTTTTTGTGGGTTGTATTGGCCCGCTATCGATTCTTTCAGTTCACTACAGGAGATCAACGCATGAAAACCATTCCCATCGCTGTTGCCGAAGGCAGCAGTTGCCAAGAATACGATGGCCACGTTCCCAAGCAAAACCTGCCTCTCACGCGCCGCCACCTGCTCATAGGCTCGGGGGTGCTGATGGGCTCGCTGGCGGCGGGCAGCACACTGGCGCTGCTGGCGCCGTCTACCGTGTGGGCGGTAGAGCTGAAAACCTTGAGCCAGGCTGAAGGCGAAACCCTGATGAAAATGGGCCGCGTGCTGTACCCGCACAAAAAGCTGCCCGACGCGGTGTATGCCCTGCTGGCCAAAGACCTGGACGGCGGTGCCAACGGCGATGCCAAACTGGCCAAAGAGCTGAAAGAAGGCATTGCCGCGCTGAACAAAGCCACTGGCGGTGACTTTGGCAAAGCCAGCGATACCGCCCAGCTCAAAGCCGTCAAAGCCATCGAAGGCAAGCCCTTTTTTAACACCGTGCGCGGCAAGTGCATTACCTCGCTGTACGACAACGACATGGCCTACGCCACTTTTGGCTACCCCGGCTCGGCCTGGGAAAAAGGCGGCTACATCACGCGCGGCTTTCAAGACCTGAAGTGGCTGCCCGAGCCCAGCGAAAGCGCCAGCCCCAAGCTCTTCATGGGCTAGCGCCCTGCCCGTTTTCATTCTTGCTTTCCACTTTCCCGCGGCGCCACCGCAGCGCGCCGCGCAACCCAGGAGACAGTTATGGCCAAGTTTCAAAATACCGACGACTCGGTGGTCGTCATCATCGGCTCTGGCGCAGGCGGCGGCACACTGGCCAACGAGCTGTGCCAAAAAGGCGTCAAGGTTGTGGTGCTGGAGGCCGGGGCCTTGCAGTCCCAGGCCAGTTTTATCAACGACGAATGGAAGTCGTTTAGCCAGCTTGCCTGGCTAGACCCACGCACCACCTCGGGCAACAGGCGCGTCGCCAAAGACTTTGCCGGCCTGCCAGCGTGGATTTGCAAAACAGTGGGTGGCACCACCACCCACTGGGCCGGCGCCTCGCTGCGCCTGCAAGACCACGAGTTTCGCGCCAAGACGCACTACGGCACCATCAAAGGCACCAACCTGCTGGACTGGCCAATTACCCTGAAAGAGCTGGAGCCCTGGTATGCCAAGGCCGAAGACAAAATGGGCGTGACCCGTACCAACGGCATACCCGGCCTGCCGGGCAACAACAACTTCAAGGTGATGCATGCGGGTGCCACCAAGCTGGGCTACAAAGACGTGCACACTGGCAACATGGCCATCAACAGCCAACCACGTGATGACCGCGGGCGCTGCATGCAACTGGGCTTTTGCTTTCAGGGCTGCAAGAGCGGCGCCAAGTGGTCTACCCTGTACACCGAACTGCCCAAGGCCGAGAAGACCGGCAACATGGACCTGCGGCCCGAGTCGCACGTCACCCGTATTGAGCACAACGACGCAGGCAAAGTAACTGGCGTGGTGTACTTTGACAAAGACGGCAAAGAACAGCGCCAAAGCGCCCGCGTAGTGTGCGTGGCGGGCAATTCGATAGAGACACCGCGCCTGCTGCTGATGTCGGCGTCGAACAAGTTCAAAGATGGCTTGGCCAACTCGTCGGGCCAAGTGGGGCGCAACTACATGCGCCACATGACAGGCTCGGTGTATGCGGCATTTAAGGAACCAGTAAACATGTACCGCGGCACCACCATGGCGGGCATTGTGCGCGACGAGGCGGGGCACAACACCAAGCGCGGGTTTGCCGGTGGGTATGAGCTGGAAACCCTGTCGCTGGGCGTGCCATTTATGGCCGCATTTTTAAACCCTGGCGGCTGGGGCGAAGACTTTGCCTGGTGGATGGACAACTACACCAACCTGGCAGGCATGTGGCTGGTAGGCGAAGACATGCCGCGCGAGACCAACCGCGTGACACTGAACACGAACGTGAAAGACAAGTGGGGCAACGCCGCACCCAACGTGCATTTTGACGACCACCCTAACGACATTGCCATGCGCAACCACGCGTTTACCCAGGGCGAGAGCATCTACAAAGCTGCAGGCGCCGTGCGCACCTACCGCACGCCGCCCTACCCCTCTACCCACAACCTGGGCACCAGCCGCATGAGCGCCAAGGCCAGCGAGGGTGTGGTGAACAAGTGGGGGCAAACCCACGACATCAGTAACCTGTTTGTCAGCGACGGCAGCCAGTTCACCACTGGCGGGGCCGAGAACCCAACGCTTACGATTGTTACCTTGGCGATTCGCCAAGCCGACTATATTGCCGGGCAGATGACACAGCGCGCACTTTGAGGCATGATAGTTTTCAGGCCCTTGTTAAGCCCCACAGGAGACATGCGTATGTGCGAATTTTTTGTGAAAGCTGACCCCATTCTGTACGAGTCGCGCTCGCGCACGGTGCGTATCCACGGCGTGCTGACCAGCATACGGGTGGAGAACTTTGTGTGGGATACGCTGGCCAGTTTGGCAGCCGAAGAAAACATCACCACCAACGCACTGATTGCCAAGTTCCACGACGAAATTTTGCGCTACCGGGGTGACGTGCTTAATTTCTCGTCTTTCTTGCGCGTAACCTGCATGCGTTACCTGCGGCGCAAATGCGATGAGCTGGAACTTGCCAGCCAAGGCGGCGCCATCGTCGGCCCTGCGCTTGTAGCGCAGCCGGGCTTTATGACCCATTGACACATGGTTTGACGGCCCCGCACACCACAGCTAAACGCTGTTAGTGCAGGGCCGTATTTTTTACCCGCCCATAAGATGACTAAACTGATTCACACCATGATCCGTGTGCGTAACCTGGACGCGTCGCTGGCCTTCTACAGCAAGGTGCTAGACTTGCACCCCGCGCACACACTGGACTTTCCAGACTTCACCCTGGTGTACCTGCGCAATGCGCAAAACGACGCCGAAATAGAGCTGACCTATAACAAAGACCGCACCGAGCCCTACACCCACGGCGACGGCTACGGCCACGTTGCCGTGGTGGTGGACGACGTCGCCCTGCACCACGCCGCCATCACGCTGGCAGGCTACGCGCCGCTGGCCATCAAAGAATTTAAGCGCGGTGACGAGCTACTGGCCCGCTTCTTCTTCATTCAGGATCCGGATGGGTACAAGATTGAGGTGCTGGAGCGGCATGGACGTTACCGCTGAGCAGGATCAATTCCAGCGCGGTCTTGCGCACCCACGCTGGCGCGCTGAGGTGTTTGATCAGCAGGCGGTAGGTGTCCAGATCGAAGGCCAGGGTGGTGCTGGAGGTCAGCGCGTCGTGCAGCGCACTGTCGTCGTGCACGGTGGCCAAGTGGCACCATTGGTCAAACACGTGAATGTCAGTGCGGCCCGTGTGCGGGTTGTGTTCGCGCAGGCCAATTTTGCCGGGGTGCGGCCACACCTGTAGCCTTTGCTTGGCCAGCGCCAGTTGCAGGCGCAGGTAGTGCAGCTCGGGCTTTTCCTGGCCGCAGCACATGCCTTTGCAGTGGCCTATTTGGTTGGCAAAACAGCGGCCTTTGCCGGGCTCCAGGCCCAGGGCTTGCGGGCACAGGGCGTGCTCGGTGGCCAAGTCTTGCAGCGCGGTGATGGCTTGGCTTTTGGAGCGGTACACGCCGTACATGTGGGCAAACTCAAAGGGCTGTAGCTCGTCGCCGCGCACCAAGCTTAGCAATGGGCGGGCGTTGGCGTCGCCTGCCAGCCGCCAGGCGCACAGGCTGCGCTCACGGCGCAACTGGCGGTTAAAAATGGGCTGCATGTCTTTTACCAAGCGGGCCTCCAGCAGCAGCGCGCCCAGCTCGCCAGCTGTGCCCTGCCACTCTACGCGGCGTATTTCCTGCGCCATGCGCATCTCGCGTGCCTGCGTGCTGGAGGCCTGAAAATGCGACATCACGCGGCTGCGCAAGGTAACGCTTTTGCCAATGTACAAGGGTATCGGCCCTTCGCCATAAAACAGGTACACGCCGGGGGTGTCGGGGATGTCTTTGATCTCGGTTTCCAGGTGCGGCGGTATGGCGGCGCTGCTTTGCAGTAGCAACTGCGCCTGGCTGCTCACCGTGTCGGCGCCAAGCTCGTGTTGGGCTAGGCGCAGCCAGGCCAGCACCAGGTCTACGTCGCCCATGGCACGGTGGCGGGCCATAGTGGTCAGCCCGTGGCGCTGCATGATGGCGTCCAAGCCGTGGCCTTTGTGCTGCGGGTACAGCTTGCGCGACAGGCGCACGGTGCACAGGGTTTTGACGCGCAAGGCCACATCTATGCGGGCAAACTCATGCAGCAAAAAGCCGTGGTCAAAGCGTGCGTTGTGGGCTACCAGCACGGCGCCGTCCAGCAGCCGCAGCAGCTGCGCACTTAACTCGTTAAAGCTGGGGGCGTCCTGCACCATGGCATCGCTGATACCGGTGAGCGTTTGGATAAAGTAGGGAATGCGCACCCCAGGGTTGACCAGCGAGCTCCAGCGCGCAACCTCTTGGCCGTGCTCTATGCGCACGGCGGCTATTTCGGTAATGCGGCTGTGCAGCGGGGTGCCCCCGGTGGTTTCAAGGTCAAGCAGAACGTAGCAGGGCAACATGCTGCGATGGTACGCCAAAGCAGCCGCACGCCCTGGCACTGCCCGCTATAGCCTGTTGGGCCCCTTTTGCCTTATTTACAAGAGAAATATGGCTGATACCCAATAAACCTAAATCCGGCAGTTACCCAGCGCCCATAAGTTGCGCAGGCGGTATCCATGGCGGCAAAGGGCGTGTGATTTTGGCCACCACATAGTTCAG
>JAYUHM010000134.1:0-1751 GCA_043766985.1 Polaromonas sp.
TCGGCCCACGCACGCCGAAAATCGCGCCTAAGAAACATGTAGCGTCGGGCGCTCAACTGTGGCAGGGTGGAGCGTGGCACAGGCGAAGACCGATAAAGCAATGGTGCAAATTGCCCGCGTGCGAGCGTGGTCTGGGCTACGTCATCGATATTGGTGAGCCGGTGGAGGGTGTTTGCGCTCCCGCTACAGGCATCCCGTTTGAGAGAGTGAGCATGACGACGTACCCGAGCCGGTGTCACGTTCCACTTTCCATTTTGGAGGATGTCATGGCACCACGCAAGCGAACCGTCACCGGAGCGACAACCCTTTCTCTGATTCATCCCAATGCGGCAGGCATTGACATTGGCAGTGCCTCGCACTTCGTGGCTGTACCACCGGACCGCGACGACGAGCCGGTGCGCGAATTCAACAGCTTCACCGTCGATTTGCAGCGCCTGGCCGATTGGCTTGACGGCTGCAATGTAGACACCGTGGCCATGGAGTCCACCGGGGTGTACTGGATACCACTGTTCGAGTTGTTGGAATCGCGTGGGTTCACCGTGCTCTTGGTCAACGCACGCCACGTCAAGAACGTCTCGGGCCGCAAGAGTGATGTACTGGACTGCCAGTGGCTGCAGCAGCTCATGAGCTTTGGCCTGTTGCACGGTGCGTTTCGCCCTGGCGATCAGGTTTGTGTGCTGCGCTCGCTCACACGCCAGCGCGCGATGATCCTGCGCAGCCAGGGCCGTTATGTGCAGCACATGCAAAAGGCCATGACGCAGATGAACATCCAACTCGCCAACACCATCTCCGATATTGCGGGCGCGACGGGTCAGAAGATTGTGCGCGCCATCCTCGCCGGCGAGCGCGATGGGATGGCCTTGGCCAGGCTGAAGAACTCGGGCATTCGCGCCAGTGCCGAGGACATTGCCAAGAGTTTGCAGGGCAACTGGCGCAGTGAACACCTCTTTGCCCTCAAGCAAGCTGTGGATGCGTTTGACTTTTGCGTCAAGCAGTTGCTCGAATGTGATGCCCTGATCGAGGCGCAGTTGCAGGTCTTGCAAAGCTGCCAAGGCGAACCCGCCAAAGGAAAGAAGCGTGGGCGTGCACGCAATGCGCCCAAGTTTGATCTGCGCACGCATCTCTTCCAAATGTGCGGCGTGGACCTGACCCGCATTGACGGTGTGGACGTGACCACCGCCCTGGTCGTTGTCTCGGAGGTGGGCAGCGACATGAGCCGGTTTGCCAGTGACAAGCATTTTGCGTCCTGGCTGGGGCTGTGCCCGGGCACCAAGATTACCGGGGGCAAGGTGATGAGCGGCAAGACCAAGCGCTGCGCCAACCGCGCGGCCCAAGCGCTTCGTCTGGCTGCCGCCGGATTGCGTACGAGCCAGTCGGCTTTGGGGGCCTACTACCGGCGCATGTGTGCCCGCATGGACAGAGCCAAGGCAGTGACGGCTGGAGCCCATAAACTGGCCCGGCTGATCTACACCATGCTCACCAAGGGCGAGGAATACACCGACCGGGGGCAAGACTACTTTGAGGAGCGCTACCGCCAGCGGGTACTGCACAACCTGACCCAACGTGCCAAGGCAATGGGGATGCAACTCGTGCCCAGTGAAAATCCCGTCTGAAAATACCATGAAAATCAACCAGTTAGATGGTGTTTCTTGAGAGGCAGAAGCCATGCTGGCGCCGGACCATGTTGGCAACGCCGAACGGATAGGCATCTCAGCCAATTGAGGCCAAGCATCGCCTCCTGAACGGTCACG
>JAYUHM010000135.1:0-12652 GCA_043766985.1 Polaromonas sp.
CCCACGCTGCGGTGGCTCAGGCCATGTGCGCGACACCGAATCGTCGGCCCTGCAAATTTTGCGCATCATCCAGGAAGAGTCCCAAAAGGACAACAGCGCAGCCGTGCTGTGCCAGGTGCCTGTCGATGTAGCCAGCTTCTTGCTGAACGAAAAGCGCACCGAGATCGCCAAGATCGAGCTGAAACAGCGCATCCATGTGCTGATCATCCCCAACAAGACGCTGGAAACGCCCAACTACAAGCTCGAGCGCTTGAAGCACGACGATTCGCGTTTGGACAACCTGGACGTGAGCTACAAGCTGGCTGACGAAGCGGAAGACCCAACGACCGTGACGCGCCGCTCGCAAGAGCCAACCAACAAGCAAACACCTGTCATCAAAGGTGTGTTGCCCGATGCACCTGCGCCTATGGCAGAGCCTAAGCCAGTGGCTGTAGTGGCACCAGTTGCTATTAAACACGTAGCTGCTCGTGCTACCCCTGTGGTGGCTGCAGCCCAAAAGCCTGCCGAAAAGGGCTTTTTTGGCTGGATCAAAGGCCTGTTTGGTGGCAGCGATGTTCCATCAGCCCCAGTAGCTGTAGAAGCCAAAAAAGAAGAAGGCACCCAGCGCGCAGGCCGTAGCGAGGGCCGTGATGTGCGCCGCGAAGGTGGTCGCACTGGCGAGCGTGTGGAAGGTGCAGAACGCGAAAGCCGGGAAGGCCGTAGCGGCGAACGCGGCCGTGGCCGTGGTGGACGCGGTGGCCGTGATGGCGACCGCGCCCCGCGCGATGGTGACCGTGCTCCACGTGATGGCGACCGCGCACCGCGCGGTGACCGTCCGCCCCGCATGGAAGGTGACCGCCCCGCGCGCATTGAAGGAGACCGCCCGCCACGTGCGGAGGGCGACCGTGCTCCTCGCGAAGGCGATCGCGCCCCGCGCGAGGGTGACCGCGCTCCCCGTGACGGCGACCGCGCCCCACGTGAAGGCTTTGAAACCCGCGAGCCGCGTGAACCCCGCGCCGAAGGCGAAGGCCGCCGCGAACGTGGTGGCCGTGGCCGCGGTGAGCGCGCTGACCGCGCCCCACGCAGCGATGCACCAGCTACGGAAAACATAGCTGAAAACGCTATGGGCACCGGGGCAGACGAGCAAAATGCACCACAAAATGCCGGTGAGCAGCGCCCCGAGCGCGCCCCGCGCGAAGACGGCCGTGAAGGTGGTCGTCGCGAACGCGGTGGCCGTGGACGTGGTGAGCGCGGTGAAGGCCGACCAGAACGTGGCGAGCGCCCTCCGCGCAACGAGCCGCGCAATGACCAGCCCGAAGGCAGCGCAGCCATGGACAACACTGCACCGATGGGCAACGCCGCTGGCGTGGCCACTGGCCTGGTGTCTGCCGGAGCTGCCATGGCGATGGCCACCAGCACCAACGGTGCCGAGGTGGGCAACGCCGGCCAGCAAGCCGAGCGCAACGAGCGCCAAGGCAACCCGGACGAGCAGCGCCGTGCCGATGGCAGCGAACCGCGCGAGCGCCGTTCGCGGGACCGCTATGGCCGTGACCGCAACGAGCGTGGCGAGCGCCGCGAGCGCACCGATGGCGATGCCGGCTTTAACGCCAACCAGGCAGCCCCCAACGAGGCGCACACACCTACCGCTTTGGACTTGGCCGCACCCGCGTTTACCGCCAACTCCCCTGGTTTTGCGACCAGCCCGGTAGCGCCAGCGCCCGTAGCGGCGCCCGTCGCGGCGCCTGTAGCCGTAGCCGCACCCGTGGCTGCCGCGCGGGCACCCGCCTCTCAGGCCGCCCCTGCCTCGGCAGGCATGCCCAAGGTAGGCAGCTACGCCCTGCCGATGGCCGACATGGCACACGTGGCCAGCGGTTCGGGTCTGGAGTGGGTCAACTCCAATGCCGACAAAATTGCCGCCGTGCAAGCGCAGATTGCCGCTGAGCCCAAGCCGGTACACATCCCACGCGAGCGCCCGCCCGTCGTGGTGATCGACAACGCACCCCTGGTGCTGGTAGAGACCAAGCGTGATTTGCGTGATATGAAGTTGCCGTTTGAAGCAGCGGCGCAGCAGCAACAGTAAACGCTGTTAGCCTCAACCCAAAGCCGCCGGCGGAAACGCCAGGCGGCTTTTTTTATGCGCCAAGCCGATACACCAGCGATGGCCCTAAGCGCAGCCTAATGCCAGAACCGAATTGTCAGCACCTTGATGTCAGCACCCGGTGTCGGCACCAGATATCAGCACTACTGTCGCCATTGGTTAGCGCGAACGTTTTTAGCAGCCAGTGTCGCCGTCTCCATGACCCGTTTTTCTCGGGTAAGCGCAGTTTTGGCGTTGTTGATCCATTCAAGAATGCCGCGTTTGACAGAACGGGGGAATGCTGCGAAATTTTCCTGCGCAGGGGCATGCTGGGCTAAAGCCAGCGCCAGGTCTGGCGGGATCTCCAGCGCTTCTACTGCATCGAGCGCCGTCCATGAGCCATCCAGTTTGGCTTGCTTGACTTTGGCCATGCCAGGCGGTGCCATCTGCCCGGTCGCTATGGCATGTTCTACACGTTCTTTATTGGGTTTTGACCAACCCGTCTTGGGCTTTCGCGGTGCAAACCAGAGCATGGTACGTTCCTCGTCCAGCTTGTTGGGCTTGCTGTCTATCCAGCCAAAACACAGCGCCTCTTCAACCGCCTCTTCATAATCAAAGCGGGGTTTTCCGCTGGCCTTTTTGTAGCTGATCAACCAGATACCCTCCGTGCGGGTATGCTGCGCCATCAGCCAACTGCGCCAAGCTTGGCGCGACGTGGGGTGAACAGCGTTGGGTGGCGCTTTGACTGGCATAACTTACCGGTTAGCACAGCTCCCAAGGCGACCCGAGGAAGGGCGCCGATGGTGATTTCGTCTGGACCAATTTCATTAACATCTTGGCTTTTTCTGTCCCTCGGCCATGCCACGCAAGAACGCGACAAGTTCAGGGTCAGCTTCCAGATTGTCGACGAGCATGCCTGCCTGCATGACGTCCCGCGCGGCCCCAAGGCGCAACTGCAGATTGGTCGCCTGCTGGTACCAGCGTTTGGTACGCCGCCGGGGCAAAAATGTGCGCAATGCCTCGACGCCGTAGCGCAGTCGCTTGGCGAGGATGCGAACGCGGTGCTGACTGTCGGGGTTGTCTGCGTCCTCCCGCGCATTCTTCAATTGGCGGTGCAGACGGGAAATACGGCGCCTGCTCCAGCGCCGCAGGGATACTTTGTCGTCGGGCGCCGCAGCGCCTGGCCCATGGGGCGCAGACAATGCTTCCAGCCATTGGGTGATGGCCAGCAAGGCGGCACCGACCACGGGCGCCTGCAAGGCGTAGCGCACGGATTTTCGCTGGAGATGGGTGGCCTCCTGCAAGGCCTGCGCCATCGCCTGCCAGGCTTGCGCACGCCGGGCATTACCTGCTGAATAAGCCTCTGCCAAGGGCGGCAGGGTATCGGTGCCAGCCACATCCAGGTCTCGCAGTTCGCCCAGGACCTCCAGCGGCGTTTGCAGTGCCAGCCAGGACGGCACCGCCTCTACATCCAGCGCGGGCTTAAACAGCCGCACCGCACTCCTGAAGCGGCGCCAACCGACCCGGGCCTGGTGCACCACTTCTGGGTCGTCTGAGCTAAGTACCGCGTTCAAATTGGTGGTGAACTGGCAGAACATTTCACGCAGCACACAGGCTGCGGCCGCAGGCAAGCTCAGTTTGTTGCTGAGCTTGGGCGGCTGCGCGCTCAACGCAGCGTCGAGGGACCCCTGCGCCAAGGCATAACCGCGCTCGGCCTTGCTTTTGTTCGTCGGCAGGACGGCGATGGTGCTGGCAATCTGCTGGGCGAGGTCGAACAGTGCAGCGGGCTGGCCGGCCAGCAGTTCCAGCTCCAGCTCGCAAATGGGCGCTCTCTTTTCGCCCGCCACGATGTGTCCAAGGTCTAGCGCCACTTCGACCACGCTGCCGTCACGCCGGCGTACCATCCAGCTGGTGCGCTCGAACTGTGTCTCAAAGACGGGGGCCAAGGCCCGAAACACGCTGCCATCGGGGTCCATGCCTGGCCATGGCGTGGCTTGCAGGGCATCCCATGCCAATGTGGCGCTGGGCACGGGCAGCTCCCATTCGCCGCGCTGGCTTAACGCCGAGTCGCTGCGGCCGCCGGTCTTGAGGGTTTGCAGCCACTGCGGGTGCGCACCGCCTTGCACGCGCCGTATCCGTAGCGCGATGCGCTGCTGGTGCAGGCGTTGATCGGGTGTATCGAAGTAGACGTTGTGCAGTTGCTGCTGGCGGGGCTTGCGACGCGCCAGCACCGGCACACGGGCCAGCCGCTTTGCCAAGCCCGCCGGATCGCGCGTGGGCAGCGCCAATTTGAGCTCGATTTCCTGTGGGTGTTGGCTGAGAGCAGTTTTTTTCATAAATTCTCCCCAAATTGAACTTGCTTTTAACCAAATACGTTCCTCCAGTATTCCCCCACTAAGTTTGTCGAGAATGCTTCACTCTCCCCACAAAGTCAACGATCATGAATAAATTGGTTGGCGAGCTAAATTAGGTCTACTATGTGCCACTTCTGCGGAGAACGAATATGTCTAGAAACCTTGACGATCTGAAAATGTTGTTCCAAAAATATCGGTTTCGCTATGGGCCAGACGATGCGATGGTCTTGCAGGTGAAACAAGCGCTGGAGACCCGCGAAACCTTGGAGTCCATGCATCCGTGGTGGTTCACCTCCAGTTACCGTGAGCGCTCTTCGGGCACAGGCGCTGAACTCGGTCGAAACGCCATGACAGGGACAGAGGCAGACTCATACCGGGTCAATTGATTCTGAGGGTAAGTGACGCTCATCACCTGGAACAGCCAATGGGTGCTCGGGGCAGATGGGTTGCCTCAGTTGCCTCAGGAAGCCGCAGCCTAGGCTGGCAGCGGGCGACCAGGACAGCTGACCGACGGCCCGTTTTCCTTTGTGCCCCGCGCTGCAGCGTCGATCCTGGCAGGTGACCTCAAATGCTGGCCAGCGTCCAAAGCACAACAGGTCTCAGTAATTAATGGTTTTCACGCCATTTAGGGCGCTAGCCCAATAGAGTAAAGCACGAGAAGCTACTAAATTAATAGTGTTTACCATCTGTATCATGCGACCGCCGCACTGCGCCAGGCCTTGGCCGCGGCGACGGCATCGCCACGGTTTTCAGCCAGCAGGGCCAGCGCGCGCCAGGCCCCGCGCTTGAGCGGCTCGTCTTTCAAATCTTCGGTTGCTAGGCTGAGAAGTTGCTGCGCTTTGCCCCACAGCTCGCGCTTCATGCAGGCCATACCGGCCAGGTATTGCAGGCGGCCATCGCGGGGGAGCTGGCGCTGGGCGGCTTCGATTTTGCCTAGCCAGGTGGTGTCGATGGTCTCAAAGGTGGCCTCCAGCGCTTGCACCAAGCGGCTCTGCGCGCTGTCGCCCAGGCTGGGGTAGTGGTCCCACGCGTTTTGCAGCCACTGCCGGGCGAGCCCTTGGTGCGCGCTGGCGTCGGGGGTATGGGCAGATACGTTGACCAGGCGCAGGGCGGCGTGGGTGGCTACCTCGGGTTGCGCGCGCTCGGCGGCGGTCAGGCGGTCCCAGGCGCGCATCAGTTGCTGGGCGTCGTGGGCATCGGTGAGGGTGTGGGTGGCCAAGCTGCGCACCATGCTTTGCGCGGCGGCGGGCGAGAAGGCGCCGTGCTTGGCCAGCAGGCGGGCGGTGTCCAGCGCGTCGGCGTTGCGTTTGCCCAAGCGGGCGGCGCGCAGCTTCAGGCGCAGGGCGATGGTGCGGCGCTGGGCGCCTTGCGGAAGCTCGGCCAGGCGCGACAGGGCGGCGGCGGGGTCGCGGTCTTCCAGTGCCCAGCGGGCGGCGCGCAGCAGGGCGCCTTCTTGCACGTGGGCGGCGCTTTTGGGCAGGTGAATGTCTAAAGCCGCTTGCAACTGCAGGTCACGCAGCAACGGGTCTTGCAGGGACTGCGCGGCCTCGGCGGCTACCAGGTGGGCCATGGCCTGCACCTCGGCGCTTTGCGGCACCGCCTTGCGCAGTGTGCTGGCGCGCAGGGCGGAGGCCTCGGCCAGCTTGCGGGCGCGGCTAAAGCGGCCTGCCAGCAGGTGGGCCATCGCGTCGCGCAGCTCGCCGTGCATGGCGCGCTCGCGTTGGGCGGCGCGCCAGGCCTTGGCTTGGGCCGGCAAGTCCAGCAAGGCCGACAGCGCGCGCAGCGCAAAGTGCAGCAGCACAAAGGCGCCCAGCAGCAACAGCAGCAGCAGGTTGAGGGACACGTCCACCCGGTGGGGCGGCCAAAACAGCGTGACGGTGCCGGTAGACTGCGCCGCAAACAGCGCAATACCCACTGCTGCGGCAAAAATTGCTAGAAGCCACAAAGCTGCGCGCATGGTGTGCTGGCTCGGGTGGGGCTAGCGGCCAGCGGCCGCTGTGGCCAGTGCGGCCAGCGTGTTGTCTATGCGCGGCAGCTCTACGGCCTTCATTTGCGACTGTAGCTGCAATACCAGCGCCTGGGCTTGCTCGGTGGCGCGGGCGTTGGTGTCGAAGTAGCGCGTCAGGCTGCTCGCCGCCTGCTGCAGGTCGGCGCGGCTGGCGTCGGGCTGGCGGGCCAGCAAGCCCAAGCGCGCGTTCAAAATTTTAAGCTTGAGGTTTTCGCGTACAAAAAAGCTTTGCTCCGGGCTGAGCAGCGCCGCCTCGGGGGTGGCGATACGGCTCACCCGCACCAGGCCGCGCGCCTCGTCGCGCAGAGCTCCGGCGATGCTTTGCAGCCACTGTGGCCATTGGGACAGTGGCGCGGTATCAACAGCGCCTGCAGCGCTGGCGCCGCTGGCGCCGCTGGCGCCGCTGGCGCCGCTGGCGGGTTTGCCACCCGGTTTGGCAGCGACGGCGGCTTTCACCGCGGCATTGTTGCTGGGCTGGGCCACCGCGTTGGCCAGTGGCAGCTCGTCTACCAGGCGGGCCAGTTCGTCCAGTTTAATCAGCAGGCCGGGGGTGTCGGCCAGGGTGGCGGCTTTGATGCGCTCAATGTCTTTGGTCAAGGCGCGTTGCAGCGGCGTCAGGCGCGGCTGGGCGGCGCGGGCGATGCGCTGGTCGGCGCTGCGCAGGGCCGCCAGCAGCGGCTCGACGCTGCCGGTCAGGCTGGCTTGCTGCATGGCCAGGCGGACGGCAGATTCAATATCCACCACCAGGTTTTCATCGCGCGAGCGCGACAGGCTTTGCATCAGCTCTTCCAGCTGGGTGCGTTGCAAAGCCACCTCGCTGACCTTGGCCTCCATCATGCTTTGGCGGGTGGTGGTTTCGCGCACTGCATCCAGCGCCGTTTTGGCCAGGGTTTTGGCTTCGACCGACTGGGCAATGGCGTCGGCGCTTTGCCGCGCCAAGGTTTCCTGGATATGGTTCAATTTAAACCACAATAGGCCGCTAGCCCCCAAAGATATAGCACAAGCAGCTATTAAAAGCATAGTCTGCTGCGTCATGGCGGGGTGCCGCACAGGCGCGGCAAGTACCGGCCCCGCCAGTGCCAGCCCAATAGGCGCCGCCTCTGGGGGAGGGGTTGGCTCGGTGGGGCGGAGGGGCTCGTCAGTCATGCCAGTGATTTTATAGACTGCGCCACGTCGGCGATGGCCGGGCGTGACGTGCAAACAACGCCAAAACCCTTGGTACGCGCCGCCTGCGCGATGCGCTCGTGGGTGGCTACGCAGCGGGCGCGGCCCCAGCCTCCCGCTGCAGCAGGCAAGTCGGGCAAGTGGGTTACCGCCTGGGAGCTGCTGAACACCCACACGCTGCCGTCGCTGGCCGCAGACCGTGCCCAAGCCACCTGCGCCGGGGTAAAGCGGGGTGCGTGCCGCTCGTACACGGCGGCAAACTCTACTACGCCGCCCGCGCCGCGCACCTGGTTGGCCAGCCAGTCGCGGCTGGCGCTGGGGGTGCCCACGTCCACACCGCGCAACATCAGCACCCGGCTGCCCGCGTGCACTTGCGTGGCTACGCGCTGCCATAGCGCCTCGGCGTCCCATTGCGCGGCGGTAACGTCGGGGGCATCAATATGGGCCAGCGGTACGCCATGCGCTTGCAGGGCCGCCACCGTGCCCGGGCCGGTGGCCCAATGGCGCAGCGCCGCGCCCGGGGAGGCGCTATCGTCAACTACTAAATTAATAGCAGCTTGTGCTATGTTCTGTTGGGCTAGTGGCAGATTTGACTGGTAAAAATGGCTTACCGCATTGGCGCTGACCCACATGCACGCATCGAACGCGCCCGGCGTAGCCACACGCGCCTGCAAGGCTTGGCGCTGCGCCGGTTGCAGGGCGTCGGCAATCTCGATCAGCGCAAAGCTGTGCGCCGCGAAACCCTGCGCTTGCAGGGCCTGCACCCACTGCGCGGCCTGCCCCGTGGGGCGGGTAACGATGACGCGCGGTGGCTGCTCGGTGGGCATGGGGTAGTTACGCCATGGCTGTTTTGAGGTGGGCCGCTACCTGTGCACCCAAGGCGCGGGCTTGGGCGGCGTCTGCCACTGCGGCATGGCCCAGGGCGCGCGCCAAGGGCTTGGCGCCGTCCGGGTCGCCATAAGCAGCGCGCAAATGCAAAGCACTGCCTTGCCAGGTGGCAAAGGCTGCCAGCGGCATGGAGCAGCTGCCGCCCATGGCGCGGCTCACCTCGCGCTCGGCGCTGACCGCCAGCCAGGTGGGAGCATGGGCCAAGGGCGCCAGTGCTTGCACTAGGTCATCGCGGCCAGTGCAAATTTCAATGCCCAGCGCGCCTTGCCCGGCGGAGGGCAGCATTTGCTCGGTCTCAAAGGTTTGCGCAATACGCTGGGCCAGGCCCAAGCGTATCAGGCCTGCCGCTGCCAGAACGATAGCAGCATACTGGCCTTCGTCGAGCTTGCGCAGGCGGGTGTCCAGGTTACCGCGCAGCGGCTCAATCTTCAGGTCGGGCCGCAACGCCTGCAGCAGGGCCACGCGGCGCAGGCTGGAGGTGCCCACCACGGCCCCCAGTGGCAGGGCTTGCAGCGAGGCGTAGTGCGGCGACACCAGCGCGTCGCGCGGGTCTTCGCGCTGCATCACGCAGGCCAGGTCAAAGCCCACGGGCATCTCCATGGGCACATCTTTCAGGCTGTGCACGGCAATGTCGGCGCGGCCATCCGCCAGCGCGGTCTCCAGTTCTTTGACAAACAGGCCTTTGCCGCCCACTTTGCTCAGCGCACGGTCTAAAATTTGGTCGCCTTGGGTGGTCATGGGCAGCAGGCGCACGCTGTGGCCAAGGGCCTCCAAGCGCGCCTGTACATGCTGGGCCTGCCACAGGGCAAGGCGGCTTTCGCGGGTGGCGATGGTAATCTTCAAAAAACTCGTAGCCATTTACTCGTAACCAATCTGTAATCATTGCTCTGCGTCCAATGCTAGCATGCACCCAATTATGAAAAATCTCAATGCCGCCGTGTCTTCTGCCGCTATCGCTGTCAGCGTTCCCAGCAAAAAAGACAAAGAACGCCCCTTATTGGACGATATTCGTCTGCTGGGCCGTATTTTGGGTGACGTGATACGCGAGCAGGACGGCGCGCCCGCGTATGAGCTGGTAGAGCAAATTCGCAAGCTCAGCGTGGCCTTTCGCCGCGATGCGGACGTGGCGGCGCACGAGGGCTTGAAAAAGCTGCTCAAGTCGCTGTCCAACGAGCAAACGGTCAGCGTTATCCGCGCCTTTACCTACTTTAGCCATTTGGCCAACCTGGCCGAAGACCGCCACCACATTCGCCGGCGCACCGTGCACGAGCAGCGTGGCGACGTGCAAGACGGTAGCCTGGACGCCACCTTTGCCCGCCTGCGCGCCAGCGGCCACACCGCCAAAGGCATTGCCAAAACCTTGTCGCAAGCCTACATCTCGCCGGTGCTCACTGCGCACCCCACGGAGGTGCAACGCAAGAGCATTTTGGACGCTGAACGCGCCATAGCCCAAATATTGACAGCACGGGATGCTACAGATTTATTAGCGCGCGAAAAACTCCTGCTGGATGCGCAGCTGCGTGCCCGCGTGACCCAGCTATGGCAAACCCGCCTGCTGCGCTACACCAAGCTCACCGTGGCCGACGAGATTGAAAACGCCCTGAGCTACTACGAAGCCACGTTTTTGCGCGAGATCCCCAAGCTGTACGCCGATGTAGAAGACCGCGTGGGCAAGGTAGACGAAGCCTTCTTTCGCATGGGTAACTGGATAGGCGGTGACCGCGATGGCAACCCCAATGTCAACGCAGACACCCTGAACCATGCCTTGAAACGCCAAAGCGAGGTCGCCCTACGCTACTACCTGACCGAGGTGCACCAGCTGGGCGCCGAGCTGTCTGTGTCACTGATGTTGGTAGGCATGAGCGAAGGCATGCAGGCGCTGGCCGACCGCAGCCCCGACGTGAACGAGCACCGACTGGACGAGCCCTACCGCCGCGCGCTGATAGGTGTGTACGCGCGCCTGGCCGCCACCCTGCTGGAGCTGACCGGCACCGAGGCCGCCCGCCACGCTGTAGCCCCGCAAAACCCATATGCCAGTGCTGATGAGTTTTTGGCCGACCTGCACACCATCGAAGCCTCGCTTTTAGCCACCAATGGCGAGCACCTGGTAGGCATGCGCCTGACCGGCCTGATCCGCGCGGTGCAGGTGTTTGGCTTTCACCTGGCCACGGTCGATCTGCGCCAAAGCTCGGACAAACATGAAGAGGTAATTTCCGAGCTGCTGGCCACCGCGCGGGTAGAGAAACACTACGCGGCGCTGGACGAGCCTGCCAAGCGCGCCCTGCTGCTCACGCTGCTGAACGACACCCGCCCTTTGCGCGTGGTGGGCGCCAGCTACAGCGCCCACGCGCAAAGCGAGTTGGCTATTTTTGAAGCGGCCCGCACCGCGCGCCGCCGCTTTGGCAAGGCGGCCATTCTGCACTACATCATCAGCCACACCGAGAGCGTGAGCGACTTATTGGAAGTGCTGCTGCTGCAAAAAGAAGTGGGCCTGATGCACCGCACGCTGGACGACAACGCCACCGCCGAACTCATTGTGGTGCCGCTGTTTGAGACGATTGAAGACCTGCGCAACGCCGCGCCCATCATGCGCGAGTTTTACGCGCTCCCCGGTATCGCCGACATGGTGCGCCGCTCCGCCGCAGAAGGCGCTTTGAACCATTCGCCTGAGCAAGACATCATGCTGGGCTACAGCGACAGCAACAAAGACGGCGGCATTTTTACCAGCAACTGGGAGCTGTACCGCGCCGAGATCGCATTGGTATCGCTGTTTGATGAGCTCAAGACGTCGCATGGAATAACCTTAAGGATGTTCCACGGCCGTGGCGGCACTGTAGGCAGAGGCGGTGGCCCGAGCTACCAAGCTATCCTTGCGCAACCCCCCGGCACCGTGCGCGGCCAAATCCGCGTGACTGAGCAGGGTGAAGTGATTGCCTCCAAATACGCCAACCCCGAGATTGGCCGGCGCAATTTAGAAACCCTGGTGGCCGCGACGTTGGAAGCCACGTTGCTCACGCCCACCAAGCCCGCACCGCAAAGCTTTATCGACGCCGCCGCCGAGCTGTCCACCCTGTCCATGCAGGCCTACCGCAAGCTGGTGTACGAAACGCCGGGCTTTACCGACTACTTTTTTGCAGCCACGCCGATCCGCGAGATTGCCGGGCTGAACATTGGCTCGCGCCCCGCCAGCCGCAAGCCATCCCAACGCATTGAAGACCTGCGCGCTATTCCTTGGGGCTTTAGCTGGGGCCAGTGCCGACTGACCCTGCCCGGCTGGTACGGTTTTGGCAGCGCGGTAGAGCAGTTTATTGCCAAAAATGGCCCTAAGCCCACGGAAGATAAAGGTAAGCTGCTACAAAAAATGCAGCGTGACTGGCCTTTCTTTAAAACGCTGCTCAGCAATATGGACATGGTGATTGCCAAGTCCGACCTGGCCTTGGCCTCGCGCTACGCCGAGCTGGTGCAAGACGCCAAGCTGCGCAAAAAAATCCTCGCCGACATTGACGCCGAATGGCACCGCACCAACCAGGCGCTGGCCTTCATCACCGGCGAGAAAAGCCGCCTGGCCAATAATCCGTCCCTGGCACGCAGCATCCAGCACCGCTTTCCCTACATCGACCCGCTGCACCATTTGCAAGTCGAGCTGATTCGCCGCTTTCGTGCTGGTAAAAATGAAGAAGACCGGGACGAGCGCGTGCAACGGGGTATCCACATCAGCATCAACGGCATTGCGGCGGGGCTGCGCAATACGGGGTGATGACGTAATGAAGGCGTGCTGATGACGTACTGATGGTGGACGGGCTTGCGTCTTCCTGCGATATTGCTTGCGTTCGAGAACCTTTAATGCTGGCTCCAGTTCTGTGCTCGCTCTGGCACTTGGTGTGCACAGCTCCGCGGCTGTCCCCCGGCCTGCGGCCTCCTCCTTGATGCCGCTGCGCTGTGCACACCAAGTGCCAGAGCTGCGTACTGGTTTGGTTGGGGCACAACGGTGGATCGCCTACTACTTCGCGAGAGCAGGTCGGCGGTGTACTCAGCGCAGCGGCATCAAGGAGGAGTCGGCGGCCATAAGCCGCCACGGGGGACAGCCGCGGAGCCAATACTGTTCTATTAACCAGAAATTGACAATTTCTCTCTGCCCCATTTGCTAAGTGGCTTAGGCTGCAATATGCGTGGCGTTGCGCA
>JAYUHM010000136.1:0-12643 GCA_043766985.1 Polaromonas sp.
CGGCGCGATGCCTTTGCGTGCCATGGCTGCGTCAGTGACGATCTGCATGGTGCGGGCGGCTTGCTCGCCGCCCATCACCGAGGTTTTGGCATTCGGCCAGCTGAACAAAAAGCGGGGCGCAAAACCGCGCCCGCACATACCGTAGTTGCCGGCGCCAAAGCTGGCACCGCACTGGATGGTGATTTGCGGCACGCTGGCGTTCGTCACCGCCTGGATCATCTTGCTGCCGTGCTTGATCATGCCGCCTTGTTCGCTCTCTTTGCCCACCATATAGCCGGTGGTGTTTTGCAGGTAAATGATGGGGTGGCCCAACTGGCACATCCACTGGATAAAGTGCGTGGCCTTGTTGGCACCGGCCACGTCAATCGGGCCGTTGTTGCTGATGATGCCCACTGCGTGGCCGCCTATGCGTGCCTGCACGCACAGGGTGGCCGGGCCGTACAAGGCTTTGAATTCCAGTAGCTCAGAGGCATCGACGATGCGCGCCATCACCTCGCGCATATCGACGGGCTGGCGCAGGTCATCGGGCATCAGCGCCAGCAGGTCGTCGGCAGGAAAAGCGGGTTCAGTTGCTATATTTACAGTAGCTGCTTGCGACCTATTTAATTGGGCTACCACCTGTTTCGCCATCCCAATCGCATGCCGGTCGTCCTCGGCCAGGTATTCACCCAAACCAGATACGCTGGAGTGCATCTCTGCCCCGCCCAGCTCTTCTTCGGTAGCCACCTCGCCCGTGGCAGCCATCAGCAGCGGCGGACCGGCCAGGAAGGCGCGGGAGCGCCCGCGTACCATGATGACCACATCACTCAGCCCCGGCATGTACGCACCGCCCGCCGTGCCCGAGCCGTGTTGGATGGTGATCACCGGAATGCCCGCGCTGGACAGCCGCGCCAGGTTGCGAAACAGCGCGCCGCCTTGCACAAAGCCCTCTACCTTGTAGCGCATGAGGTTCGCGCCCGCGCTCTCCACCAAGTGGATAAAGGGCAGTTTGTTTTGCAGTGCGATCTCTTGCAGGCGCAAAATTTTGTCCAAGCCCATGGGGCCAATCGCGCCAGCGTCAATGCCTGAGTCGCTGGCCACCAGCATGCAGCGCGTGCCTTCAATAAAACCTATGCGCGCCACCATGCCGCCGCCGGGCACCGACTTGGCCGGGTCTTTGCTGTCTTGCATATAGCCCGCCAGCGTGCACAGCGGCAGATACGCCGTGCCGGGGTCGAGCAAGAGCGCTACCCGCTGGCGCGGAAGCAACTGGCCGCGTTTGTCAAACACGGGTTTAGCTAGGGCCGATGCATCGGCCGAGCGCTGCTCTAGCGCGCGCAGCTGCGCGATGCGCGCCAGCATGGCCTCGCGGCCCGCGATGGCCTGCGGGCTGGCATTGTTCCATTGGCTTTGAAAAGACATGTTTTGTCTATGTCAAAAGAGGTAGCGCGCAAAGCGCAAAAAATTCGCAAAAAGCGGAAAAACGAATAAAGGCGTGCATATATTTAAATCTCAAGAAAACACTTTCGGCGTTTGATACCGATGAAATCCATCAAACGGTTTCACCGCATCGCGCGCCATCGCCTCAGGCGTGGGCTGCTGCATGGGCCAGCCCATGCGTACCTGGGGCCGCGCACCGTCTACCCGCAGCACCGTGCCGCTGATAAAGCTGGCAGCAGGTGAGAGTAAAAACACTATCGCCGCAGACGTTTCGGCCTCGTTGCCAAAGCGCCCCAGCGGCACCGTGGTGGCCATCTGGCGCAGCATGTCGCCCGCCTCGGGAGGGTACTGGTCCATGCCGCTGGAAGCGATATAGCCGGGCGCCACGGCGTTCACCCGCACACCATGGCAGGCCCACTCTGCCGCCGCCGTCTCGGTCAAGCTCACCATGCCCGCCCGCGCCGCGCCGCTGTGCCCCATATTGGGCATCGAGCCCCAGATGTCGGCCACAATGTTGACCACCGCGCCGCCATGGGCTTGCATGCTTTGCACATAGCATTCACGCGCCATCAAAAAGCCGCCCGTCAGGTTGGTGTTGATCACCGCCTCCCAGCCCTTGGCGCTGATGGCATGCAGCGGCGTAATGTACTGGCCGCCCGCGTTGTTCACCAGCCCGTCGACGCGCCCGTGCGTGGCCACCACGGCGGTGATCAGTGCCTTTACAGCCGCTTCGTCGCGAATGTCACAGCTATGAAAATTGGCCTGCCCACCGTCGGCAATGATTTCGGTAGCGACGTGTTGCAACTTGTCCAGCTTGCGCCCTACCAGCACCACATGCGCACCCAGCGCGGCCAGCTCGTGTGCCGTGCAGCGCCCAATGCCCGAGCCGCCGCCGGTGACAATAATCGTTTTGTGTTGAAACAAACCCGCAGCGAAGGCGCTACGGTACTGGGCTTTGGGGGGGGTGGTTTTGGCAGTCTGCATACAGGGCCCCACGATAGCAAACTTGCCCGTTTTTCGCAATCACGCGGGTGCCGCGTGACGCATCGTCAAGGGTTACACCTTAGAGAAGTCCGGTTTGCGCTTTTCCATAAACGCACCAAAGGCTTCGCGCGCAGCGGGCTCTTTGAGCATGCGGCCAAAGCTCACGCTTTCGTCGGCCATGGCTTGCAGCACGGCGGCAGAGTTGTGCTTTTTGAGCAGGCGCTTGGTTTCTACCAGCGCGGTGATGGGTTTGGCGGCCAGTTTGCGGGCGATGCTCTGCGCGTAGTTGTTGGCTTCTAGCGGGGGCAGCACGCGGTTGACCAGGCCTATTTCCAGCGCGGCCTCGGCCATGAAGGGTTCGCCCAGCAGCAACGCCTCGGCGGCGCGGTGGTAGCCCATCATTTGCGGCACCAGCAGGCTGGAGCCAGCCTCGGGGCACAGGCCCAGGTTCACAAAGGGCATGGAAAACGCGGCGTTGTCGCCTGCGTAGACCAGATCGCAGTGGAACAGCAGGGTGGTGCCCACGCCCACCGCCGGGCCGCAGACGGCGGCGACCAGCGGCTTGGGGAAGGCGGCGATGGCATGCAAAAACTGAAACACCGGGCTGTCTTGGGTGGACGGCGGGTTGTTTAAAAAGTCGGCGATGTCATTGCCTGCGCTGAACACCGTCTCATGCCCCTGGATGACGACGACGCGGACGGCGGTATCGTCTTTGGCGGCTGCCAAGGCATCGGCCATGCTTTGGTACATGGCGGCGGTGAGAGAGTTTTTCTTGGCCGCGCGGTTGATGGTGATGGTGCACACGCCAGCGTCGTGGTGGATAAGGATGTCGCTCATGGGGTGTTCTTCAAATATGGAATGTGGGGGCAGGATGTCAGGATACAGGCATGCAGGGGTCAGGCGGTTAGGGCTTCGCGCACAAAGTCTAGGCGGTCTTGGCCCCAAAACATGGCACCATCCACAAAGAAAGTGGGCGCGCCAAACACGCCGCGTGCCACCGCTGCTTCGGTGGCGGCTTTGAGTGCATCTTTGGTAGTTTGCGCGTTGGCCAGCGCCAGTATGGCTGCGGGGTCAAAGCCGGCATTGGCCAGCACCTGCCCCACAGTGGCGGGGTCGTTCATGTTTTTGGAGTCTACCCAGATGGCGCGGTATATCGCCTCGCAATACGGCATGAAGCGCGCCGGATCTGTCATTTGCAGTCCGATGGCTGCGCGCATCAACATCAAGGTATTGATCGGAAAGTTCGGGTTGGTAGCTAGCGGTACGCCATAGCGCTTTGCAAAGCGCGAAAAGTCGGTGAAGGTGTAGGCGCCTTTGGCAGGAATGGTGGCCGGTGAATGGTTGCCCGTGGCCTGGAACACGCCACCCAGCAGCATGGGTTTGAGCACTGCCGATGCGCCGGTTTGCGCAGCCAGAGTGGGCAGTTGGGTAAATGCCAGATACGAGGCCGGGCTGCCAAAGTCAAAATAATACTCAAAGGTTTTAGCCATATTTGTCTCCTGGAATAGTTTTAGAATTTTTCCATATACGGGCGCAAATCTAGCTCGTGCGTCCATGCATCGCGTGGTTGCTGGTGCAGCATGAGGTAAGCGTCGGCAATGTGGTCAGGGTTGACAATGCCGTCCTGATCTTTCAACGCATAGCGCTGGGGAAACTGGGTGCGGATAAATTCAGTATCTATCGCGCCATCGATGATGGGGTGCGCTACATGGATGCCCATGGGCCCCAGCTCGCGCGCCATGCTTTGCGCCAGGGCGCGCAGTGCCATCTTGCCGCCCGAGAAACCTGCGAAATGTGCGCTGCCGCGCAGCGACGCGGTGGCACCGGTAAAGATGATGGTGCCCTTGTGGGGAACACCAGGTGCCGTGCTCTGCGGCACCTCCCGCGCCACCATACGCTTAGCCACTTCGCGCCCGGTGAGAAAACCGGCCAGGCAAGCCATCTCCCACATCTTGGTGTAGCGGCGCGCGGTCTTGGTCAGTATGCTGTTGGGGGAATTGGCGCCGATATTAAACACCATCACCTCGATGGGTGCGATGTATTTTTCTATCTTGTCTACCAGTGCGATCACTTCCTCTTCCACCCGCGCATCGCTGCCAAAGGCGTGGCAGGTACCACCGGCAGACTCGATCTGCTGCTTTAAATCTTGCAGCTTCTCCACACTGCGGCGCGTAACGCAGGCAACATAGCCCTCGCGCGCAAAGCGCCTGGCTACGGCGCCGCCGGTGGCATCGCCTGCACCGATCACCAAACATGCGCCTCTGCCTGAGATGAAGCTTGCCATGAAGTTTATTCCTTGTAGTACACGCACATGGTGCGTCGTAGCCACCAGTGTGCCAGCTTCAGACCATAGTTGCGCGCTTTGGTCAAAAAAACCATTGAGGAAAGACTGCGCTGTAGCCTCGGCCAAAACAAAACCCTTGCCCACGGCTGCCCGCTCTTGCACAGCGCGTACCCACGTCTGGGTCAAGCAGTCGCCCATTTGGACGCCCCATGTGGTGGCCAGGTTACCCGTGATAAACCGCATGTCATAGCGTTTGGGCCACTCCAGCTTGGGTGCAATGCGCGGGCAATGTGCGGGGCGCCGCCGCCGCAGGCATGACAATTTCGGTACTGCTGAAAGTGCTGCGGCCTGCTGCGGTGACCAGTGTTGCGGTTCGCCACCTGGCCGCTCTATGCCATAGTGGCCGCCGTAACGCCTCCAAACGGCCCCACCATATTCAGCCAGGCAGGATGGGTACTTTGGCCGAAGTTGACGTCGCTTGGGTTCTCACCCAGTGGTTGCAGCGTGACAGCTTGGTCAAAGTCAAAAGTGCTGTGCATGGAATATGTTTGCTATATTATAAATAGCTGCTTGTGCTATATTCCATTGGGCTAGAGCACTATTTTTAGGATAAGTACGTGGCAGTTGCGCTTATACGCGCTCAAATATGCCTGCAGCGCCTTGGCCCATACCTACGCACATCGTCACCATGCCATACTTGAGCTGGTTGCGCTGCAGGGCATGCACCACCGTGGCCGCCCTGATGGCGCCCGTAGCGCCTAGCGGATGGCCCAGCGCAATTGCGCCGCCCATGGGGTTGACTTTCGATGGGTCTAAACCCAGCGTATTGATCACAGCCAGGGACTGCGCGGCAAAGGCTTCGTTCAGTTCAAACCAGTCGATGTCTTCATGCTTCAATCCTGCGTATTTCAGCGCAGCGGGTATCGCCTCAATTGGGCCAATACCCATGATGTGCGGGGGTACGCCACGTGATGCATAACTGCTGAACTTGGCCAACGGCGTGAGGTTGTAGCGCTTGAGCGCGGCCTCGCTCACCAAAATCAACGCGCCAGCGCCGTCCGAGGTTTGGCTGCTGTTGCCTGCGGTAACCGATCCACGCGCGGAGAACACGGCTTTGAGCTTGCCCAGGCCTTCGACGGTAGTGTCTGGCCGTGCACCTTCATCCAGGTTCACGGTACGGGTTTTGGTGGTCACTTCGGCGCTGTCTAAATCGACACTGCGCTCGGTCACTTCCACCGCGGTCATCTCGTTGGCAAAATAACCGGCCTTCATGGCGGCCAGCGCCTTCATATGGCTGTTATAGGCAAACTCGTCCTGTGCATCACGGCTGATCTTCCACTGCGTGGCCACTTTTTCAGCGGTCAGGCCCATGCCGTAGGCGATGCCGTAGTTGTCAACATTCTCGGTGTCGGTAAAGATGCTGGGCGACAGGTTGGGCGAGTTGCCCATCATCGGCACCATGCTCATGCTCTCTGTGCCTGCGGCAATCATCACGTCGGCCTCGCCTACGCGAATGCGGTCGGCCGCCATCTGTACCGCGCTAATGCCGGAGGCGCAAAAACGGTTGACGGTAATGCCGCCCACACTCTTGGGCAAGCCCGCCAGCACCGCGCCCACGCGGGCGATGTTCAGGCCCTGCTGCGCTTCGGGAATGGCGCAGCCGCAGATCACATCTTCAATGCTGGCAGGGTCAAGCCCGGGCACCTGGGCCAGTGCACTGCGCAACACCGTTGCCAGCAGATCGTCGGGCCGGGTATTGCGGAAAAACCCCTTGTGCGAACGGCCAATTGGGGTGCGCGTAGCGGCAACGATATAGGCTTCTTGAACTTGTTTGACCATGGTGAGATTCTTTCTTAAATGGTTGAGGACAGAGCAGCGGGGCGCTATGCGCTGGCCGTTGGACTGCCTTGCAATGTTTCAGTGTTCTTGGCTGGGCGCTTGGATGGAATCCAGGCCCAGATAAATTCGCATTCGACCGGCTGGTTACCTGACTCGTCTGTCACTACTACCGCCACCGTTACTTCACCTTTGTCGGTGCTTTGCATCAAAGCACGCTGCTCGGGTGTGAGTGTGGCCACGGCACGCATGGCACCCATGCCGCGCTTTTTAAACTGCACGCGCATGTCTTTGACGACTGGAACGCAGTCGTCGCGCACATTCATGCCCATCACCATGCCCGTGGCGGTTTCTGCCGCCAAGGTGGTGGCAACGGCATGCACACCTTCGATATGGTTTTGCACGCGGTGGCGGTTGGCCACCGAGATCACGACCTGCTCAGGGGACATGACTTCGTAGCGCAGCTTGGAGGTGCCCGTGTAGGGCACGGCACGGCCTAGCACCACAGACTGGAACCACGGGCGGAAGTACGCAGGTACTTCGTCAAGGCGGCTGAGCTGGCGTTGCAGGCGGTTGGGGATGGTTACGGTGGATGTCATGTGTTTAAAGCTTTCGTTCGGCCTGAACTTGTCGAAGGCTTCATGCAAGTGCTGGTTTAGACAAATTGTTGTATGAACGCTTCGACAGGCTCAGCGCGAGCGGGCCGCATAGGCATATCGTCAATTGCGTAGGGGTTTGCCGGTGCTGAGCATGCCCATGATGCGTTCCTGCGTTTTGGCCATGGTCAGCAAGCTGGTGAAGGCTTGGCGCTCCAGGGTCATCAGGTACTCCTCCGTCACCATCGTGCCAGCCTCTACATCACCGCCGCAGACCACGTTGGCAATCAAGGTGGCAATGTGGAAGTCATGCTGGCTGATAAAGCCGCCGTCGCGCATGTTGATGAGCGAACCAGTGATGGTCGCCTTGCCGTTGCGGCCCGCCACGGGGAACTGGCGCTTGGCGGGCGCGCGGTAGCCGGATGTGGCCATCGCCTTGGCTTCGTTGATCGCCACAAACAGCAACTCGTCTTTGTTGGGCACGATCACGTCCGTCCACAGCAGGTAGCCCAGCTTGCGCGACTCGATGGCGCTGGTGCCTACCTTGGCCATGGCGGCGTTGGTGAAGCCTTCGGTCAGGAAGGGCAGCAGGTCTTTGCTGTTACTGCTGGCCATGTTCTCTGCGGCGCGGCGGGCAATGTAAGTCAAACCACCGGCACCGGGCACCAGGCCTACACCCACTTCTACCAGACCGATATAGCTTTCCATCGCCACGGCGCGCTTGGCGCTGTACACCGCCAGCTCGCAACCTCCACCCAGCGCCAAGCCGCGTACGGCGCTGACTACCGGCACGTTGGCATAGCGCAGGCGCAGCATCACGCGCTGCACTTCAGCCATGGCCTCTTGCAGCAGGTTTACGCCGCCGCTCATGAATGCGGGCAGCATGCCTTGCAGATCCGCACCGGCGCAGAAGGGTTCGTCGCCTGACCAGATAACCACACCCTGGTAGTCGGCCTCGGCCAGCTCCACGGCTTTCTCCAGCCCGGCCATCACGTCCATGCTGATGACGTGCATTTTGGTTTTGATGCTGGCGATGATCACGCCAGTGCCTGCAGGGCGATTGGCATCTGCGTCCAATGTCCACAGGCGAATGGCAGCATCTTCAAACAGGGTTGTGCCAGCCGTCTCAAAAGCAGCCGCGCCAATGCCTTGCGCAAAGCCCGACACGTTCTCGGGGAAGTGCTGGCGCTCGTACACGGGCAGGTTGTGGCGGGGCACAAACGTTTTTGTCGCGGGGTTCCACGAACCGTCTTTGGTATGCACGCCGCCTGCTTCAGCCACGGGGCCTTTGTACACCCAGCTGGGTAAGGGTGCCTTGCACAGGGCTTTGCCTGCGTCAATGTCTTCCTGCACCATCTTGGCTACTTCCAGCCAACCGGCCTCTTGCCACAATTCAAATGGGCCTTGCTTCAAACCAAAACCCCAACGCATGGCCAAGTCCACGTCGCGGGCCGTTTCGGCAATGCTTTCCAAATGGACGGCGGCGTAGTGAAAGCCATCACGCAAGATAGCCCACAAAAACTGGCCTTGCTTGCCTTCGCTGCCGCGCAAGAGTTTTAGGCGCTCCGCAGCAGGCTTTTTGAGCATGCGGCCATACACCTCGTCGGCCTTCTCGCCACCGGCCACGTAGTCTTTTTTATCCGCGTCAAAACGCAAAATATCGCGGCCTACTTTTTTGTAGAAGCCGGCGCCGGTTTTTTGCCCTAACGCGCCTGCCTCTAGCAAGCCCTTGAGCACTGGGGGCGTGGCAAAGTTGCCATAAAACGGGTCAGATTTTTCATCCAAATTGTCTTGCAGAGTTTTGATAACATGCGCCATCGTGTCCAGGCCCACCACGTCGGCCGTGCGGAAGGTGCCGCTGCTGGCGCGGCCCAGCTTTTTGCCAGTCAGGTCGTCCACCACGTCATACGTCAGGCCAAAGTTTTCCACCTGCTTCATCACGCCCAGCATGCCGGCAATGCCTACGCGGTTGGCAATAAAGTTAGGCGTGTCTTTGGCGCGCACTACGCCTTTGCCTAAGGCGCTGGTAACAAAGCTTTCTAGCTGGTCGAGCACCACGGGCTGGGTAGTGGGCGTGTTGATCAACTCCACCAAATACATGTAGCGCGGTGGATTAAAGAAGTGGATGCCGCAAAAGCGTGGCTTGATGTTCTCTGGCAGCGCCTCAGACAGTTTAGTGATCGACAGGCCCGAGGTGTTGGACGCCACGATGGCATCGGCATTCACATAAGGCGCGATCTTCTTGTACAAGTCCAGCTTCCAGTCCATGCGCTCGGCAATGGCCTCGATGATGAGGTCGCAGCCGCGCAGCAGCTCCAGGTGCTCTTCGTAGTTGGCTTGCTGGATGAGGGCTGCATCTTCGGGCACGCCCAGCGGTGCGGGCTTGAGTTTTTTCAGGCCGTCGACTGCCTTTGTGACGATGCCATTTTTGGCACCTTCTTTGGCAGGCAGATCAAACAAAATGACGGGTACTTTGACGTTCACCAAATGGGCAGCAATCTGCGCACCCATCACGCCCGCGCCGAGCACGGCTACTTTTTTAACTTGAAATTTTGACATTCAATTTTTCTCGGTTATTCAACCCGGATCCATGTTTGCGACCGGCCAAACAGCGGGTTACCGATGTAGCCGCGCACTGCCAGTTTCTTGCCGCCTTCTTGTGGGGTGAGTTTCAGGCTGTATTCCTTACCGTTTTCGGGGTCGAGAATTTTGCCGCCGGTCCACACTTCTTCGGTGGCTTCTTTTTTGGCGCCACGAATAATCTCCATGCCCAAAATTGGCTTGCCTTTACGGGCATCCTTGCATTCGTCGCACACTTCGTCCTGCTTGGCATCTTTGCGCAGCAGTTTGCTTACTTTGCCGCTGAGTGCGCCACCTGCTTCGGTGATGGTGATCTCCGACTTGACCTCTTTGGTTTTATCGTCAATGGTGTGCCACTTGCCCACGGGCGTGGTGTCTGCCCAGGCGTTCATAGACAAGAAAATGGATGCTGCAAATAACGTAGCTGCTTGTACTTTTTTCATGAAGGCTCCAATACAAAATGTTTGATAAAAAGGCGACGCTTGCCGCCGTACCCGTGTTTTACGCGAAGACCGCGTCAGTGTCCATGAGCACTTTGCTGCCAGCGCGCGCGGTGCGCATCAGGGTAGCGGTCTCTGGGAACAGCTTGGCAAAGTAAAAACGCGCGGTTTGCAGTTTGGCCAGATAAAACTGGTCGGTGTTGCCCGCGCCGCCTGTGGCGCTTTGTTTCTCTATTTGTTGCAAAGCCGTCTGCGCCATGCGGGCCCAAAAGTAACCAAACACCAAGTGGCCTGCCACCCGCAGGTAGTCCACTGCCGCCGCGCCCACTTCGTCGGGGTTTTGGAAAGCTTTAAAGCCCAGCTCGGTGGTGAACTTGGTCATCTGCTCGCCCAAAATAGCAATCGGTGTGATGAACTCGGCCATCTTTTCGTTCACGCCTTCTTCTTCTACCAATTTGCCAATCAGTTTGCCAAACTTGGTGAGCGTTGCGCCGTTGTTGCCCAGCACCTTGCGGCCCAGCAGGTCGAGCGACTGGATGGTGTTGGTGCCTTCGTAGATCATGTTGATGCGGTTGTCGCGCACAAACTGCTCCATGCCCCACTCTTTGATAAAGCCGTGGCCGCCAAACACCTGCATGCAGGCGTTGGTAGCAATGTGGCCGTTGTCCGTGAGGAAAGCCTTGACGATAGGCGTGAGTAAGGACAACATTTCGCCACTGTCTTTACGCACTTTTTCGTCCGGGTGGCTGTGCTCTTTGTCTAGTAGGACCGCGCAATAGGTGGCCAGGGCGCGGCCACCTTCGGCATAGGCTTTCGCCGTCAGCAACATCTTGCGCACGTCCGGGTGCACGATGATCGGGTCGGCCGGTTTGTCTTTGGCTTTGGGGCCCGACAGTGAGCGCATTTGGATGCGGTCTTTGGCATAGGCCAGTGCGTTTTGGTAAGCCACTTCGGTCAAGCCCAGCGACTGGTTGCCCACGCCCAGGCGCGCGGTGTTCATCATGACAAACATGCCTTGCATGCCTTTGTTGGCCTGGCCCACCAGAGTGCCAATGGCGCCGTCAATAACGATCTGCGCAGTGGAGTTGCCGTGGATGCCCATTTTGTGCTCCAAGCCGCCGCAGTAAATGCCGTTGCGCGCGCCCAGCGTGCCGTCTTGGTTGACCAAAAACTTCGGCACAATAAACAGGCTTACGCCTTTGATGCCGGGGGGCGCATCGGTCAAACGTGCCAATACCAGATGCACGATGTTGTCGGTCATGTCGTGCTCACCCGCACTGATGAAGATCTTGTTGCCGGTAATTTTGTAGGTGCCGTCGGGCAGGGCCTCGGCTTTGGTGCGCATCAGGCCCAGGTCGGTACCGCAATGCGGCTCGGTCAGGCACATGGTGCCGGTCCATGCGCCGGACACGAATTTCGGCAGATAGGTCTTCTTCTGTTCGTCAGTGCCATGCTTGATCAGCGCGCCGTAGGCGCCGTGCGTCAGGCCCGGGTACATGGCCCAGGCCTGGTTGGCCGAGTTCATCATTTCCTGGAACGCTGTCTGCACCACATGCGGCAGCCCCTGCCCGCCGTATTCCGGGTCGCAGGAGAGCGCCGACCAACCGCCTTCAGCGAACTGCCGGAATGCATCCTTGAAGCCGCTCGGCGTTTTCACTTCATGGGTGATCTTGTCGAGCACACAGCCTTCGCGGTCACCCACCTGGTTCAAGGGGAACAGCACTTCGGCGCAGAATTTGCCACCTTCCTCGACCACCTGATCGATCAGTTCACGCGTGACTTCGGCCTGCGCCGGCAGGTCTTTAAAGGTGGCGCCGACGTCGAGCAGTTCGTGCATCACGAACTGGATGTCGCGCAGGGGAGCGGTGTATTGAGCCATGGTGTGCCTTTTCGCAGGAAAACAAGTGGTGAAGGGTTGGTCGTGGCGCGGCGCGTTTGCTTACGCCGCGAGAGTTGCCGCCGAGCGGCCGGCGGCAGTGCGGGTCGCTGTCGTCGCCGTGGCGTAGTAGGCGACGGTACGGTCGAAGGCGCGGCGTGCGCGTTCGACCGCGCGGCTATCGCGCAGCAGCCTGGCGTCATGATGCAAGGCCAGCATCACGCCATAAAGCTCGAATACCAGCTGTTCCGGGTCGCATCCAGGGGCCAGATGCCCGCAGTCGATCGCCTGCAGCGCGGCCTTGCGCATTTCGCCCTGCCAGCCGCGATTGACTTCCACCATGCGGTCGCGCACCGGGCCGGGCCGGTCATCAAACTCCACCGCGCCGGAAATGAATACGCAGCCATTCGGAATTTCGATGGTCTGTACCCGGTGCAGCCAGTTCTCGAACATCGCCTTCAGGCGCGGCAGGCCGCGCGGCAGCTTGAGCGCCGGGTGGAACACGGATTCCAGGAAGCGCCGCGCGTACTCGTCGATCAGCGCGATCTGCAATTCTTCGCGGCTGCCGAAATGTGCGAACACGCCGGACTTGGACATGCCCAGCGCGTCGGCCAGCATGCCGATCGAG
>JAYUHM010000137.1:0-30935 GCA_043766985.1 Polaromonas sp.
TGCAATCGAACCACTTCAGGCAATAAATCAAAGGTTCGCAACCTCACGATCACATCCACATCCGGCATCGCTCCGAGATAAGACCACACCTTTAGCGATGGAATGAATCCAGGATTTCTGGCAATGAAGCCAGCCAGAAAACTCCGCTCGCACCGGTTGGCCAAGAAACGTTTAACAGCATCAACGTCCGCTCGTGATTGCAAAAGGTACGACTCAATCCGTGTCCAAAATGATCCGTAACGATCAATGGGCACGATGACCTTGACACCTTTGATCCCCACGTTGCCGCATGAAACTTCATGCAGAAGCTGTGTGACCGGCGTTCCCGCCAAATAAATGTCCAAAAGCTCCCGATTCTCCGCAATCAAGGCAGCAAATGCGTCACGAATGGTGGGGTGTTTCAAACGCCAAGAAAATTCACCCCCCTGCTGAACTAGCACAAGTAGACTGCCATCCAAAGCTAAAAGCGCATTGCGAACATCGGCAGTATTGCCACCCAGCAGCTGAATAGCATTCTCTTCTTCTGGGGTTGTGCTAACTGGACTCGACAACACCCCGCCACGCATGAAAACTAATGCAATAGCGGATCTTGAAGTTGCGTCCAAGGTCTGGATAACCTCTTTTAGCAGATCCATCGGGCGCGAAACAAACTGTAGTAAACCAGCGCGCGATACTGCCAGTTGTCGAGTAAAAGCCGGGTTACCTAAGCGTCGAGCAATTTCAGGACTAAAACCGGCGTGATCCGAAACCAGTGGCAGAAATGGTTTAATTGCCGTTTTGAAGGCTAATGCTTGGCTACCAAGTCGAACATGGTTGTAAAGGATTTGCTCCCTTTCATCCTTGCAAATGTTCTGCACTTGGATAACAACCTGCGACTCATGAATCACCGGCAATGCAGATTTCTTCAAAATGCTTTGTGCAGATCGATAAATATAGTCGCGAGAGGTGAATACGACCTTAGCTCCGCGCCGAATTGCCGCCTGCACATGGGGAAACGCGCGATTCCAGCCGATCGTCGTTTGCCAATCAATTTGAGTAGCGCCAAACGCATCGTCCACCCAAAAAAATTGCTTTGGTTCATGCGGATTGGAATGTCGAACAAAGTCATCCGCGTCCCGAACCTTAATCGTCGAGCACCCCCACTCGTCCAAGGCTCCAACAGCCAACGCAGCCGCAATAGTTGACTTGCCGCATGCTGGCTCACCTAGCAAAATTACAAATCCGTGCTCCACAAGCGCTTTCGCACTATTTCTGTACGCTTCGGTGATTACAAATTTACCCAAGTCATCGCCTAGAGCACTTAACACCTCGACCGCTTGCGCATATGCCCGCTCATCCAAGATTTGACTCAAGTCGCCCAGCCCATAAACGCGCGGAACCAGCATTCGGAGGCGCGGTGATTCGCGAATAAATTCTGAAATTCTCTCCGCACCATAAGTGGCGAATCTCCGAATCCCGGGGATCGATTCAAAAGCACTCTGTACTTTCTCTGCAGTGGTACCTGTCAACTGCGCGTTGGTGAACAGGAAGTAATTGTCAGCAAGACCACGGCCAGCCAAGCGTCTCGCTTTCTCCAGTTCATCACTTAGGTCGCCCATTCGGAGGGCCTTGCCGGACTTCGATGTGAATTTGCACTGGACCGTAAAGGAACCCTGATACACCTCACCCGGTGTTGGCGTCCAGGTTCCATTGAACGCACCGTCACGCCCTCCATCGTGAGAGTCGAAAAAGGACTGAACTGACTGGCCCCAAACCTCGCTAATAATTGTCACGCAGAGTTGTTGAAACGCCTTCCACCCGAGTGAGTGCAATTCGTAGGTTACTGCGCTGGCTTGCACTTGCGGCGGTACCGAGTGAGGCTTTTTGGTCATGGGCGGACTGGTCTTTCCTAGTAGCGCACGAGGGTACTAACTGTGCGCACGCGCCCACGCAACGTTCAGCGCAGCAAACACTACCGGCATTTCCTGCTCAAATTGCGCTCTTGCAATGACTCTGCCGACGTCTCGTCCCAGTGCTGACTTTTCGCCAATACGCATTTCCTTCACTTGCTCTGAGTTCTTTCTCCACGGGTCGGGGTAATACATTTCTATCGCTTCGACAGCGAGGATATGCAGTTGACCTGCGGTGATGAGCGCCTTGTAGGACTCACAGAAAGCATCGAAGTCTTTGGTGCGGCTCTCGCTTGGCTTGTCACACAAAAGAACCAATTTGTCTTTGTACACAGGCGTGCCATATAGCGGCACAAGTACCTGATTGATGCCGTCCATTGATTTTTTCTGCTTTCGGTCATCCCCCCCAGCAAACACAATCTGCAACGGTGGTCGATCAGCGTAAAAGCGTTCAATGACAGCGACGAGAAACTCGCGATCACTACTTCCTTCCACGATTAAAAAATTCCTTGGAAAAAGCAAATCGGATGGACTTCCCCCAAGCAGGTCAAACACAACCGCTGGCTTCTGTGTCGCAGTGACTTCACAAATTTCTGTAGCACCGGAACTTTTCGATACCTTGAATACGTGTTGCAGTATGTGATCCTCTACAACCAAAACGGAAGAATGGGTATTTAGCAGAACTTGGTCGCCTGCTGACGCGAGCGATATCAAGGCTTCTTTTAGTTGTCGTTGCGCAGTCGGATGCAAATGCAGTTCAGCTTCATCTATTAGAAATACAAACCTCTTGCCAAGCTCGTCGTTTTCACGCCTAAAGTCAGCATACGTCTTGATTATGGCCAGCATGAGTGCGCGCTGCATGCCATCGCCTTTTTCTTCAGCGGTCGTTTCTATCCCATCGTCAATTGATGTCTCAAATGTCTTCAGCAGGTCATCAATCACAGGCTCATGGAGGTCAAATTTAACTTTTTCAGTATCTGGAAATTGCTGCTCCAAATGGGATCTGACGCGACCGCTAAGATCGTCCAAAGTAGCTCGGATATCCGAGTCACCCGGTCCAAACACTTCATCAAATGCAGCGCGAAATTTTTGATATTGCGGACTGGCTTCCAACACAGCCGACAGCACACCTGCCAGCATCAAGCCGATTGGCGTCTTCTTACCGAACTTTGAAACGTCTGCTAGGCGCGCAGATGTGGCCACGTATTCCAAGCGAGGCAGGCAATCGTTAAATGCTCGGTCAAAACCTGCAAAGTTTTTCGTTGACCATTGACCGGACTTCTCATCCCATAGCGCCCTTTTGGAACCGTCGCTTTTCCGTCTGACTACCTTAAGCACATCTCTACCGTCCGCAAACTTCCGAAACGCTTCTCTGTTCTTCTCGTTTTTAACAGTCTCAATTCCCGCCTGTACGTCGTCGAACTCAACCTCTACAACAATGTCTCAGGCGGCCTCACGCCGAAACGTGATTTGATTGACGTCACCGCTCCCGTTATAAAACCAGTCAATTGCCTCAAAGAAATTTGTTTTTCCATGGTTGTTTTGTCCAACTAAAACGTTAAACGCTCCCAGCGCTATCTCAGTAAACTCGATAGAGCGAAAATTCTCAATTTTTATTCTTGTGATCTTCATATGGTTCCCTCGTTATCGTGGCTCATTTGGAGGCTGCCTCTCGACCAACTGCGCACGTTGCGCATCCACTCAGCATCGCGATCAACTTGGCTAAATGCATCAATGCGTAGACGCTTGAACCCGGTCGTTAAGTGATTCCGGGCCTTCCCAATCGATTCGAATTGCTTGGCGATCTTTAGCAACTGCGGTTCGTCAATGCGGCTGATCCCCGCGAGCTCCGATAGGTCGAGTACACACTGGTTTTCGTTGCGCACACCAGTTGCATTTCGGTAACGGCAATGGATAGGTTGTCTTCTAGTCAAAGTCGTTTCCCTTGTCAAACTCTTCGCGAACGATTTCGACAATCTTCTCGGCGTAGCTGTCGTCTTTGGAAAACACTAGAGCCTAGGGTGCCTCGGTGCGGCCGGGGAAGATTTCCAGCGGAAGCTTGTCGCGAAAGGTGCGCACGATGGTACGTATCTGGTCGGGTGTTCGCACGGCGCGATCCGGCCCGTCTGCGTCGCAGGCCAGATTGCGGATGGCTATGACTCGGTTGGGCCCCTTCCAGCCTGTTGGCATCAGGGCGCAGGGTTGGCGCTGGAGCGGCTGCAAGGAGTGCGGCCAGGGTTTCGGTCCGGTGAAAGGGAAAAACGTGCCGGGTGCGGGGTTCGGGGTCTAGCCCCTGGGTAAGGTGGGTTTCAACGCCGGTGGATTCGTAGCTGACAGGCAGGGGCCTGCGCCAAGGGGGCAGGCCCTGCATGTAGCGGGCCGACTGCCCCTCCTCGCCGCCCAGCAACGAAAACTCGCGAATGCCTACAACAATCGCCGCGTGGATGTTGGCATCCGAGATATTGCAAATATCCCAACCTGCCAAGATCAGCAAATGGTCTATGTCTTGGCGGGCACGAGCTTCGGGTGTCATGGGTTGGCGTTGATTCTAGGCGAACCAAGGCAGCGCGCCTGCTGCGGGCGCGCACATCCTGGCATTTTCAACACCTCACCGCATTGCGACAAAACTTGTCCAGCTCGCGCACCACCGCTTTGCCCTGCACACTGTTTTTCGCTTTAACCCCCACATCCAGGCTCAGCTTGGCTTCGTATTTCTTGAAGAAATCATCAAACAGCTCGCCACCCAAGGTGGCGTAGGCGGTGAGTGAGTCGTCCTTGGCACTATGCTCCAGCAGCACGGCGCACAGGGGTTGGCTGGCGGGGCCGGACAGGACTTTGGCGCCTTGGGCGGGGTCGTATTGGCTGTGGTCGGCGCAGCAGTGGATGAGGTCGCTGCCTGCGCTGGGGGTTTTGGCGTTCAGCACTGCGCCTTTGCGAAAGCTGATGAAGCTGACGTCTTTGGTGGGGTAGACCAACTGGTGCGCGCAGATGGCGCTGAAAGCCACCACGCTTTTGCCGCCGCCCACGCCGCCGGGCCAGGCGTAGCTGTCCTGGGTTTTGGTGGTCAGGGTATTGGCTGTTATTGGCTTGCCCAGATTCAGCAAAAACACCGGCGTGGCTTCGAACGGGTAATGAAAGACATAGTTGGTTTGGGCCGCCAGCTTGGCCGCTTTGATGGGGTCGCCGTGCTCATCGGTCAGTAGCACGCGGGCGTAGGCTTTGGGTTTGGCGTCCATCGCGAAGGCGGGTATAGCGGCGCTGGCGCTAAGGCATACCGCGCTGGCGGAGCAGGATTCGATGAAGTTACGGCGGTCCATGGCGGAGGTACTCCTCTGGTGTGTACTATAAAAACAGTAGCTGCTCGTGCTATATTCTATTGGGCTAGGGGCATAAAACGTTAATAAATTATGCCCCAGAGGGCAGCAAGAAGTCGCGGCTGATGCGCGCGCCCAGTGCGTTGATGCGGTCTAAAAACTGCGTCAGGTAGGCGTGCAAACCGGTAGCCAGTATTTCATCAATACGGCCATACTGCAGCTCGGCGCGCAGCTTGCCCGCTACGCGCTGCGTCTCAGCCGACTGGTCGTTGGCTACCAGTGCCAGGTTCTCCACCACGGCGTTCAAGCTGGCGTGCAGCGAGCGGGGCATGTCGGGCCGCAAGATCAGCAGCTCAGCCACGCGCTCGGGCTGGATGACGTTGCGGTAGACCTTGCGGTAAATCTCAAAACCGCTGACGCTGCGCAAAATGGCGCTCCAGTGGTAAAAATCATACTCTTGGTCTTTGGTGCCGCCTGCGCCATAAAAGTCTTGTTCAAGTGCATGAAACTTCACATCCACCAAGCGCGCGGTGTTGTCGGAGCGCTCTAAAAACGTACCCAAACGCATAAAGTGCAGAGATTCGTCCATCAGCATCGTGCCCACCGTGACGCCGCGGCTAAGGTGGCTTTGATGCTTCACCCACTCAAAAAACTTGGCCGGGTCGGCTTCGAAGTCACCGGCCTTGAGCATGCGTTGGATCTCCAGCCAAGTTTGGTTTTGCGTCTCCCACACTTCGGTGGTGAGGGTGCCGCGCACGGCGCGCGCGTTCTCGCGGGCCGACTTGATGCAACTGACGATGGACGACGGATTGCTCTCGTCCTTCACCATAAACTCCATCACCTCTTTGGGGTTGATGGTTTTGTGCCAGGCTTCGTACAGCGGCATCAGCTCACTGATGGTCAGCAGGCCTTCCCACCCGGCCTGCGCCACGGCAGCCGACTGGGGCAGCAGGCTGGTTTGGTAGTTGATGTCCAGCATGCGCGCGGTATTCTCGGCCCGCTCGGTGTAGCGGGACATCCAGAACAAATGGTCTGCGGTGCGGCTTAGCATTGTCTTTTCTCCGGTTGCGTTTGTAGTATTTAGCAGAATGAATACGGGGATTTTTTGAACGCAGAGGGCGCAAAGGTTGCGCAGAGAACGCAGAAAAGAAAATACAAAAATAATTCAAAAAAGAATACCCAAAAAAGAAAACAAAAATAATACCAAATTAGCTTTGAAATTCAAATCCAAATTTTGGCTGTTTTTTTTCTTTGTCTTCTTCTGCGCTCTCTGCGTAACCTTTGCGCCCTCTGCGTTCAAAAAATCCCCGTCTTTCCCCCTTTACTTTTCCAGAATCCAAGTATCTTTAGTCCCCCCGCCCTGCGACGAGTTAACCACCAGCGAGCCTTCTTTGAGCGCCACGCGCGTGAGGCCGCCAGGTACCATTTGCACGGTTTTACCGCTCAGCACAAAGGGCCGCAGGTCGATGTGGCGGGGCGCAATGCCGCTTTCCACAAACGTCGGGCAGGTGCTTAAACTCAAGGTAGGCTGCGCAATATAGTTGCTGGGGTTGGCCAGCAGCGCACCGCGAAAATCTTCAATCTCTTTGTGCGTAGCCGCAGGCCCCACCAGCATGCCGTAGCCGCCCGCGCCGTGCACCTCTTTGACGACCAGGTCTTTCAGGTGGTCCAGCGTGTACTGCAGGTCGCCCTGGTTGCGGCACAGGTAGGTGGGCACGTTGTTCAAGATCGGTTTTTCACCCAGATAAAACTCGATCATCTTGGGCACGTAGGGGTAGATTGACTTGTCATCTGCCACCCCCGTACCGGGTGCGTTGCAGATGGCCACGTGGCCTGCCTTGTAGGCGCCCAGCAAGCCTGGGCAACCCAGGGTGCTGCCGGGGCGGTGTACCGAGGGGTCTAAAAAGTCGTCGTCCAGGCGGCGGTAAATCACGTCTACGCGCTGGAGGCCGCGGGTGGTGCGCATGTACACAAAGCTGTCTTTGACCATCAGGTCCTGGCCCTCCACCAGCTCTACGCCCATCTGCTGCGCTAAAAACGCGTGTTCAAAATACGCGCTGTTGTGCATGCCGGGGGTGAGCACCACCACCGTGGGCTCTATAGCGGTTTCGGGCGACACGGCGCGCAGGGTTTCCAGCAGCAGGTCGGGGTAGTGCGCTACAGGGGCCACTTTGTTTTGGGCAAACAAATCGGGAAACAGCCGCATCATCATTTTGCGGTTTTCCAGCATGTAGCTCACGCCGCTGGGCACGCGCAGGTTGTCTTCCAGCACGTAGTATTCGCCGTTGCCCTGCGCGTCGGGCGCGCGCACGATATCGATGCCGGCGATGTGGCTGTAGATGTTGTTGGGCACGTTCACGCCCACCATCTCGGGGCGAAACTGCGCGTTGTGCATCACCTGCTCGGCAGGCACAATACCGGCTTTGATGATGTCTTGGCCGTGGTAGACGTCGTGCACAAAGCGGTTCAGCGCCGTTACGCGCTGCACCAGGCCGCGCTCCATGCTGGCCCATTCGTGTGCGGGGATGACGCGCGGGATCAAATCGAACGGTATCAGGCGTTCACTGCCCGCGCCGTCCTCGTCCTTCTCGCCGTACACCGCAAAGGTAATGCCCACGCGCCGAAAAATCATCTCGGCTTCTTCCCGCCGGGCGTGCATCACGTTGGGCGCCTGCTGGGCCAGCCATTGGCTGTAGCTTTGGTAATGCGCTCGCACGCCGCTTGGCGTGGCGTGCATTTCGTCGAACATCGGCCGTGTTGTTAGTGTGGGGGCGGGCATGGATATCTCCTTACTAGAGCATAGCAAGTTTTGTACCCGCAGGGGTAATTACGGCACGCTGTGGTGCCAATAGCGCTGGTGCAACTGGCGTTGGCACGTCACGGCCAGTGGCTGGTCGCTGCGCCAGGTGGCTGCGCCGCACTGAGGGCTGGTGGTTAACGGAATGTTGCGCTCCACGTAGCGCTGGGCTACCTCGGGGGCGGGGTGGTTAAAGCGGTTGCGGTAGCCCGACTGGCCCAGCGCTATACGGGGGTGCACGGCGTCTAAAAATGCGTCGCTGGACGATGTTTTGCTGCCGTGGTGGGGCACCAGCAGCACGTCGGCCTGGATGGGTGCTTGGCTGGCCACCAGCCGGGCCTCCTGCGCGGCCTCAATATCGGCTACCAGCAGGGCGGTTTGGCGGCCATTGCTGATGCGCAGCACGCAGCTCATGGCGTTGGATTTGTTTTGCACGTCGTAGTCGGCGGCTTGCGGGTGCAGCACGTCAAAGCTTACGCCGTCCCATTGCCAGTGCTGGCCTGCGACGCAGCGCTGAGGGCTTGGGCGGCTGGCCAGCAGCTCATGGCCGTCTTCCAGCGAGCTGAGCAGCGCGGCCTGCGGCTGCATGGCCAATATGGCAGGTGCACCGCCGGTGTGGTCGATGTCGCGGTGGCTGAGCACCACGGTGTCGAGCTTTTCGCCCAGTGCGCGCAGCAGCGGCACCAAGGTGCGCTGGCCTGCATCGCTCTCGCGCGAAAAGCGCGGGCCGGTGTCGTAGAGCAGGCTGTGGTGCTGGGTGCGCACCAGCACGGCGTTGCCCTGCCCGATGTCAGCCACCAACAGCGCAAACTCGCCAGTGGCGGGGCGCGGCGGCTGCCACAGCAGCGCAGGCAGCACCATGGCCGCGCCCATGGCGCGCAGCGCCCAGGGTAGCCGCGTAGCCACCAATACACCACCAAATACCGCAATAGCCCCAATAGACAGGGCAGGAGAAGCTACTGAAATAGTAGCGAATGAAAAACTGGCAAACCACGCCAGCACCGCCCCCAACAGTTGCACGCACAGCGCCGCCGCTGTCCATACCGGCGCCCACAGCACGCCCAGCATGGCCAGCGGGGTGACCACCAAAGTCACCCACGGAATGGCCACCGCATTGGCCGCCAGGCCCACCACCGAGACCTGCTGAAACAGCAGCAGCGACAAAGGCGTGAGGGCCAGCGTGATAACCCATTGCTCGCGGGCAGATGCCAGCAATTTTTGCGCAACGGGGTGGCCCAGCAATAGCTGCCTGGTGGCGGCATTGGGCGCAGATGCCTTTGCACCCCGGTCATCGCTGGCAAACAGCACCCCCACCGCCACAAAGCTAAGCCAAAAACCCGCTTGCAGCAGCGCCCACGGGTCAATGGCCACCACCACCGCCATGGCTAGCAGCCACACCAGCGGCCACGGCCACTGCTTGCCACTCAGGCGCAGCAGGGCCACGGTGGACAGCATCCAGATGGTGCGCTGCGAGGGCACACCCCAGCCACTGAACAGCGCGTAGGCCGCAGCCAGCAGCACGCCGCCCACCAATGCCGCATGCTGCGCGGGCAGCCATAGCATGGCCCGTTGGCTGCGCCGCCACAGCCAGCCCACACCCAATGCGGCGGCCCAGGCAAACATGGTGACGTGCAGGCCCGAGATACTCATCAAATGCGCGACGCCGGTGGCGCGGTAAATATCCCAGTCGGCGCGTTCGATGGCGGCTTGGTCGCCTACCACCAGCGCGGCTATCACGCCTGCCAAGCGCGGCTCTAATACCATGCCTGCGGGGCTGCTCTGGGCCAAGTGGGCAAAGATAGCGTCGCGCACCTGCTGGCGCGCCCGCTCTACCGGGTGCTGCCAGGTACTGCCCAGCTTGCGCGGCGCACCGCCATTGGCGGCATCGCGCGGGGTGGCGCGCACGTAGCCCGTGGCTTGCAGGCCCTGCTCCCACAGCCACAGCTCGTAGTCGAAACCATGGGGGTTGGCGTTGCCGTGCGGGGCCTTCAGGCGCACGGTAAAGGCCCAGCGCTCGCCCGCGTGCAGCTCGCCCATGCCCTGCTGCAGCTCGGCAAAGGGCACTGTGGCAGGGTCTTCGGCGCGCTGCAGGCCGCTGTACCAACCCAGGTAAATGCTGGGCGGCAACACGATGGGGCGCAAGGTGCCCGGCCCTGCCAATGTGGCCGACTCCACCTCCAGGCGAAAGCGCAGCCCCGCCTCGCTGCGCTGGGGCATGGCCGCTACCACGCCCACCACTTGCACGTCGGGCCCCTCCAGCGCAGCCTGCAACGCATCGGCCTGGAAGGCCACGGCGCGCAGGCCCGTGACGCCAAAACCCAGCGCGGCGACCACCGCCAGCGCCACCAGCATGCGCCAACCAGCGCGCACAGTAGTGGCGCTGATGGCGCGGGGCGCGACCTGCTGGGGGTGCGTAGAAACTACAAATTTAATAGCAGATTGTGCTATTAAATAAAGGGCTGGAAGCCATAATGCCATATAAACAGCGGCCACATGCAAGCTGCGCTGTTGCAACTGCAGGGCGCAGCCCACGACAAAACCCAACAGCAACGCGCCCAGTGTTCCCAACTTCTATACCATTCGTGTTTTAGCGCAATTTTGATTGCAAATTTTCTTCACCATTTACTGGAGCCTACAGCATGAGCGTTTATGCCACCCTCAAATCACTCAACATTGAGCTGCCCGCCGTGTCCACCCCGGCTGCTGCCTATGTACCGTTTGTACAAACCGGCAAGCTGGTGTTTGTGTCCGGCAACATTGCCCGCAAAGACGGTGCCCCCTGGGTAGGCCAGCTGGGAAAAAACATCAGCCTGGAAGAAGGCAAGCTGGCCGCGCGCAGCTGCGCCATTCAGCTCATGGCGGCCTTGCAGGCCGCGTGCGCGGCCCATGGCGGCGACTTAACCAGCGTCAAGCGCATCGTCAAGGTCATGAGCCTGGTTAACTCCACTGCAGACTTCACCGAACAGCATTTGGTCACCAACGGCTGCTCCGAGCTTTTGGGCCAGGTGTTTGGCCCCACGGTAGGCGCGCACGCCCGTAGCGCCTTTGGTGTTGCGCAAATCCCTATGGGCGCCTGTGTAGAAATCGAGCTGATTGCAGAATTAATGTAACAATTCGCACTTTTTTACTTACATCACCTAAAATGTACCCATATGTATTAAATGTATATCTAGGTACTAGTCTGTTTTGATGATTCACAAATTGTCACACACCTAGTATGCTTAGATACAAATATGGGTCATTGGTGGTGATGTGGCTATCGTTACAAAACAAGAACTTAACGGCAGGTTAAATTACGTCGTGTTGCGTACCGACCGCGGCAATGCCGTGGTGCGCCGCAACCCGCGCGAACTGCCGCGTCGCCTGCGCGTGTTGTTGCTGGCCATTGATGGCACCCACACGGTACAGCTGTACGTGCAAACGCTTCGGGGCTTTGGCGATATTGCGGAGCTGCTCATCGAGCTGATCACTCTGGGTTTAGCGCAGCTGCGCTCGCCAGGCGAGGTAGACGCATCACCGCAAAAATCGGAACAATTCTCGGCCCTGGGTGATCTGCTGGACGACTCACGGTTTGACTCGGAGGTTGCCGCAGACGTGCTCTATGGCAGCACCGAAAAGGGCAGTTTTGACGACATGCTGCGCGTCGCCAAGATTGAACTGCCCGACATGCGGCTGCCCCCCACGCCGCCGCCCGCGCCCATCAGCCCGGCCGCACAAAAAGTGCAAATACAAAGCCTGTTTGATTTGCTCGACTCGGTGCGTGGCGAGCGCAAACAGCTGCGGTACAGGGTGGCCAAGATGGAGCGTTTGCGCGCCGCCGCCATCAGGCTGGACAAAGAAAACCAACGCCTGTTCAACTACGTGTTCGCGTTGTCTACCGTGTGCGTGGCGCTTCTGGTCACGCTCACCCTGTTCATGATTCGTCGCTAGTCGCCTCCGCCGCCGCCACAGCCGCCTCCACCATCTCCGCCGCCATCGCCGCCACCGCTACCCGAGCCGCTATCCGACCCAGCGCCTGAGGTTTCCGCGCCGCCAAAGTCGCCCGAGCTACCGCTGTGGCTGCCATCTGAAAAGCTGGTGCCACAGTACACATCACCGCCGCCGCCGCCGCAGCCACTGCCATCTTGGTTTTTGCGCGCAATGTCTGCGCAGTCGGGCAGGTAGGTAAATCCATTGGCAATACCCAGCTTGGCGTCCAGTGCAAACAGCAGCGGCAGGCGGCTGGGGGCTTTGGGGTTGATGGCCTCGTCTTTGCAGGCCCAGTACCAGGCGCGGCGCAGGCCATCGTTGCCTCTGGCTTGGCTGCCCAGCACTTCTGCGGGCGTGTGGTGCAAAAAATGGCCGAGCGCATGGTGGCACCAGTCGCTGTAGGCTTGGGTGTGCAAAATAAATTCGTGCCACATGGCGTCAACTGCTTTGGACGGCATGGCGACAAACTTTTTGTTGCTGCGCGAGCAGGCCAAAAAGAACTGGCGCATACCGCGCTCCACCAGATCGCAGTCTTTGCCGCTGAGCTGCGGATAGGTTTCGCGCAATTTGCGCTTCAGATACTGCGGCAACGGCGACTCGCGCAAAAACCGCTCGCGCATCTTTTGGCGCCACACCGCCCCCATCACCACCGCCAGCACGGTAATCACCAAGAGGAAAACCAGCTTGCCATCAGGCCGCCACAGCCGGGCTACCGCCCCAAAAACCATCACCGCCCAAGCGGTGCACACTGCCGCAAATACCCAAGGCATGGGGTTGTTCAGGAATCGCTGTGTTCTTGTCATTTTTAGCTCCCTTCTAGTTGTTATGCCTCTAAGATCGCACAGCTTTGTGACAAAAATATGACCGCGTCGTTACACCACCACAGGCTCGGGTTCCAGCATGATGCCAAAGCGCTCGTAGACGCTGGTTTGAATAGCTTTGGCCAGCGTCATCACCTCGCCCCCCGTGGCGGGGGTGGCCGTGCCGGTACCTTTGTTTACCAGCACCAAGGCCTGCTTGTCGTACACGCCCGCGTTGCCCACCGTTTTACCGCGCCAGCCGCAGGCGTCTATCAGCCAACCGGCCGCCAGTTTGATGCCGCCGTCTGCCATGGGGTAGTGCACCACCTTCGGGTCGCGGGCGATGATGTCGGCGCACTGCTCGGTGGTGACTTGGGGGTTTTTAAAGAAGCTTCCGGCATTGCCAATCACCGCCGGGTCGGGCAGCTTGGCACGGCGAATCTCGCATACCCAATTGAATATTTGCTGCGCGCTGGGTACCAAGCCCGCCGCCGTGCCCAGCTGCAGCAATCGGCCTATTTGCTCTGAACTTGATAGCTTCTCGTGCAATATTTCATTGGGCTGCAGGCCATTTATCTCCAAAAACTGAGTCCACTTGCGCTGCAGATCAACATAACCAAGCTCTGGCTGCCAACCCTTGGGCAGGGCAAAGCGCACATGGGTGATCACGGCTTTGTTCAGCAGGCCCAGGCCCTGCGAACCCGCGGACGCATGCTTGAAAACCGAGTCGCGGTAGCCAAAGGCGCACTGCGCGGCGGTCAGGGTAAACGCCTCGCCGGTGTGCAGGTGCACCGCGTCCAGGCTGTCAAAGCGGTCTTGCAGCTCTACGCCATACGCGCCAATGTTTTGCACCGGGCAAGCGCCCACGCTGCCGGGAATGAGGGCCAGGTTTTCCAGCCCCGGCCAGCCCTGCTCCAGCGTCCAGGCGACGGTGCTATGCCAGTTCTCTCCCGCGCCCACCTCGACAATCCAGTGTTTCTCGGTCTGCGCTACCAGGCGTTTACCCATGATCTCAATCTTCAGGGTCAGCGGCCTGACATCCCCGGTCAACACGATATTGCAGCCACCGCCCAGGATGAATGGCGGATGCAGCGCAAAATCTTGCCCGGTGCCCCTGCAGGCGGCTATGGCCTCACGCAGGTCGGCGCTAGTGCCAATGCGCACCAATTGCTGCGCCTTGGCCACAATACCAAAGCTGTTGTGTGCCTTGAGGGCGACGTTTTTCTCTACAAACATGCCACAATTGTCGCATTACGTTTACCCTAAAACCCTGACTTTTGAGAATTACCCATGCCCAGCTTTGACACCGTGTGTGAACCCAATATGGTCGACGTGAAAAACGCCGTCGAAAATGCCGCCAAAGAGATCGGCACGCGCTTTGACTTTAAAGGCAGCTCTGCGGCTGTCGAGCTGAAAGACAAGGAAATCACCCTGTACGGCGATGCCGATTTTCAGCTCCAGCAAGTAGAAGACCTGCTGCGCGCGAAGCTGACCAAACGCAACGTCGATGCGCGCTACTTGGATGTAGAAAAAATCCAGAAAATAGGTGGTGATAAAGTCAAGCAAGTCGCCAAAGTGCGCGAGGGCATTGAGGCCGATATGGCCAAGAAAATTGTCAAAGTGCTCAAAGACAGCAAGATGAAAGTGCAGGCCAGTATCCAGGGCGAGAGTGTGCGCGTAACAGGCGCCAAGCGCGACGACCTGCAGGCGGCAATGGCCTTGATCAAAAAAGAAATTGAAGACCTGCCGCTGAGTTTTAACAACTTTCGCGACTGATATTTACCGCACTTGCCACGACGCACATTATGCAAAAGCCCTACCGAAACGCTATATTATTTATTGCTTCTTGTGCTATGTTCCATTGGGCTCACGCCCAATCGGTTGCACTAAGTGGGGTATTGGGCAGCAAAGCGCTGCTGGTGGTCAACGGTGGCGCGCCCAAGGCTTTAGCTGCGGGTGATGTGCACCAAGGTGTCAAGCTCATCAGCGTCAACGGCGAACAGGCCACCATCGACATCAACGGCCAACGCAGCACCATGCGCGTAGGCGATTCACCGGTCAGCATTGGCACGCAGCGCGACACCAGCAGCAGCAACAAAATTGTGTTACCGCTGGCCAGTGGGGGCCATTTTTTTGCGCAAGGCTTGGTCAACGGCAAACCCATACAGTTTATGGTGGACACCGGTGCCACCACCGTGGCGCTGGGCGTTGATGACGCCAAGCGCATGGGCATTGACTACCAAAAAGGCCAACCAGTGCGCATGGGCACGGCCAACGGCGTGGCGCAAGGCTGGCTGGTCAAGCTCAGCTCGGTCAAAATTGGCGATGTGGCGGTGTACGAGGTAGAGGCTATTGTGGGCCCCAACATGCCCTACGCGCTGCTGGGTAACAGCTTTTTAAGCCGCTTTAGCATGAACCGCACCAGCGACCAGATGGTGCTGGAGCGGCGCTACTAAGCCTGCTTTTTGGCGCCCAGCCTGGATTCCGTGCCCTTGAGCATGCGGTTGATATTCTCGCGGTGGCGAATGGTCAGCAGCACCGCCATGACAAATATGGCCAGCAACACGGGCTTGGACATATACCAGGCTACACCGTTGCCAATCAAATAGTAAAACGGCGCAAATGCCGCGGCTGCAATAGACGCCAGGGACACATAGCGAAAAAAGTACACGATGATGGCGAAGCTGGCCAGGCAAGCCAGGCCCAGCATCCAATTAACCCCAAAAATAACCCCTGCTGCGGTAGCCACGCCTTTGCCGCCCTTGAACTTGAAAAACACAGGGTACAGGTGCCCCACAAAAGCCGCCAGTGCCACCATCGCCAGCGTACCGTCGCCCAAGTCGACAGCTGGGCCAAACACCTTGACCAGCATCACCGGCACAAAGCCCTTGAGGGCATCCAGCGCCAGGGTGATGATGGCCGCTGGCTTGCTGCCTGAGCGCAGCACATTGGTAGCACCCGGGTTTTTACTGCCGTAGGTGCGCGGGTCGTTCAGCCCCATCACGCGGCTGACGATGACGGCAAAACTCAGCGAACCGATGCAGTAAGCAGTCAAGGTCGCCAAGAGGGAATAAACCAAATCCATGCAGTCTCCAGCCGTGTTGCTTTGAATGCATGGATTCTATGCTGCTCTGGCACCCGCTGGCCTAGAGCAGTTAGACTCAGCGCCCGTAGATCTTGCCAAACAGTTCCCAGGACTTGCCGTTGAACTTCATCAACTGGCCACGCTCGATCGGGTAGAAGTCATCGGGCCCGGTTTTTACGTTCACGCCGGGCAGCAGCATGGGCAAGTTCATGTCCAGGTTGGCGGCCTGCTTCATCACGTTGTCACGCGTCAGATTGTCGCCCGACTGCTTGAGCACCTGCACCAGGGTCTGCGCCACGCTGTAACCGTAGACGTTGAAGTTGTCGTTCATCGCACCGGTAGGGTGGTATTTTTTCATATAGGCCACCCAGTCATCCCACTCCTTGCCTTTTTGGAATTGCGGGTCGGTCGGGTCTTTGGTGTAGCCCAGCGTCATCACGCCCGAAGACGCATCCAGCCCCGCAGGGGTCAGTACCGAGCCCACAGAGGATGACACATTGTTGAGGTAATGCAGTGGCTTCCAGCCGATCTCCGCCGCCTTCTTGATAGCCTGCGCCGCAAACTTGGGCGTGGTGATGTTGAAGAAAGTGTCCGCGCCCGAAGCCTTGAGCGAAACCATCTGGCTGTCGACAGTAGGGTCGGTCACCTCGTAGGTGAGTTTGGAGACGATCATGGTCTTGGCCTTCTCGCCCAAGCCGTCTTCAAAGCCTTTGAGGTAGTCTTTGCCGTAGTCGTCGTTTTGGTACAGGATGGCGACCTTGCCGTTGGGTTTGTTCTCCAGCAAATGCTGGGCGTAGATTTTGCCCTCGGACTGGTAGCTGGGCTGCCAGCCCATGGTGTAGGGGAAGTTTTTCGGGTCGCCCCATTTGGTGGCACCGGTGGCCACAAAAAGCTGCGGCACCTTCTTGGTGTTCAGGTATTTGTGGATGGCCGAGTTAGACGGCGTGCCCAGAGGCTGGAACACCACGAGCACTTCGTCCTCTTCCACCAGCTTGCGGGTTTGCTCCACGGTTTTGGCCGGGTTGTAGCCGTCGTCCAGTGAGATGAATTTCACCATGCGCCCGTTGATGCCGCCCTCGGCATTGACCTTGTCAAAGTACGCGCCAATCGACTTGCCAATGGCGCTGTAGGCCGAGGCCGGGCCTGAGTAGGGGTTGAGGTGGCCAACCTTGATTTCTTTGTCGGTCGCGCCGGGGTCGTATTTCTTTTGCGCCAAGGCGCTGGAGGCCAACATGGCGGTGGTCACGCCCGCAAAGACCAGGCTGAAAAGTTTAAGTTTCATGGTGCTTAACTCCTTCAAAAGTAATGAAACAACGAAAAGCCAACTCACAACGCCGCCATAGCACGCACGGTAGTCCGGTTTAACCCGCAGAACGCCCTCGCAGGCGCGCCCACAGTTTGTGCAGCATGCCCATCACGCCCATGGGCATGAGGTACATCAGTGCAATCAGCAGCACACCGTAAATCGCGGCGGGGGCTGACTTGGAGATTTGGTCTGAAATATTGGGCACATACTGGATAAAGATGGCACCAAAAATGGCCCCCGGTATCGAGGCCAGGCCGCCCACCACCACACCCACCAGCAAAAAGATCGACAGAGTCACGGTAAAGCTATCAGGCGAGACAAAGGCCACCGCAATCGCGCCCAACGCCCCGGCCACGCCGGTAAACGCTGCCGACACGCCAAACGTCAGCGACTTGAACATGGGCAGGTTAATCCCCATGGCGGTGGCGGCTATCGGATGGTCGCGAATGGCTACCAGCGCCCGGCCTACGCGACCGCGCAGCAAGTTGTAGGCCAGCACAAACATGAGGATAGTGACCGCCAGCGAAAAGAAGTACAGCCAACGGTCGGGGCTGAGGGGCTGACCAAACAGGCTGAACTCGAACGGTGCTTCGGGTTTGTTCAGCACCAAGCCTTGCACACCGCCGGTATAGGCCTCGATTTTTTTGTACTTAAGTAGTTGCGGCACCGCCAGCGCCAAGGCAAACGTAGCCAGCGCCAGATAATGCCCCGCCAACCGCAGCGCCGGAAAGCCGACCATAAAGCCAAAGGCAAAACACAGCGCACCTGCTATCGGCAGCGTGAGCCAGTAAGGCACGCCCAGCTTGTCCATCAGCACCGCCGCCGTATAGGCACCCAGCGCGTAGAAGGCCCCGTGACCGAGCGATATTTGCCCGTTAAAGCCGGTCAACATATTCAAACCCAAAATTGCTATGGCGTAGACCAGCACCAGGTTGAATTGAAAGACGCGGTAATTTTTGACCAAAAAAGGCAACACCAACAGCACGGCCAACAGCACCGCAGCACCCAACCATTTCCACTGAGGAGCAAGCGGCTTCATACGCGGGTCACCACCGATTTGCCAAACAGGCCATTGGGTTTGAGCGTGAGGGTGAGCACAATCAGCACCAGCGCCACGGTGAGTTTGAGTTCGGTGCCAATCACATAGGCTCCCAGCAGGTTCTCCAGCACCCCCACCACCAAACCGCCGATCACCGCGCCCAACGGGTTGTCGATACCGCCCAGCAAGGCGGCAGCAAAGCCATAGATCAAAATGCCTGACATCATATTAGGGTCTAGAAACACGATGGGCGCTACCATCATGCCCGCCACTGCGCCAATGGCCGCAGCCAAGCCCCAGCCCAGCGCCAGCATCCACGACACGCGGATACCCACCAGGCGGGCCGAGTCGGGGTTTTGCGCAGCGGCGCGCATGGCTAGGCCCAAGGGCGTGAATTTGAAAAACGCAAACAGGGTGAGCAGCACCGCCACCATCACTGCGGCCGAGCCCAGCTCATGGGCTGAAAAATACTGGCTGGCCAAGGCAGAGTCTTTGGGGAAGGGGCTGGGAAAGGACTTGAGCGTGTGGTCAAACACCCAGCCCGACAGGGCGTTGACGATCAGCAGCAGGCCGATGAAGACAATCACATTGGTCAGCACCGGGGCTTTCTCCACCGGCCGCAAGATCAGGCGCTGGATCACCAAGCCTGCGACAAACGAAACCGCGACGGTGAACAAAAACGCGCTCCAATAGCCCCAGCCGCTTTGGATCAAAGCCCAGGCCACAAAGGTGCTGAAGGTGGCCATCTCGCCTTGGGCAAAATTGATGTGGTGGGTGGCCTGGTAAATCATCACTAGGGCCAGCGCGACCGAGCCGTAGATGCAACCATTGGCCAAGCCCGATGCAATTTGGTGAACGAAGGCTTCCATGGTTTTTTATGGGTGAATAGTTTAATAACCCAAATAGGCGCGGCGCACCGATTCGTCGTTTTTAATCGTGGCACTCGGCCCCGACAGCGCCACGCGCCCGGTCTCCAACAGGTAGGCGTGATCCGCCAAGTCCAGCGCCAGGCTGGCGTTTTGCTCTACCAGCAGCATGCTGACTTTGTCCTCTTGGTTAATCGTGCGCATGATGCGAAAAATATCCGCCACGATCAAGGGGGCCAAGCCAAACGAGGGCTCGTCCAGCAGCAGCAGTTTGGGCCGCAGCATCAGCGCGCGGCTGATGGCCAGCATTTGCTGCTCGCCGCCCGACAAGGTGCCCGCCTGCTGGTGGCGGCGTTGCTTGAGGATGGGGAAACGGGTGAACGCCTTTTCCATGTCCAGCGCCAACTCGGCCTTGTCGGCGCGCACATAGGCACCCAGGCGCAGGTTTTCTTCTACCGACAGGGCGGTAAAGGTGCCGCGCCCGTCGGGTACATGGGCCACGCCCATGCGCACCACGTTCTCAGTCGCTTTACCCACCAGTTGCTGGCCATCAAACACCATGCTGCCGGTGGTACGCACGGTTTGGCACAGCGCGCGCAAGGTGGTGGTTTTGCCCGCGCCGTTAGCACCGAGGATGGCGGTGATATGCCCGGCCTCCAGCGAAAACGCCACATCGTGCAGCACCCGCGTGGCACCGTAGGCGGCGTGCAGGCCAGTGACTTCAAGCAGCTTGGGCATCGGCGGGTTTTCCTAGGTAGGCTTCAATCACATCGGGGTGGTTTTGGATTTCGGCCGGCGTCCCCTCGGCAATCTTGCGGCCAAAGTTCAGCGCCACGATGTGGTCGGACAGACCCATCACCAGGCCCATATGGTGTTCGACCAGCAGCACGGTGATCTTCATGCGGTCCCGGATATCGCGGATTAAGCGGCTGAGATCCGCCAGCTCTTCATGGTTTAGGCCCGCAGCGGGCTCGTCCAGCATCAAGAGCTTGGGTTCGGCGGCCAGTGCGCGTGCCAGCTCCACGCGTTTTTGCGTGGCAAAAGGCAGGTCGCCCACGGCGCGCTGGTGCAGAGCCGACAGGCCCAGATAGTCCATGATCTCCAGCGCCCGCGCTTGCAGGCGCTGCTCTTCCTTGCGCACCCTGGGCAGCCACAGCGCGCTAGAGAAAAACCCCGCACTGGAGCGCGCATGCGCACCCACCATGACGTTCTCTCGCACGGGCATGCTGCGAAACATCGCCAGGTTTTGGAAGGTGCGGCCCAAGCCCAAACCCGCTACCTGGTGGGTAGGCGTAGCGGTGATGGACTGGCCTTCAAAGACGATGTCGCCGCTTTGGTAGCTGTACAGGCGACTCATGCAGTTAAACAGTGTGGTTTTGCCTGCGCCGTTGGGGCCAATCAAACCGCAAATGCTGCCCTGCGCCACGTCAAAAGCCACTGCATCCAGCGCCACGATGCCGCCAAATTTGACGGTGACGTCGCGTACGCTGAGTAGGGCTTGTGTGGTGATACTCATAACACCAAGCGCCACCCTGCGAGACTTATTTGATTTTCAGCGGATAGCATGGCCATGCAACATCGTAGGGAATCCATCGCGAAACCCGTACCCGGGGATACCCTTGACCGGCGAAGTCATTCCAACAAAGCGCATTGCACTGGCTGAGCTGCCAGCAACGCCACGCACACTTGGGGTGTGATTTGCACCAAATAGCCTCGGCGGCCGCCATTGATCAAAATATGCGGCAGCGCGAGTATGCTCTGCTCGATGTACACCGGCATGGCTTTGCGGGTGGCAAATGGCGAGGTGCCGCCCACCAAGTAGCCACTGTGTTTGTTGGCCACTTCGGGTTTGCAGGGCTCCACCGACTTAGCGCCAATTTGCCGCGCCAAATTTTTCGTGCTTACCTTGCGGTTGCCATGCATCAGCACCACCAGAGGTTTGGCATCCTGGTCTTGCATGATCAGGGTTTTAACCACCATAAACGGATCAAACCCCAACACCTGCGCACTGTGCTGCGCGCCGCCGTGTTCGAGGTATTCGTAGGGGTGTTCGGTGAAATCGACCTGGTGGGCCTTGAGAAACGCCGTGGCAGGCGTTTCGCTGATGTGGTCTTTCTTCGCCATGGCGCGCGTGATCGACTACGGTGTGGATCGAGATATCAACTGCGCTTACCGACTGACAATTTACAAAGCCGGATCACGAATCTCCCAGCGGATCTTGTCAATCTCTGCCAACACCTCGGGTGACAACACGGTGCCCCAGGCATTCAAACATTCATCGAGTTGCGCCAAAGACGTGACGCCGATGATGGTGCTGGCTACCTTCCAGTGGTTGTAGCACCAGGCCAGGGACATTTGTGTGGGGCTCATGCCGTTGGCTATCGCCAGGGCGTTGTATTTGCGGGCGGCGGCCAGGGCGTCTTCGCGGCCCCAGCGCTGCTTTTTCATGCTGTCGTACTGGCTCATGCGGCCTTTGGGGGCATCCGCGCTGTGGATGCCGGTGGCATCGTACTTGCCTGTCAGCAAGCCAAAGCCGAGGGGCGAATAGGCCAGCAGGCCGACGTTTTGGCGGAACATCACCTCGTCCAGGCCGTTGTCGACAATGCGGTTGACCAGGCAGTAGGGGTTTTGCACAGACACGATGCGACTTAGACCATGCTGCTCGGCCAAGCGGGTAAATTCCATCACGCCGTAGGGCGTCTCGTTGGAGAGGCCAATGTGGCGCACTTTGCCGGCCTTGACCAGCTTGTCCAGCGCGATGAGCTGCTCATGGATGCTGGTGTTGGTGCTGAGCACCTTATCGGCTTTGGGGTCAAAGTACTGGGTGCCAAAGGCGGGTACATGGCGCAGCGGCCAGTGGATTTGGTACAGGTCGATCACGTCGGTTTGCAGGCGCTTTAAGCTGTCGTCGCAGGCCTGTGCGATCTGCAGCGGGGTCACGTTCAGGCTGCCGCCGCGCACCCAGTCCATGCCGCGTGCGGGGCCGGCTACTTTGGTGGCCAGCGTCCATTTATTGCGCACGCCGGGGTTGGCGGCAAAGTAGTTGCCGATGATTTTTTCGGTCACGTTAAAGGTCTCGGCCTTGGTGGGCACGGCGTACATCTCTGCGGTGTCCATAAAGTCTACGCCGCGCTCCAGGCTGCGCGCCATGATGCTGTGGGCATCACGCTCATTGACCTGTTCGCCAAAGGTCATAGTGCCCAGGCAAATGGGGTGGACGAGCAGGCTGGACTGGCCTAACGGCTTTTTGGGAACGTTGAGTGTTTTCATACCCAACAGTTTAGCGCTATCGCTGGCTGATTTTCTCTTCAAAGCCCCGAATAATGCTGTTTACAGAGCTGGCACTGGTGTACACGCTGATCGTCGTTATAAACATCTCCAGGGTGTAGTACAGGTCGGCTTCGGTTTTGACGGCGGCGATTTTGCCGATAAACCATGTCCCGTCTGCGCCCAGCATGCCCTGGATAGTCTCCACCAGGTAAGCCTTGGCGGCAACCAGGCCATAGGTGCTGGCAGCGCGATGTGTCAAAAAGCCCGGCTGCGTATCGCCTTCATTCTCTGTCTCCAACGAGCCTGTTTCAGTATCGGGCCTGAATTCGCTGGTTAACTCTTCTGCAAAATCACTCGCCAAGTCTTCGGCAAGGGCTGCATCCAATTCAACATCTACGCCTATATCGGGCTCGTCAACAGGCAATGCCTCTGGAAGCGCTGCAGCCAGCGCGGGGTCGGAGGGTAGAAATTTAGCCGATTTCGCTACGGGTTCAAGCAACCCCACGCTTTGCAGTTTCTCTGCCAAATCCTCCACCGGTACGTTGAACACCGACTGCATCTGCGCCAAAGTGCGCTTGCCGTCGGCCATGATCAGCAGGCGCCGCTCCAGCATTGGCAAGCCCAACGACCGGGCGCTCACTTCGGCGCGCCCTTGGGCTGTTTTGATTAAGATGGTATCCATGGAAGGCCGAAGTGTTGTCGGCGTATTGTAATGAACTGCCCTCGTGGTGAAGCCCGCAACCTATTTCGCCATGCGGGATGCCTGGACAAGCGTGGTTTAAACCACGCCAGGTTGCTTGGCGCGCGCCTCTTCTTGCAGGCGCAGCACCCGGCGCTGCACCTTGCCGGTGGTGGTCATGGGCAGCGCGTCGATGAACTCAATCTCTTTGGGGTATTCGTACGGCGCCAGTTGGCCTTTCACGTGGGCCTGAATGCTGGTGGTCAGCCCATCGTCGTGCTTTTTTAAACCATTTTGGTCGCTAGCCCTTTGAAATATAGCACGAGCAGCTATACATTCAGTAGTAAGCACCACATACGCTTTGACCACGGCCCCGCGCTGCGCGTCGGGTTTGGGCACCACCGCGGCGTTAACCACGGCGGGGTGTTTGACCAGGCAGTTCTCTACCTCGCTGGGGCCTATGCGGTAGCCTGCAGCTTTGAACACGTCGTCGCTGCGGCCCTGGTACCACAGGTACCCGTCAACGTCCTGGGTGGCCAAATCGCCGGTGCGGCACCAGTCGCCAGTGTATTTTTTGACAGTCGCCGCCTCGTTCTTCCAGTAGCCTAAAAAGAACACCGGGTCGAGGTGGCCGTGGATGTCATAGCGGTTCACCGCCACGTCGCCGGCCACGCCTGTGGGGCACAGCTTGCCAGCGTCATCAATGACAGCGATTTGGTGCCCCGGGTAGGCGCGGCCCATGCTGCCCGGCTTGGCCGGGTAAAACTTGGCGCAGTTACCCACCACATAGTTGATCTCGGTTTGGCCAAACATCTCGTTGACGGTAACGCCCAACTCGCCTGTGCAATAGGCAAACACCGCGTCGCCCACGGCCTCGCCGGCACTCATGCAGGCTTGCAAACGCAGTGTGAACTGGCCGCGTGGGCGGGGGTAGGCCTTCATCATGGCTTTGAGCGCGGTGGGGAACAAAAAGGTGTGGCTGACCTTGTGTGTTTGCAAAATATCAAAAGCCACGTCGGGTGAAAACCGGCCATTGAAGGCGATGATTTCCCGGCCAAAGTACAACGTGGGCAGCAGCGCGTCCATCAGCCCGCCGGTCCAGGCCCAGTCTGCCGGGCTCCAGAAAACCGCCTCAGAGGCTGCGTTTTGTGCAGCATCAAAACCAAACCAGTTCTGGCTGGCTACAAAACCTGTCAAATTGCCCAGCAAGGCCCGGTGCGGGATCAGCGCGCCCTTGGGTGGCCCGGTGGTGCCGCTGGTGTAGATCAGCACGGCGCCGTCGTCGGCTTTGGTTTTGGCGGGCTCAAATGCGCTGGGCATGAGGGCGCATTCAAAAGTGTAGTCAATCTCTGTCTGCACTGACGCGTCGCCCACGCCCACGATGGTGCGCAGGGCGCGGCATTTTTTGCGTACGCTGACCACGTTATCGATGCTGCTTTCGTCGCAAACAGCCACTACAGCCCCAGAGTCCTGCAGGCGGTACTCCAGCGCTTCGGGGCCAAACAGCATGGACAGCGGCATGGCCACCGCCCCCATTTGTAGTGCCGCCATGTAGGCCACCGCGGTCTCAAAGCGCTGGGGCATGACGATGGCCACCCGGTCGCCGCGGCGCACACCCAGCCGCTCCAACACATGGCTGAGCTGGTTGGCCTGCGCAAACAAGGCGGCGTAACTCAGTGTTGGATGGTCTTTTGCAGTCTTAGCCAAGGCATTATGGGCACGAACAGCTATTTTTTTGGTAGCGTCTTTTTGCTGTGCCCAGCGCCGGCAACATACCTCGGCCATGTTAAAAAACTCAGGCACTTGCCAGCGAAAATCTTGGTAAATGCGTTGGTAGTGGTCTGTTTGCATAGTATTTAGTTGCAGCGCCCTAGCCTTTCGTCCACTGAGTGACGGGGAACAGGGCGCCGCGCTCGTATGATTATGGCCATGTACGCAATTAAAAGACCTTCGCGCAGCGAATTTATCCCGGTTCGGGGACACCAATATCACGTTCATGTGTGGGGCACACCACGCGCGGGCACCCCCCCCTTGGTGATGGTGCATGGCTGGATGGACGTGGGTGCGTCATTTCAGTTTGTGGTGGACGCCCTGGCGCATGACCGCTATGTGATAGCGCCCGACTGGCGCGGCTATGGCCAAACCACCGGGCCTGCCACCGACAACTACTGGTTTCCCGACTACCTGGCCGACCTGGACTTTCTGTTGGACCACTACGCGGCCGCAGCCCCGGTGGACTTGCTGGGCCACAGCATGGGCGGCAACGTGGCCATGATCTATGCTGGCGTGCGGCCCGAGCGCATTCGCCGCCTGATCAACCTGGAAGGCTTTGGTATGCCCGCCACCCAAAGCGCGCAGGCGCCTGGCCGCTACGCCAAGTGGATGGATGAGCTTAAATCCCTGCAGCGCGGCGAAAAAGACCTGCGGCCCTACCCCGACGCCTCTGGCGTGGCCCGCCGCTTAATGAAGACCAACCCGCGCCTGTCGCAAGACAAGGCCGACTGGTTAACCCAGCATTGGGCCGCCCCCAATGCGCAGGGCCAGTGGGAGATTTTGGGCGACCGGGCGCACAAAATTACCAATGCGCAGTTGTACCGGGTAGAAGAAGTGCAAGCCTGCTACGCGCGCATCACCGCGCCAGTGCTGGCAGTAGAGGCGGCGGATGACTCGTTGACGGGCTGGTACAAAGGCACTTTTACCTTGGCCCAGTACCATGAACGGCTCAAGGCGGTGCCCAGCGTACAGATCGAAGTGTTGGCAGACGCGGCGCACATGCTGCACCATGACCAGCCGGAAGCTTTGGCGGTGTTGATTGAGCGGTTTTTAGGCTGACATGCTTCAGCGGTCCTCAACCCAGTCGCCACTGGCAATCACCGGCTTGCCCACCACGTAGCGGGGATTGATCTCATACACAAAGCAAGCCAGCGACTGCCCGTTCACCAGCACCGTAATCTCCCGCTTGGCGTATTCGTCTGCTTGCGCCGGGTATTCAGACTCAATGGCGTCCAGGCGGGCTTCCAGCGCGGGGGTCACGGCATACACCTCGCCCACCACGTCGGCATGGCCGCCCAAAGTCACGCCCGGGTAGCCGCCCAGGTGGTGCATCACCCCCTTGATGCGCGCAGCGCCCACCCAGCGCGGGGCGGGCTGCAAGCGGGTAATGTCGTTGTCGTCACCTTGGCGCAGGGTGCCATAGACAAAAAACAAACGCTCGACGGCGGGTGATGGAACAGGCTCTGGCATGATGAGTGGCTTTATTTTGGAAGCCCCTATTGTGAATCGACTTGCCGCCTTCGCCTGCCTCGCACTTTCCATGACCTTGGTGGGCAGCTACGTTGGCCTGTCCAAAGGCCTGGTGGCTATCTTTCCGGTGTTTTTGCTGGCCTGGCTGCGTTTTGGCATGGGCGGCCTGGCCATGCTGCACTGGCTGCGCAAACCGGCCGATGAGCCGCGCATGACGTCGCAAACCAAGCGCCTGGTATTTTTGGAATCGTTCTTGGGCAATTTTCTGTTTTCCATCTGCATGCTCTACGGCGTTAGCCTGACCAGTGCCGTGGCTGCGGGCGTGATTATGGCCAGCATACCGGCCTGCGTGGCGGTGATGAGCTGGGTGTTTCTGCGTGAGCGCGTCAGCGCGCGCGTGTGGGCTGCGGTGGCTTGTGCGGTGCTGAGCATTGCCTTGGTATCACTATCAAAAACAGAGCATGTTGTGCTTTACTCTATTGGGCTTGAGGCCGATTTACCCCATAAAAACAGTGTGAACCAGGCACTGTTGGGCAACCTGCTGCTCGTTGCTGCGGTGTTGTGTGAAGCCGCTTACGCGGTGATTGGCAAAAAACTTACAGGCGTGCTGGGGCCCAAACGCATCACATCGCTGATCAATCTGTGGGGCTTTGTTTTGGTGGCGCCACTGGGCATGTACCAAGCGCTGAGCTTTAGTTTTGCCAATGTGCCCTGGGGTACCTGGCTGTTATTAGTGTTCTATGCATTGGCAGCCAGCGTGTGGACGGTGTGGTTGTGGATGACCGGGCTTAAGACCATAGCCGCGTCGCAAGCCGGGGTGTTTACCGTCATGCTGCCCATCAGTGCAGCCCTGGTCGGTGTAGTTTTTTTGGGTGAAAGCATGAGCGGCCTGCAGGTGCTGGCCCTGGCCATTGGCCTGCTGGGAGTTGTGTTGGCCACATTGGCACCGCCCGCCACCGGCGATCAGGCCGTTTAAGTGCCCAAAGCTTGATGTAAATCAACAGCCGGGTGGTATGCAGCGTCTACGCTAATGGCACCACGTTACAAGGAGTGCACCATGTTTGAGCGCATTTTGATCGCCACGGATGGCAACGAGCTGTCCAAAAATGCCGTCGATGCCGGGTTGGGCTTGGCTGCAAAAATGGGTGCAGAAGTGTTTGTCTACTCGTCGGTGCCGCGCTACCCCCATTTGTACTTTGAAGGAGCGGTCGTCGTTACCCCCGCCGAAGCCGTGCGTATCGAGAGAGAGTGGAACCACCAGGCACTTATGGTGGTAGAAGACGTGGTGAAACAGGCGCAAGCCAACAGCGTGAAAGCTACCGCCGTCATGGGCCACGGTGCAGTAGCCGAGGGCATCATCAACGCGGCTACAAAACACCAGTGCGATCTGGTGGTGATGGCTTCGCACGGGCGCAAAGGCATATTACGCATGCTGCTGGGCAGCGAGACGCTGGATGTGCTGACGCATTGCCACATTCCGGTCCTGGTGTTGAGGTGAGCGCCATGAAAATCTTGCTGGCGGTAGACGGTAGCAAATTCACTAAAAAAGCCTTGGCGTTTTTGGTGACTGCCGAGAATTTGCTCAATGCGTCCAACGAGCTGCATGTGCTGCACGTGCAGCCCGTGTTACCGCCCCGCGTCAAGACAGTGGCGGGCCGCAACCTGGTAGACAACTACCATTTGCAAGAGGCAGAAGCCGTGCTGGAACCTATCCGCAAGTTTTTGGACCGCCACCCCGTCACCTACCATGCCGACTGGCTGGTAGGCCACCCCGCAGAGGAGATTGTCAAGGCCGCCAAGCGCGACAAAGCGCACCTGATCGTAATGGGCACACATGGCCATGGCGCTTTAGGGCGCATGTTGATGGGCTCGGTTGCACAGCGGGTGGTGTCGGACAGTGACGTGCCGGTATTGTTGGTGAAGTAGAAGTTGAAGGCTCAAAGCCCATGCGGATGCAAATGGGCAATCCACCTGTGTGGGGCGAACATACGCCCAGCACAGATGAGCGCCACCACGTGGAGCTAAAACTCACTGACCCCAAATCCAACACGCGCATTCCTTACGCCAACCCCATTTTTGCTGCGACCAACAAAGATACTGGTAAGACCATCAACTTGCCGCTGGCGCCCATGTGGGGCATTAGCGGCCTGCACTACTCGGCCAACAGCGCGCTGTTAGGTAACGGCGCGTATGCCGCCACAGTCACCGCCAACGTGCCTACCTTTGAGCGCGAATTGAAAGACAAAGACCTGTGGCCGCAGCCGGTCACCGCCAAGTTCCACTTTAAGCTGAAGGACGGCAAACTGACAGAAGTCTCCGAGGCCAGCCGGTAAATACCACTGCGGCAAAACCAGCGTGACTACTTGCCTTTAAGCACGCCATGGGCCAGGTAGCCCATGCCCCACTGGGTGCTCTCGCGGTCAAACCTGGCGCAGTGGCTCTGCACAATGTCCCATGGGGCCCACAGGTCAGTAGCCTTGGCGTTGTAAGGGCGATTTTTAGACCAGGCCAGCAGGTTGAGCGGCCCCGTCCACCAGGGAAAGAACTTCATGCCCGCCATGGCCACGCGTGCACCGGGTTTGGCCTGCTGCACGATGTGGGCAATGGCCTCGGGCGTGCGCGAGATATCGTGCACGTAGTTAAACAAAATGGCATCCACCTTCCCTGGCAGCACCACGTCTTCGGCGCGGGCGCAGGTGTGCCACACCTGCGTGCAGCCGGCGCCTACATCCAGCACCACATCGCCCGGTTTTAACCCCAGCAAGGCAATGGTGCGTTTGCGCAGCGGCATGGTGAACTCGGCGGAAGCGTCGTAATGCGCCGCCTTGTTGCGGTACTTGCGAATGGATATTTCGTTATCTGGTGTAAGAGACACGGTGGGATCGGGGACAATGATGGAATAGTTTTAGACTGCCCTACATCTTGATCAACTCCTTACTCTCGTTCACCCCCAGCCTGAACCAGGCTTGGGCCCTGCTGTCGGTGGCCATCGCTTTTGAGGTGGTGGGCACCACCTGCATGAAGCTGTCGCACGGCTTTACCAACCTGGTGCCGTCAGTACTGATGTTTGTCTTCTACAGCCTGGCGTTCTCTTGTAACACCTTTGCCACCAAAACGCTAGACCTGAGCATTACCTACGCGGTGTGGTCCGGCGTGGGCACGGTAGCCACCGCGTTTATTGGCATTTACTTTTTCAAAGAACCTGGCACGGCACTCAAACTGGTCAGCATCACGCTGATTCTTATCGGCGTGATGGGTTTGCACAGCGCCTCGCGCTTGCAAGCCGCCGGCTAAGCGCCAAGGTTTTCGGTCAGTGTGTGTGCTTGCCGCGCATGGCTGCCGGGTGGCCCGGCAACTGCAATGACTTGCCGGTGTTGACCAGTTGATCACCGTCCACGCGCAAGATGCTGATGTCCTGGTCGATGAAGTTACCCACGTAGAGGTAGCGGCCATCGGCACTGAACACCGCGCCTTCAGGCAGGCCGCGCACATCCACTTCGTTGCCGCGCGTCACCTTTTTGCCGTCTATTTTCAAGGCCACCACCGACGCATTGCGGTTGTAGTAGGCTGCATTGGTAGCCGAGTTGCTGCCTTTGAGCAGCACCGCCACGGCCAATTTTCCGGTAGGGCTGACGGCCAAGCCTTCAGGCGCGTCGCCGACCACAATTTTGTCGATCACGCGGGGTGGGTTGGCTTCAATGTCGATCACGCTCACCGTGTCCACGTGGCCGTCTGCCGCGCCGGAGTTGCCGTTGTCAGCCGTCAACGCCAGTTTGCCGTCCGGCGTGACGTCTACGTTGTAAGGCCACAGGCCAGCGGGTATGTCCAGCTTGTTGTAGGTCACCTTCTCACCCGCTATTTCCAGGAAAGCAATTTTGTGGTTCGGAAACTTGGCTGCGACAGCGCGCTTGCCATCCGGCGTGAAGCGCACATGCGCTACCGATTCGCCCATGGCAACGGTGTCAATTAACTCTACCTTTTTACCGGTAATGCGCATCACGCTCACCGAGTTGTCGGCGCGGTTGGCAATCAATGCCATGTTGCCTGCGCGGTTGATGGACAAGCCCGAGGGCTGCTTGCCGACGATGACCGTGTCAATCAGCTTGGGTGGGTTGGTGGTCAGGTCGATCACCCACAGGCGGTTGTCTGGCACCTGCTTTAAGACGCCGTTTTCGCTCACCACGTTGAGCGAATTGGCCACAATGGCAATGGTCTCGTCGGGCGTGATGGCCAGGTTAACGGGTGGCCCGGCAATGGTGTTGGGCAAGGGCAAATTGGCAATGATCTTAGGCGCCAGTGGGTCGGTACCAATATCGATGATCGACAGCGTGTCGCGCCCAGCGGCGCTCAAGACGACCTTGCCGGTGGCGTCCCAAGACTGCTTCTCGTCGTTGGCCACAATCATCAGCTCGCGCTTGCCGCTGGCAGGGGCGGATGCCATGCCAGCGCAGCCCGCCACGACTACGGCGCATACGGTGGCGATGAGGGAGAGGCGAATAGTCATAGGGAAATCCTTGGGTAATGGGCTAGATGCAAGAGCGCTAATGCTATTTCCATCCTACACGCGCCCAGGACGATTCAACCTAGGAGTCTGGGCGGCAGAACGATTTAGCCGAGTCCAGTTCACTCCACAGGAGCTCCAAAATTGGCTAGGCGTTGATCAATGCAGTCGTTAACG
>JAYUHM010000138.1:0-12594 GCA_043766985.1 Polaromonas sp.
CCAATGGGGCAACGACAGCGGCTACGCCAGCGCCAGCGACCAGGCCCTGGCCAATGGCTATGGGCTGATCATGAGCGACCCCCTGGATGCGCAGGAAGCGGGCTGGATGAATGTAGCCATTAAGGGCAGCGATGCCACGCGCGATGCCTTCAGGGCCGCGCTATCAGCCACCGAGCAAACCAAGTTCGATGCCATGCGCGAGCGCATGGTGGGTGGGCTGGAGCGGGTGCATGCGTATGAGGCGTTTACGGGGTATACGTTTTTGAACTGGGGGCAGGTATTGGGGGATGCGACCAACTATGTTGTGCGGCCAAATGCCGGTGGTACAGGCAGTGTTGCTGTTGAGGTGTGGGTGCCACTTTCGCAAATTTTGTATGAGAACCGCAATGCTTTTGTGTCTAGCCAAGCGGGCTACATCCGGGTGACCATTCCCACGCCGCCGGGCGGCGCAGCGCACGTCGACACCTTGTGGAACCGCATTGTGGACGATGCGACGGCCAACCTGATGCCAACGCTGCGGCTGGGTAAATATTTTGACATGGTGGATTTATCGATTACCGATACGGGTATTAGTTTCAATTTTGACCGATTAAACACAGCGTTGGCCGCAGGCCTGGTGGCCAACGCCCATGAGGGCGCCATGGTGGTGATGGATTTGCAGCGAACGTCTGGCAGCATGCTGAACGGTATGGGCTGGAACGGCAGCGATCAGCTACGCGCGTTGCTTCAGCGCGGTGTGGCAGAAGCGGATATTCGCAGTGCATTTGTAGAAGTAGGTTACGATTTTTACACGGGTATCGCCAGCGCAGGCACTGCCCATGATGATGCCTATGCCGGCGATGCTGCCGCCAATACTTTTGCAGGCGGCGACGGTAATGACCTGCTAGACGGGCAGGCGGGTAGCGATACGCTGAACGGCGGCAATGGTGATGATTTAATTTATGGCGGGGCAGACAACGACACACTCAGTGGCGGCAACGGCAACGACACGCTGGACGGCGGGACAGGCAACGACGCCTTAAACGGCGGGCTGGGCAACAACGTGTACCTGTTTGGCCGAGGCGACGGGCAAGACGTGATCACGTTCACCATCGACAGCACGGCAGACAAGCTGAACACCTTGCAAATCAAGGCTGGCATCCTGCCCAGCGAGATCGTGCTGCGCCAGGTCTACGACACCCAGCTAGGGGGCAACGCCCTGCAAGTGGCCATAGCAGGCAGTACCGACACCATCACCATCAACGGCTTCTTCTATGGCAACAATCCGGTCAACTCGTACAACGGCTTACAGCAGATACAGTATGCCAACGGCACGGTGTGGAACCTGGCGGCCATCCAGGCTCAGCTGTTTGCAGGTACAGCAGGTGCAGACAACTTGACGGGCACCAACGCCAATGACAACATTACCGGCGGGGCGGGTGCGGACGCACTCTACGGAGGCAACGGTAACGACCTGCTTAGCGGCGGCGATGACAACGACACTATGTATGGCAATAACGGCAACGACACGCTGCTGGGTGGGCTGGGCAACGACACCATGGACGGCGGCGATGGAGCGGATAGTTTTGATGGAGGAACTGGCAATGATCTAGTGTTGGGCGGCGCAGGCGATGACATACTTATGGGCGGCGGTGGCGACGACAACCTTTACGGCGATGCAGGTGCAGACAGGCTGGACGGTGGCGCGGGCAATGACGTACTGGTGGGTGGTGAAGGTGTCAACACCTTTGTGTTTGGGCGTGGGTATGGGCAAGATTTGGTTAGCGATTTTGGCAAATACCGCGGCACTTACACCTCGAATACTGTACGCCTGGAGCCCGGTGTGTTGCCTGCGGACGTGCTGGTAAGGCAGGCCTACGACAGCTCCACGGGTAACTACGCAGCGATTGAGCTACACATTGCGGGTACCACCGACACGCTGATGCTCAATGGCTACATGTTTGGCCAGTTTTTTGGTTCTATAGCCAGCTACCAACAGCAGATTATTTTTGCTGACGGCACCGTGTGGGACGCAGGCATCATCGCTAACAAGCTGTTGGCCAACATGGCGGCGGATGATGTGCTGACGGGTGGGGTGGGTGCCGACCAGTTTGCTGGCGGTGCAGGGGCCGACACGATATATGGCGGTGCGGGGGCAGACACGCTATATGGCGATGCAGATCGCGGCTTGGTAGACGTGCAATTGCACGGCAATGACTACCTGGATGGCGGCGATGGTAACGACTATTTGATCGGCGGCGTGGGTAAAGACACCTTGCTGGGCGGGGCTGGGGACGACCTGCTGTTTGGCGACGCCTATGGGTCGGACTTTATTGTTCAGCAATACCCTAACTATGCAGACGATGACTTGCTGTACGGTGGCGATGGCAATGACATGCTTTTGGGCGGCAGTGGCAATGACGTGCTGGATGGGGGCGCTGGAAATGATTATTTAAGCGGGGGCAGCGGAAATGACGTGTACCTGTTTGGCCGGGGGTCTGGCGCAGACCAAATAACTGACTCTGACATTTATGGCGGGTATGGGGCCGGTGGCCATGACGCACTGGTGCTGGGCGCTGGGGTGGTGTTCTCAGACCTGACGTTGTCTCGTCAAGTAGTGTCAATCCCTACCTCGACCCATGGTGATGGTCTGCTGGTTAGCATTAATGGCACCAGTGACTCGGTGCTGATCAATAATTTTTTCAATGTGCTGGAGCCTTCGATAGACAGCATAAACTTTGCAGACGGTACGACCTGGTCTATTGATATTAACGATGTGGACTACATCAATGGTGGCAACGCCAATGATGTGATTGACGCAGGTGCGGGAAATGACTGGGTGTACGGTGGGCTGGGTAACGATGTGTTGTCTGGTGGTGCGGGTGCTGACAGGATAGGGGGTGATGCAGGCGATGATCAGATTTTTGGCGGTGATGGCAATGATGCTTCGCTGGACGGTGGCGACGGGGACGACACTGTGCATGGGGGTAACGGAGATGATGTTATTTATGGCGGTGCTGGTAACGACCAGCTGTTTGGCGATGCTGGCAATGACACGCTAAGGGGCCGGGAGGGCAATGACACATTGAATGGTGGTGCTGGTAATGATGTGTATTTTTTTGGTCGAAATTTTGGGCAAGAGACTATTGAGAGCCTGGACAGCTTGGATGCTATAGATACGCTGAGTTTTACGGATTACGATATTTATGATTCAAGCATCACGCTAAGCCAGTCTGGCAATAACTTGATTCTTAAAATTATTGGCACGACAGACCAAGTAACTTTTACCGACTACTTTGCTGCTAGTACGCTGAGTAACGGCGTAACGCTAGACCACAAAATTGATCGCATAGAGTTTGGTAGCGGTCTCGTGCTGGATCAAGCGGCAATTCAAACCATGGTTGACGCTTTTAATAACAACCATGCGCCTACGCTCGTCAGCCCCGTTGCAGACTATGCTGCAGCCCAAGGCGTGGCTTTTAACTACGTGGTGCCAGCGGGTGCCTTTACGGACCCAGACATTGGCGACACCCTCACATACAGTGCCACCCTGGCCGATGGCGGTGCGCTGCCTGGGTGGTTAAGCTTCGATGCCGTGACGCGTACCTTGAGCGGCAACCCAGATTTGCTGGGTACCGTGAGTATCAAAGTTACTGCTAGCGACTCGTTCGATAGGTCGGCATCCGACGTTTTTGATGTGGTGGTGTCTGTTCGCAACCTGGTATTGAATGGTACGGCGGGTGTAGATACATTGACAGGTGGTACGGGCAATGACACGCTGAATGGTTTGGCTGGTAACGATGTGCTGGTAGGCGGCGCTGGCGACGACACCCTGAACGGTGGGGCGGGCAACGACAACATGCGCGGCGGTGTTGGTAATGACACTTACGTGGTAGACAGCGCTACTGACGTAGTGACCGAGTTGTTAAACGAGGGCATTGATGGTGTGCAATCAAGCATCACTTACACGCTGGGGGCCAACGTAGAGAACTTGTTGCTTGCGGGTACCACTGCCATCAACGGTACCGGAAATGCATTGGACAATGTGTTAACTGGCAACAGCGCCATCAACACGCTGACTGGTGGTGCGGGCAATGACAGGCTTGATGGTATGGCCGGGGCCGATAAATTACTGGGCGGTTTGGGTGACGACACCTATGTGGTGGATAACACGGGCGATGTGATCACCGAGAACCTTAATGAGGGTACAGATACTGTGTTGACTAGCGTGACGTATACCTTGGGCACTAACGTAGAGAACTTGACCTTGGCAGGCACTACGGCCATCAACGGCACTGGCAACACCCAGAACAACACCCTGACTGGCAACAGCGCAGCTAATACCTTAAGTGGCGGCACGGGTGCGGACACCATGATAGGTGGTGCTGGCAACGACACGTATGTGGTAGACAACACTGCCGACGTAGTAGCCGAAAATCTCAATGAGGGGGTTGACTTGGTGCAGTCCAGCGTAACCTATGCACTGGCCGCCAATGTGGAGAACCTGACACTTACTGGCACTAACGCCATTAACGCTACCGGCAACGCACTGGACAACGTGTTGACAGGCAATTCGGGTATCAATGTATTGACGGGGGGCGCTGGTAACGACACTTACATAGTGTCGGCTGGTGACACCACTATTGAACTAGCAGGGGGCGGTACAGATACTGTGCAAAGCGCCATAGCATGGACGCTGGCAGCCGAGGTGGAGAACCTTACCCTAACCGGCACCACCGCTATCAACGGCACAGGCAACGCATCAGACAACCTGCTGATAGGCAACAGTGCCATCAACACCCTAACCGGTGGTGCAGGTAACGACACGCTGGACGGCCAGGCCGGGGCCGACAAGCTGCTGGGTGGCTTGGGCAACGACACCTATGTGGTGGACAACATTGGTGATGTGATTACCGAAAACCTCAACGAAGGTACAGACACGGCGCAAGCCAGCGTGACTTATACCTTGGCGGCTAATGTGGAGAACCTGACTTTGACGGGTGCGACGGCTATCAACGGTACAGGCAATACCCAAGATAACTTGTTGACCGGTAATAGTGGCATCAACACCTTGACGGGTGGTGCTGGCAATGACACCTTGGATGGCAAGGCGGGGGCGGACAGCTTGGTAGGTGGGACAGGCAGCGATACCTATCTGCTAGGCCGAGGCTACGGGATTGATACCGTGACGGAGAACGACACCACGATAGGCAATACCGACATAGCCCGGTTTGACGCAACGGTGGCTAATAACCAGCTGTGGTTTACCAAGGTGGGCAACAACTTGGAGGTGAGCATCATTGGTACCACAGACAAGTTTGTCATGAGCAACTGGTACCTTGGTAGCCAATACCATGTGGAGCAGTTCAAGTCGGGGGACGGCAAAACCCTGCTGGACAGCCAGGTGCAAAACTTGGTGAGTGCCATGGCCGGGTTTACGCCACCTGCTGCAGGGGTGACTACCTTGCCAGCTAACTACGCCACTACTTTGCAGCCTGTGTTGGCGGCCAACTGGGTGTAGCTGCGCTACTACACCTTACCCAGCAGCAAATACTCCATCAGCGCCTTCTGCACATGCATGCGGTTCTCGGCTTCGTCCCACACCACGCTTTGTGGGCCGTCGATGACTTCGGCGGCTACCTCTTCGCCTCGGTGGGCGGGCAGGCAGTGCATGAAGAGGGCGTCTGGCTGGGCGGCGCGCATCATGGTTTGGCTGACGCACCAGTCGTTGAAGGCGACTTTGCGTGCGGCGTTCTCGGCTTCAAAGCCCATGCTGGTCCATACGTCGGTGGTGACCAGGTGGGCGTCTTTGCAGGCGTCCATGGGATTACTATAAAATTGATAGCTGCTTGTGCTATATTTTGTTGGGCTCAAGCCCAGATTGCCTAATAATTTAGGGTCAATCTCGTAGCCACGTGGCGTGCTGACATTGACCTTGAAACCCAGAATGGCAGCGGCCTGTAGCCAGGTGTTGGCCATGTTGTTGCCGTCGCCCACCCAGGCCACAGTTTTGCCTTTGATGCTGCCGCGCTGCTCTTCAAAGGTAAAAATGTCGGCCATGATCTGGCAGGGGTGAAACTCGTTGGTCAGGCCGTTGATGACGGGCACGCGGCTGCACGATGCAAAGGCTTCGATCTTGGTTTGCTCAAAGGTGCGGATCATCACGATGTCGACCATGCGGCTGATGACTTTGGCGCTGTCTTCTATCGGCTCGGCCCGGCCTAGCTGGCTGCCTTCGGTGGTGAGGTGCACCACGCTGCCGCCTAGCTGGTACATGCCGGCCTCAAAGCTCACCCGGGTACGGGTAGAGGCTTTCTCAAAAATCATCGCCAGCGTGCGGTCGGCCAGCGGGTGGTATTTTTCGTAGGCCTTGAACTTGCGCTTGATCTCGGTGGCGCGCGCGAAGATGTGCAGGTATTCGTCGGCCGTGAGGTCGTTGAACTGGAGGTAGTGTTTAAGGGCTTGCTTCATGCTTCGCTCAAAATTTGTTTGATTTGCGGCACCAGGATAGCCACCATCTCGTCCACTTCGGCCTGGGTCAAAATCAGCGGCGGCACCATGCGAATCACCGTATCCGCAGTAACGCTGATCAGCAGCCCCGCGTCGGCGCAGCGGCCTACCAGCGCGCCACACGGTTTGGTGAGCTCTACCCCTATCATCAGGCCGCTGCCGCGAATGTCTTTCACGCCGGCTACGCCTGCCAGTTCGCGCGTCAAGGCGGCTTTAAAGTAGCCGCCTACCAAAAAGGCGTTTTCCAGCAAGTTGTCTTCTTCGATGATGCGGATGGTTTCTACCCCTGCGCGCATGGCCAGCGGGTTGCCGCCGAAGGTGGTGCCGTGGTTGCCTGGGGCAAAGATGTTGGCAGCCTTGGGGCCAGCTACCACCGCGCCTATGGGCACGCCCGAGCCCAGGCCCTTGGCCAGCGGCATCACGTCAGGCTTGATGCCCGCCCATTGGTGGGCAAACCATTTACCGGTGCGGCCCATGCCGCATTGCACTTCGTCGATCATCAACAGCCAGTCGCGCTCGTCGCACAGCTTGCGCACGTCACGCAGGTAGTCCATGTGAAAGGGGTTCACGCCGCCTTCGCCCTGGATGGCTTCAAAGAACACGGCGACGACGTTTTTATTGCCTTCGGTGGCCTTTTTCAATGCCTCGATATTGTTGACCGGCACGCGGATAAAGCCGCCTACCAAGGGACCGAAGCCCTTTTGGATTTTCTCATTGCCGGTGGCGGACAGGGTGGCGATGCTGCGGCCGTGGAAGGCTTTTTCGTACACCACGATCTCGGGACGATCAATGCCTTTGTCATGGCCAAATTTGCGCGCCAGCTTCAAGGCAGCTTCGTTGGCCTCCAGCCCGGTGGAGCAGAAAAACACATTCGTCAGGCCGCTGAACTCCACCAGTTTGGCGGCCAGCTTTTCGGCATTGGGGCAGTAGTAGTAGTTGCTGCTGTGGATGATTTTGCTGATCTGGTCTTGCAGCGCGGGCACCAGCCTGGGGTGGTTGTGGCCCAGGGTGTTGACGGCGATGCCGCCCAGCGCGTCAAGGTAGGTCTTGCCGTTGACGTCCCAGACGCGGCAGCCCTGGCCGTGCGACAGCGCAATGGGCAGGCGGCCATAGGTGTTCATCACATGGGGCTGGTGGGTCGCGGTGGCTACGGTGGCGGTCATGGTGGGTTTTTCCAAACGCATAAGCTCAAAAAACAAAATGGCCAAGCACTGGTGCCGAGCCGTCGATGCTTTATTTTAGGCGCAGCGCATGGCTTTGGCGCGTGCCGTTAGCGATGCTTTTGCATGACTGCCATGCGCGGTCATGCAGACGTTGCGCAGCCATACCACGGGTTTACCAGAGCTCAGGTCTTATATAAGATAGAATACTTGTGCGGTGCAGCAATGGCGATCCTAAGGCAGCACCCAGTCCCCTAACACTATGGCCACCCCTAGCTCCAAACAAGTCTTTATCCAAGGCGTCACCAAAGACGGCAAGCACTTTCGCCCCAGCGACTGGGCCGAGCGGCTGTGCGGCGTAATGAGCCAGTTTCGCCCGGGCGGCGCCGTGCCGGGGTCGCATTTAGGCTATTCGGAGTGGTGCCTGCCTACCAACTTGGGCGATACCAAATGCGTGGTGGTGCACCACGACTTGAAGGATGCCGAGGTGATGGCCTGGGATTTTGTGATGAACTTTGCGCGGGATAACGGCTTGCAGGTGGTGGAGGCTTGTTTGCTGCCCGAAGCCGCAACGGCCCCAGCATCTGTCCCACCACGTCTTACCCCATCAGCGCTTTAAGGCAGCTTCTTCGCCGCCGCCAATAAAAAAGCCGTCTTGCGACGGCTTTTTGCTTTTTTGCTTTACTGACAGCGCACCCAGATCAAACGGCTGACTGGCGAACCAGTCAGGGCTTGGGGTTGCGGAGCTGAGCGCGCAGTGCGAGCTCGTGTTACTTCGCGAGGGCCAAGGCTTTCACCTTGGCTGACAGGCGGCTCTTATCACGAGCGGCTTTGTTTTTGTGGAAGATGCCTTTGTCAGCAACGGTGTCCACAATGGCTTGCGCTTTGGCGAAGAGTTCGGTGGCTTTGGCCTTGTCGCCAGCGACAACCGCTTTTTCCACGTTCTTCACCGCGGTGCGGTATTTGGAGCGCAGCGAGGTATTGGCTGCGTTGATTTTCACGTCCTGGCGAACGCGTTTGCGGCCCGACGCGAGGCGCGGGTTCTTTTTCTTGGGCTTGGTAGATGCCATTTTGGTGTTCCTAGTGGTTTGAGGATGATGTCAGCAAAGCCCACCATTATAGCCCGCCAAAGGGTTATGTCAGCCCGGGGCTGGCGTGCGGGCAAATACCACGCCCACCACCCGTGCCGCGCCTGCGCTACGCAGGGCCAGCGCCGCTGCACACAGGGTGGCGGTGGTGGTGGTGACGTCGTCGACCAGCACGATGCTGGCCCCGCGCAGGCGCGCCGCGTGCAAGGGCTCTACCGCGAAGGCGTGGCGCATATTGCGCAGGCGTTCGGCGCGGGGCAGCCCAGTTTGCGCTGTAGTGTCGCGAATGCGCAACAACAACTGGGGGTGCAATTTGGCCGAGCCCGGGTGGGGCCAGTCGTGGCTTGGGCGCAGCAAGTGCTTGGCAATTTCCAGCGCTTGGTTAAAGCCGCGTTGCTGCAGCCGCGAGGGTGACAGGGGGATCGGCACCACAAAGTCGGCGTCCCTTATCGCGGTTTGAATCGCTGCCTGCGGCCGCATGGTCTGGGCCAAAGCGCGGGCTACCGCCGCGTCAGCGCCGGCGCCGTGCTGGCCTTTGAACTTAAGTTGCGCTAGCAGACCGTCCCACGGGTAGCCATAGTCCACGGCGGCCAGGCAAGCATCCAGTGCACTGGCGTTGAGCAGGCACTCGCCGCAATGGCTGGCCGAACCGGCCAGCGGCAACGCGCAGGTAGCGCAGCGCAGCGTGGCGCTGGAAAAACGGCTGGTGCAGGCCGGACACACCTGCTCGAACCCCCAACTGCGGCACACCGCGCATTGGCTGGGCAGGGCGCGGGCGGTGTGGGCAAGCAGGCGGGTAAACATGGAGTGCGTCGGGGTTGGGTGGCGCACCAATATACTCGCTGCACAGCCCGCCCGGCTTATCTACCCCCGTTTCCAACGCCTTGCCGCCATGACTGACCACCGCCCCCCCACTATCGACCCCACTGCCGCCGCGCATTGGGCGCAGCGCAGTGAGCAGCTTGCCATTCTGGCTGCGCCCTGGCTGCACGAAGAGGTGGGCACGCGCATGCAAGACCGATTGCAGTGGATCAAGCAAGCACCGGCCGCGTGGGCCCATTGGGCGCCAGTGCAGGGCGGTTTGCAAACCCACCAGAAAATCGCTGCCCGCTACCCGAATGCAGCATGTTTTATGGTGCAAGCCCAACAGGACATAGCACAAGCTGCTATTAAATCGGTAGCTAAACCCTTTTGGAATCCCACCCGCTGGACTGGCCCTGCGGTGCACGCCGGGGCACCCGCTGATGGCACAGCGCAACTGGTGTGGGCCAATATGCTGCTGCACACCCAGGCCGACCCGCTGGCGCTGATACAGCAGTGGCACCGCGCGCTGGCGGTAGACGGATTTTTGATGTTTTCGTGCTTGGGCCCAGATACTGTAGGCGAGCTGCAAAAGGTATACGACGCTCTGGGCCTGGGGCCTTGCAGCCACACCTATACCGATATGCACGACTGGGGCGATATGCTGGTGCAGGCCGGTTTTGCTGAGCCGGTGATGGACATGGAGCGCATTGTGCTGCGCTTTGCCACGCCAGAGCGTGCCCTGCAAGAGCTGCGCGGGCTGGGGCGCAACCTGCATCCGCAGCGCTTTGCGGGGCTGCGCGGGCGTGGCTACCGCCAGCGGCTGGAGGCAGCCATGGGTGCGCAAATGGCGGCAGCCAACGAAGGCGGCGGCATCTCGCTCACGTTTGAGGTGATTTACGGCCATGCCTACAAACCTACGCCGCGCATTAAAGTCAGTTCGCAGTCAGCCGTGTCGATGCAAGACATGCGGGCCATGTTGGCCCAGGGTAGGCCGGGAGCCAAATAGGCGCTGTGGCGCCCTGAAAAGGTACCCGACTGCGGCGTGCCTAGGGTCAACCCGCGCTACAATACCAAGTTGCAAGAATTTTGGGTATGTTCCCACGCCACTTTCAAAGTTTGCCCGTTGTCAACGAACGGTTTCAACGGCAAGTTTTGAGAGATTGATGTGAAACTCTGTCCGTGCCAGATTTTGGTTTTCGATTAGCTACCGTGTCAGACCAGCAAATCCATTGGAGGCTGCTGCGTAACTGCTCGGTAACGCCTGCGCAATTGGGCTGGCTGTATGTGTCCCTGTGTGTGGTCTCTTTAGCGATCGCCGGGGGCTTTTGGCTGCACGGCGCAACGATGATCATGCCGTTTGCCTGGCTTGAGCTGGTAATGGTGGGCGCGGCATTTTTGATCTACGCCCGGCATGCGACGGACGGCGAACGCATCGTCTTGCAGGGAAGCCAACTGGTGGTGGAACAAACCAACGCAGGTAAATTGCTGCGTGCCGAGTTCAACCGCGAGTGGGTGAGGGTAGAGCCACGCAGGGATGACAGATCGTTGATCGAGCTGTCAGGCCAGGGCCAGAGCGTACAAATTGGGCGGCATATTCGCCCTGAGTTGCGCTCGGTACTGGCCAAAGAGATACGGATGGCGTTGCGGACAGCTTAGGTAGCGGTTCGCAGCCCGGAGTGAAGAATTTTTTTATTGACGTTGATTTGAGGCATACAGAAGTGAACAAGGTGAAAAGCATCTCCAGCACGTTGCACAACCTGCTACAAAATTTGGCTCTTGGCGCCGGCGTGGCTGTAAGCAGCGCGGCTTATGCGGTCAACGATCTACCCGGTGGCCCCGCCAATTGGCAGCTCAACTTGCCAGCACCCGTTACCAAGATTGCCGCCGAGCAGCATTGGCTGCACTGGTTCATGATGATCATCTGTATCGTCATCTTCCTGGCCGTGTTTGGCGTGATGTTTTATTCCATCTGGAAGCACCGCAAATCGGTAGGCCACAAGGCGCAGGTATTGGCCGAGCCATTGTGGGTCGAAATTGGCTGGACCATCGTGCCCTTCCTGATCGTCATCGGCATGGCCTTGCCTGCCACCAAAGTACTGGTCGCGCAAAAAGACACCACCAACGCCGATGTCACCATCAAAGCCACCGGTTACCAGTGGAAATGGGGCTATGACTACATCAAGGGCGAGGGCGAAGGCATTGGCTTCATCTCCACGCTGGACAACACCCATCGCGAGCTGTCCAACACCGGTTTGCCCAAAGGCACCGTGGTGCCTGACGACTACCTGTTCAAGGTAGACAACCCGATGGTGGTGCCGGTGGACAAAAAAATCCGTATCATCACCACCGCCAATGACGTGATCCACGCCTTTGCTGTGCCTTCATTTGGTATCAAACAAGATGCGATTCCTGGCTTTGTGCGCGACACCTGGTTTCGCGCCGAAAAAATTGGCGATTACCACGGCCAGTGCCAAGAGCTGTGCGGTAAAGAGCACGCCTACATGCCCATCCACGTGAAAGTGGTGAGCGCCGAAGATTACAGTAAGTGGGTAGATGGCGAGAAGAAAAAGCTGGCAGCCAAAGCCGACGATCCTACTAAAGTGTGGACACTGGACGACATTACCAAGCGCGGCGAAAAAGTCTACAACGCCAACTGCGCTGCCTGCCACCAAGCCAACGGCAAGGGCGCGGGCCCAATCAAGCCGCTGGACGGTGCCGCTGTAGTGCTAGACGCCGACAAAGGCAAGCAGATCAGCGTACTGCTTAACGGTCAAAACAACGGCGCGATGCCTGCATGGAAGCAGCTATCGGACACAGAACTTGCAGCGGTGATTTCGTTTACCAAAAACAATTGGTCTAACAAGACTGGTCAAATCGTGCAACCCGCTGACGTCAAGTCAGCACGCAAATAAATTTTAAATTAACTTCACTTCTATACAGAACCCGAAGGACAAAATATGAGCGCAGTTTTAGACAACCACGGCCACGTCACTACAGGTGGCCACGACGACCATCATGACCACGCCCCCGCAGGCTGGCGACGCTGGGTGTAC